>NZ_CP018863.1:3600000-3900000 GCF_002849715.1 Arthrobacter crystallopoietes
ACGGAGGCGCCGGCATCCGGCGCACTGCCGGCGTCGTTGTCGCCTCCACGCGCGCGGCAGCCGGGACCTACGAGGACCGCAGCGGGCCGATCATCTCCGAGTGGCTGGCCGCCGAAGGCTTCGAGCCGCTGCCCGTGCGCGTGGTCCCGGACGGGCCCGAGGTTCGAGCGGCGCTGGAAGGACTGCTGGCCGAGGGCGTCCGGGTCCTCATCACCAGCGGCGGCACCGGGCTGACCCGTGACGACCGGACCCCGGAGATCACCGCTGCGCTCCTGGACAAGGAAGTGCCCGGGATCATGGAGGCCATCCGCGCCGCAGGCAGGCCCCACACACCGCTGGCCGCGCTGAGCCGCGGCGTGGCCGGAGTGGCCGGCGGGACGTTCATCATCAATCTTCCGGGCTCGCCCGGCGGCGTCCGCGACGGGCTCGCGGTGCTGCAGCCGCTGATCGAGCACATCTATACCCAGCTGGAAGGCCGCCGCGACGCCGGACACGAAGGCGCCGGACACCAGGCCGCCGCGGAGAACTCCACCCACACCACAAGCCACAAAACCGGAGGGCATCATGGGCACTAGCGAAGTGCTGTACGCAGGGGTCGCCGATTCCCCCTTGGACGCTGCGCAGGCGATGGCCGCAGCGGAGTCGCCCGAGTGCGGCGCCGTCGTGACTTTCAGCGGCGTAGTGCGCAACCACGACGGCGGGGAAGCGGTCTCCGCCCTGGGCTACTCCGCACACCCCAGCGCGGGCCGGGTGATTGCCGAGGTCGCCGCCGACATTGCCGCGAAGTACGACGGCGTGCGCATCTGGGTCGCGCACCGGATTGGATCGCTGCAGATCGGGGATCCGGCGCTGGTGGCCGCCGTCGCTTCCGCCCACCGTGCCGAAGCGTTCGCCGCGGCATCGGAACTGGTGGACACCGTCAAGGAACGGGTGCCGGTCTGGAAGGAACAGCATTTCGCCGACGGACGCACCGAATGGGTAGGCATCGGCCAGTAGCGATACGCTGGAAACCATGACTGAACAACTTGCGGTGGCCGTGCTCGGTGCCGGCGGACGAATGGGCGCGGAGGCGGTCAAGGCCGTTGACGCCGCCGAAGACCTCAAACTGGTGGCTGCGCTGGGGCGTGGGGACAGCCTGGATTCGCTGGCCGGCACCGGCGCGCAGGTCGTGGTGGATCTGACCACGCCGGACAGCACCGAAGCAAACGTACGTTTCGCCGTCGAACACGGCATGCACGCCGTCGTCGGAACCACCGGCTGGGACGAACAGAAGCGCCGCAACCTGGACGCACTGCTGGAAGCGCACCCGGGAACCGGCGTGCTGATCGCGCCGAACTTCGCACTGGGCTCGGTGCTGGCGTCGGCGTTCGCCGCCAAGGCCGCCAGGTACTTCGAATCGGTGGAGATCATCGAACTGCATCACCCCGACAAGGTGGACGCGCCCTCCGGCACCGCGGTACGCACCGCGCAGCTGGTCGCCGCATCGCGGGAAGAGGCCGGCGTTTCCGCCAGCCCCGACGCCACCACTAAGTCCCTCGACGGCGCCCGCGGCGCGGACGTGGAGGGGGTGCGGGTGCACAGCGTGCGGCTGCGCGGCCTGGTGGCGCACCAGGAAGTGCTGCTCGGCGGCCCAGGTGAACAGTTGACCATCCGGCACGACTCGTTTGACCGTGCCTCCTTTATGCCCGGGGTCCTGCTGGGCGTGCGCGCCGTGGCCAGCCACCCGGGATTGACCTACGGCCTGGACGGATACCTTGACCTCAATGACTGACTCCGCAACCCCGGGAACCGGCTCCGCTTCCTGGTATTCGCGCCACGGCGAGAAGATCTGGGTTTCGGCCATCATCTTCCTGCTGCTCGCGTACATGGCGCTGACCGTGCACCGCGCCTGGCTGCTTCTGCAGGACCCGCAGCCGGTGGCGATTGCCCTCGGCGCCGCCCTGCTGGTGCTGCCGGTGGTGGGTGCCTGGGCGCTGATCCGCGAGATCCTCTTCGGCTCGCGCATGTCGAAACTGGCCAAGATCCTTGAGGCTGAAGGCGGGCTGCCGGTGGATAACCTGCCGCGCACCCCGGGCGGCCGCATCGTCCGCGAGGCGGCGGATGCGGAGTTTGAGAAGTACAAGGCGGAGGCCGAAGCCGCGCCGGAGGACTGGCGCAGCTGGTTCCGGCTCTCCTGCGCCTACGACGCCGCCCGCGACCGCAAGCGTGCCCGCGAATCCATGCGCAAGGCCATCGAGCTCAGCCGCAGCTGAAACTGCGTTGGCCGCATGGACCGGCCGACCCGCCTGATCACATTGCAGGATGCTGCGGTGCTTGCGGGGACCAGTTGCTGGCGGCTGAAACGGCACGGGGGCTGTCGCCGTCGTAAGTTGGCTGCATAACCGAAGTTGCGTGCGTCAGCTGTATTGGCGGTGGCCGCCGCGGATGGCGTCCCGGGTTGTCCGGGAGGCGGTGGACGTGATGAATTCGAAGGGCCCCCGCCGGTCCAGCACGTGCAGCGTGGTGCCCACGGACAGGGCCACGATGACCTGCACCCAGTAAATCTCGTTGTCCCCGGGCCAGACCGCATTCTTCGGGATGAGGCTCATGACCCAGACATGCACGGTGTACAAGGTCAGCGTCATGGCACCGGCACCCGAGAGCGGCAGCAGCAGATTCGGTTTCTTCGTGGTCAGCAGCAGGCAGATGGCAAGCACAATGGCCGCCGTCCCGGAGGTATGCAGCAGATCGAAGGTGGTGCCGGAATGCGGGCCGGAGATTCCCAGCCACCACCATGAATCGTCCGTGTCGACCCAACTGAGGTTCACCTGGTAGATCAGCGCGAAATCCGGGCGCTCCGCCGCCTCGGTGGAGGCGAGCTGGCGGTAGCCGCCCAGGCCGTCCATGATGAGCCATGAGCCGGCTTTGGCCAACGCCGCCGCCGCCAGGCCGCCGGACAGCAGCCACAGTTGGACCGCGGCGCGGCGGATATCCAGCCGGCCGATGAGAAGCCCAACAAGGATGTAGCCGAGCCAATGCAGCACGGGGTAGTAGCCGGTGACGAAGATGTCGGCCAGGAACCTGGACGGAATAAACACATCGAGAATCATCGGATTGTGCCCCAGGCTGGCCAAGCCGAGTGTGTTCTCCAGCCACGGGCGCAGCAGATAGGCAGCCACGGGGGAGAGCAGCAGCCAGCCGCCGGCCCACGCTGCCAGCACGGGCAGGCGCAGCTGCAGGAACGGCAGGGCGCAGAGGAACAGCACCGCATAGTGGACGAGGATGACGGCAATGCTGACGTTCAGCGTGCCAAGCATCAGACCAACGACGGCGATAATGGCCGCGCGCACCGCAATCCCGGACCGGTCGGCCAGCAGCGACCGGCCGCTGTGCGGACGGCTGCCGCCGGTCAAAAGGCCAAGCCCGACGCCGGCCAGGACCGCGAAGAGGGCCGAGGACCGGCCGGAGAGTACCAGGCCGCTGAAACTGGGCTCGGGGTTGGCGCCGGCGGTCCACAACGGAAAGATATGGGTGGCCATCATGCCCAGCAGGGCCAGGCCCCGGGCGGCGTCGATTCCGGCCAGCCGCTGCCCGGCGGAACCGTTGTGTGTGGATGCCATAATCCGATATTCTCACAGCCCTCTGTATTGGGGCCTGCAGCGTAACAATCGCAGAGCCTCAGGGCGGAAGCGGTGCCGTGATACGAAACTCGGCGGGGCCGTTGCGGCAAACCGAGGTCCACGCGGTAACGTTTTGTCTATGTCTGAGTCTTCTTCCCGTGAGTACACCTTCGGATCTTTGGTGACTGCCATGGTTACCCCCTTCAACGAGAAGGGCGATGTGGATTATGAGGTCGCTGGCAAGCTGGCCCTGAAGCTCGTCGAGGACGGCTGCGACGGACTGGTGGTCACCGGGACCACGGGGGAGACCTCCACCCTGCTGGACGAGGAAAACCTCGGCATGTTCCGCGCGGTGGTAGACGCCGTCGGCGGACGGGCAAAGGTCATCGCCGGCTCCACCACCAACGACACCCGGCACTCCATCCGTCTGTCCCAGGAAGCGGCGAAACTGGGCGTGGACGGACTCCTTGTCACCGCGCCGTACTACAACAAGCCCAGCCAGGCCGGCGTCCAGGCACACATTGAAGCCATCGCGAACGCCGTCGATCTGCCCGTCATGGTCTACGACATCCCCGGCCGCGCCGGCATCCGGATCGAGACCGAGACCCTGTACCGGCTGGCCGAACATCCGCGCATCGTCGCGCTGAAGGATGCCAAGGCGGACTACCAGGAGACCACGCGCGTCCTGGCGAACACCGATCTGGATGTGTACTCCGGCGATGACTCGCTCACCTTGCCGCTGATGGCCGCCGGCGCCGTCGGCCTCGTTTCGGTCAGCGCCCATGTTGCGACGGCGCAGTACCGTGCACTGGTCGATGCCATGCATGCCGGTGATCTGGCTACGGCACGCCGGCTGCACTTTGAGCTGGATCCGGTCCAGCGGGCGGTCATGACCCATATTCAAGGGGCGGTCGCGTCCAAACTCATTCTTAAGTGGCAGTCCGTACTGCCCAACTCGGTGGTCCGCTTGCCTCTGGTTGAGCCGTCCGACGCCGAGATCGCACTGATCCGCGCAGACCTCGAAGAGGCCGGCTGGAACCTGGAGGTTTGATCCAAAGCATGAGCGAGTCCACAATTACAGAGCTGCGAACCCCGCCGAAACTCGCCGACGGTACCCTGCGCGTAGTGCCGCTGGGCGGCCTGGGCGAGATCGGCCGGAACATGGCGGTGTTCGAGATCAACTCGAAGCTGCTGATTGTGGATTGCGGTGTCCTCTTCCCCGAAGAACACCAGCCCGGAGTGGATCTGATCCTGCCGGACTTCTCATATATTGAGGACCGGCTTGACGACATCGTCGGCGTGGTCCTGACCCATGGGCATGAGGATCATATCGGCGCAGTTCCCTACTTGCTGCGCATGCGCCAGGACATTCCGCTGATCGGTTCACAGCTGACCCTGGCGCTGGTCGAGGCGAAACTGACCGAGCACCGCATCAAGCCGTACGCGCTGACCGTTTCCGAAGGCCAGATCGAGCAGTTCGGACCGTTCGAGTGCGAATTCGTTGCCGTCAACCACTCCATTCCGGACGCGTTGGCTGTCTTCATCCGAACGGCCGCGGGCAATGTCCTGCACACCGGCGACTTCAAGATGGACCAGTTGCCGCTGGACGGACGCCTGACTGACCTGCGTGCCTTCGCCCGGCTCGGCGAAGAAGGCGTGGACCTGTTCATGTCGGATTCGACCAACGCCGACATCCCCGGCTTCACCACCGCGGAAAAGGAAATCGGACCGGTGCTGGAACGGCTCTTCGGGCAGGTCCAGAAGCGGATCATTGTCGCGTCGTTTTCTTCGCACATCCACCGCGTCCAGCAGGTGCTCGACGCCGCCGCCGCGCATGGGCGCCATGTCGCTTTCGTGGGCCGGTCCATGGTTCGCAACATGGCCATCGCCGAGAAGCTGGGCTACCTGAACGTACCCCCGGGCATCATTGTCGACCTGAAAAACGTCGAAGACTTCCCGGATGACCGGATCGTGCTCATGTCCACCGGCTCCCAGGGGGAACCGATGGCTGCCCTCTCGCGGATGGCTAACGGAGACCACCGGATCCAGGTGGGCAAGGGCGACACCGTGATCCTCGCGTCGTCGTTGATTCCGGGCAACGAGAACGCTGTCTTCCGGATTATCAACGGCCTGCTCAAGCTGGGTGCCGAGGTGATCCACAAGGGCACGGCCAAGGTTCATGTCTCCGGCCATGCCGCTGCCGGTGAGCTGCTGTATTGCTACAACATCCTCAAGCCCAAGAACGCGATGCCGGTCCACGGCGAAACGCGCCATCTGATCGCCAACGGCAACCTGGCGCGGCAGACCGGCGTGGCCGACGAGAATGTCCTGCTGGCCGATGACGGCAGTGTGGTCGATCTTGTCGACGGCAAAGCGCGCATCGTGGGCCAGGTCGAATGCGGCTTCGTCTATGTGGACGGCTCCAGCATCGGCGAAATAACCGACTCGGATCTGAAGGACCGCCGGATCCTGGGCGAAGAAGGCTTCATCTCGGTCATCACCGTGGTCAACCGCAGTACCGGCAAGATCGTCTCCGGCCCGGAAATCCATGCGCGCGGTTTCGCCGAGGACGACGCGGTCTTTGACAACATCAAGCCCCAGATCACGGCCGCCCTGGAGGAAGCCGTGGTGGGCACCAAGGAGCACACCACCTACCAGCTCCAGCAGGTGGTCCGCAGGGTCGTGGGTACCTGGGTCAACAAGCGGCACCGCCGGCGGCCCATGATCGTACCGGTCGTGCTCGAAGCCTGATCCGCTTTCTGCCATTGGTACGGCCGGCACGCCCCTGTTTGGGCTGACACCTGCTTGCACTCGATGGCAAATCCCCCAGTTGCCGGACCTTTGCGGGTAACGTATTCGATATGGCGACTCGTACTTCTCCTGCCAAAAAAGGCACCCAGCAGTCGCGCGGTAAGAACTCAGGCAGTGCTTCGCGCTCTACTGCGGGACGCGGCGCGGCCAAGACCAAAGCTCTCAACGTGCAGCCGGAAGACCACCTTCCGCTGCCATTGAGGATGATCCGCGGCGCTTGGATGGGTACCGCGCACATCGTCGCGGCGGGCATCCGCAAACTCGGTCCGGATGTCCACCCGGACAAGGACCTGCGCCGCGACGGCACCGGTTTCTTCATGCTCCTGCTGGCCGTGGTCATTGCGGCGGTTGAATGGTGGGCCCTCACCGGCGGATTTGCCGACGTTGTACACGCCGTGGTCGGCGGGACGTTCGGCTGGATGGCGCTGCTGCTGCCGGTTTTCCTGCTGATCTTCACGGTGCGACTGATGCGCTCCCCGGAGGATGCCCGCGGAAACAACCGGATCGCTATCGGACTGACTCTGATGACGCTGTCCGGAACAGCCCTGGCACACGTCATTGGCGGCGAGCCCGGCCTCGCCGACGGACTCGACGCGTTGTGGGCGGCCGGCGGCATGGTCGGTTTCCTCATATCTTCGCCGCTCGCCACCATCAACATGTGGCTCGCGGTTGCGGTCTACTCTTTGCTGGCCTTCGTCAGCCTGCTCATCGTTACCGCGACGCCGTTCCGGCATATCCCGGCCCGGCTCCGTGCCCTTTACGAAGGCCTCATGGGCCAGGACCTGAACGAGGTCGCGGCCAACGGCCATGACCAGAGCTATCTCTATGAATCGGACCGGAGCGAGCCGAAGGCGAAGAAGCCCCGGAAGCGCCGGTTCGGCCGGGACAAGCATGCGCCCGAAGACGAAGAGCAGGATGAGGGTTACTACGGCGACGAGGCCTTCGAGACTCCCGTCATCGAAGACGAAGACGCTCCGAGGGTCGCGGCCCCGGGACCGGCTGCCCCGAAGGTGCCGCCGGGTGTCCGCCGACCTACCCAGTCCGAGCTTGCCGCCGAGAAGCTCAAACGCGATCAGGGCCTCATGCCGGAGGGGGCCACCGAGGCCCTCCCTGTTGTGCCCCCTGCTTCGACCGGGAGCGTGGCGGCGGTACCGGCCAACCCGGTCCAGCCGCAGCCGCCGGCGACCCCCATTCCGCAGCGCACCGAGCAGCTCCAGCTCTCGGGTGATGTGGCGTACACGCTGCCGCCCTCGGACTACCTGCCGGCGGGGCCGCCGTCCAAGGAACGCTCCGAGGCGAACGACTCGGTCGTTGCCGCGCTGACCCAGACGCTGGACCAGTTCAAAGTGGAGGCCCGGGTGACAGGGTTCTCCCGCGGGCCGACGGTGACCCGGTACGAAATTGCACTCTCGCCGGGCACCAAGGTGGAGCGCGTGACGGCGCTGTCCAAGAACATCTCCTATGCGGTGGCCAGCTCGGACGTCCGGATCCTGAGCCCTATCCCGGGCAAGTCCGCCATCGGCATCGAAATCCCGAACACGGACCGCGAGACGGTGTCGCTCGGCGACGTACTGCGGTCCAACAACGCGCGTAAGACGGACCATCCGATGGTCATGGGCGTCGGCAAGGACGTCGAAGGCGGCTACGTGGTGGCCAACCTGGCGAAAATGCCCCACCTGCTCGTGGCCGGCGCGACCGGTGCCGGTAAATCCGCGTTCGTGAACTCCATGGTCACCTCGATCCTGATGCGCTCGACGCCGGACGAGGTCCGCATGGTCATGGTGGATCCGAAGCGTGTGGAACTTACCGCCTACGAAGGCGTCCCGCACCTGATCACGCCCATCATCACGAACCCGAAGAAGGCCGCCGAAGCACTGCAGTGGGTGGTCCGCGAGATGGACACCCGCTACGACGACCTCGCTAATTTCGGCTACAAACACATCGATGACTTCAACAAGGCCGTGCGCAACGGCAAAGTGATCCCGCCGGAAGGCTCCAAGCGGATCGTCAAGCCGTATCCCTACCTGTTGGTGATCGTGGACGAGCTTGCCGACCTGATGATGGTCGCCCCGCGCGACGTGGAAGACTCCATCGTCCGGATCACCCAGCTGGCCCGCGCTGCCGGCATCCACCTGGTGCTCGCCACGCAGCGGCCGTCGGTCGACGTCGTCACCGGCCTGATCAAGGCCAACGTGCCCTCCCGCATGGCGTTTGCCACGTCGTCGGTCACCGACTCGCGCGTGGTGCTGGACCAGCCGGGCGCCGAAAAGCTGATTGGCCAGGGCGACGCGCTCTTCCTGCCGATGGGGGCCAACAAGCCCATGCGCGTCCAGGGCGCCTGGGTCAGCGAGACCGAGATCCACAAGGTTGTCGAACACGTCAAGGGCCAGCTGCAGGCGGTGTACCGCGAGGATGTCGCCGTCGAGGCGCCCAAGAAACAGATCGACGACGACATCGGGGACGATCTGGAGGTGCTGCTGCAGGCCACGGAGCTGGTCGTGACCACGCAGTTCGGCTCCACCTCGATGCTCCAGCGTAAGCTTCGGGTCGGTTTCGCCAAGGCCGGGCGACTGATGGACCTGCTCGAGTCCCGCGGCGTGGTGGGACCGTCCGAAGGCTCGAAGGCCCGCGACGTGCTGGTGAAGCCGGACGACCTCGCCGTGACGCTGGCTGCGATCCGCGGCGACGATGTTCCGGCAGCCGCCGCACCGGGCGCGGATCCGATGACGGATGCTCTCGCCGACAACGCCAATGCCAACCACAACTTCGACCAGGACGGGCCCGAGGATCTTGTCCAGGCAGACCTGGACGCCAGGCCCCAGGCCACGGAGTATTACGACGACGATGACGACCAGGGATCGGAAGATGCCTGGAGCCTGACCGGCAGATAGACGGGTAACCTTAGCGTCGTGACTGATTCACCTGCCCATCCGGTGCCCACGCTCAACATCGCCAATGTCCTGACGACACTGCGCATCCTCCTGGTGCCGGTCTTCATCTGGCTTCTGCTCGCGGACAACGCTGAGCACGGGCTGTTCCGGTGGCTCGCCGTCGTCGTTTTCGCCGTTGCTATCTATACGGACAAACTGGACGGCGACCTGGCCCGCAGCAGGGGACTGATCACCAACTTCGGCAAGATTGCCGATCCGATCGCCGACAAGCTGCTGATCGGGTCCGCACTGATTCTCCTCTCGGTCCTCGGCGAATTGCCGTGGTGGATCACTGTGGTCATCCTGGTGCGCGAACTCGGCATCACTTTGCTGCGGTTCGTGGTGATCAAGTACGGCGTCATGCCGGCGTCGCGAGGCGGCAAGCTGAAGACCGTGCTCCAGACCCTTGCCATCTTCCTGTATCTGCTGCCGCTGGGAACCTGGCTGGGGGAGTGGGCGGTCTGGATCGCCTTTATTGTCATGTTGGTGGCGGTGCTGGTCACGGTGGTGACCGGCGTCGATTATGTTCTCAAAGCTGTCCGACTGCGGTCCGAGGCTCGGCGGGAGGCCGGAAAGTGAACGAGCATACATTGGCACAGCAGGTTGTCTTGGCGGCGGTGGCGGACGGCGTGAGAATCGGCACGGCCGAATCACTGACCGCCGGAATGGTCTCTTCCGCACTGGCTACCGTTCCGGGCGCCTCGGCTGCCTTGCAGGGCGGCATCGTGTCCTACCAGAGCGAAGTGAAGTCCGGCGTGCTCGGTGTTGACCGGGACCTGCTGGACTCGGAGGGAGCTGTCCACGCCGACGTGGCCAGACAAATGGCTGAAGGTGCCCGGCGGATCCTTGGAGCCGACATAGCTGTTTCGACCACCGGGGTAGCGGGTCCGGAACCGCACGGGGGCAAGCCGGTAGGCACCGTGTTCATTGGAACTGCCGGTGCCGACGGCTCGGATGCCGTGGCCTATACCTTCAGTGGCGGGCGGGCGGAAATCCGTGCCCAGGCGGAAGAAGCCGCATTGGAACAGTTGCTGGAGGCCATCCAACGGACCACTGCGGCGCGTGGTCAGAGGTGACGTATCCCGCATCTTTATGTCGCGGGAACAAAATAATTAGCCCAGTAGTTATCAAAGGTGTCAGCAACTGTTACGGTAGTTGGCCTAAGCTGGAGACAAGCGGCAGCAGCCGCCAAGCATTGAGGGAGTAAGGCGATACAGATGGTCAAGCAACCCGTGTCCGTAAACGGCGTCGTCCGTTGGCGTGATGTGGGTCTGACGGAAGAATCCCACCGGGAGCAGAAGGAGCGCAAAATGGTAGTCCTACGCCACGAGATCGGTGACGTCTTGCGCGACGTCCGGCAGCGGCAGGGCCGCACCCTGCGCGAAGTTTCACACAGCGCCCGTGTTTCCCTCGGTTACCTGAGCGAAGTAGAGCGTGGCCAGAAGGAAGCATCTTCAGAGCTTCTCTCGTCCATCTGCTCGGCTCTTGATGTTCCGCTTTCCCTGATGCTCCGCGAAGTCAGTGATCGCGTCGCTGATGCAGAAGGTGTGGTCATACCTGATACCGTGCCGCAGGAACTTTCCCGCGAGTTTGTTGCCGACATTCCGGACGAGCTGCCGGACGGCCTGAGCCGCGGGCTCGCGTCCGCACGGTCCTAACAAGCCATCAAGCGGGCCGGTTACCTGGGATCAGGTAACCGGCCCACTGCTTTGCTGCACGCAATTTTTAATCCACGGCGCCCGCAGGCTGTGTCAGGGCTGCTCATGCGCCGCCGGCTGCTCATGCGCCGCCGGCTGCTCATGCGCCGCCGGCTGTTCGTGGGCATAGGACTCGTTGAGGCGGTCAAGCAGCTGGGCAAGGGACGTCAGATCGTCCACGCTCCAGTCTCCGAGCCGGTCGTGGAAGGCTGCCTTCCTCGCGGTCTGGGCGGAATGCAATTTCTCCCGTCCGGCTTCGGTCAGAGTGATGGCCTGGGCGCGGGCATCCAATGGATCCGTTTCCTTCTGGACCAAGCCGAGCTGTTCAAGCAGTGCGACCTGACGGCTGACGGAAGGTTTACCCACCCCGATGCTGGCTGCCAGCTCGGTCAGGCGCATCGAGTCTTCCCGCTGCAGCAGCATCAGCAGGCCGTAAGCCGCCGGCTCCATGTCCGGGTGCACCTGACGTGCCACGCGATGGGAGTTGGCTCGGGCGCGGCGCCACAGAAGACTGAGCTGCTGTTCCAGGGCGTCGATTGCGACGTCGAAGCCAGTCTCGTCCGGTGCGGGATCCTGTCGGGTCATGAAGCCATTGTAGTGAGGCGGCGGAACTCCCGTGGCAGCCGCCGCCGTGAGAGGATTGAAACGTGCGCATAAGTGACTTTTGGCGACTAATGGATGATGAATTCGGGCCGGGATATTCGCGCGTCCTCGCTTCGGATTTGGTCCTGACGGGTCTGGGCGGGAAAACTGCCGCGGCCGCTCTCGAAGCGGGCGTACCGCCAAAGTCAGTCTGGCTGGCGGTGTGCGAGATGCAGGACGTGCCGGCCGAACGACGTCTGGGCCGCGATATTAAGCCCTCCCGATAATTCCGACACGCCTAAGGGTAATTCGCAGATGTGTTCGAATCGGCGCTTTTGAACGGATATGCTCCTACACAGAGGCTGGAATCCCCGCTGCATGCGCGGATTATCCACAAATGACATCCCTGATCAGATTCTGTCAGTGCGGAAAGCTACGGTCAGAGTGAGCAATGAACATGGCCCTGCCGGGCCCCAAGATACCGAGGTGAAGAATGGCCGCACCAGCTGACCGCGAGAAGGCTTTGGAAGCAGCGCTTGCACAAATTGATAAGCAGTTTGGCAAGGGCTCGATCATGCGCCTCGGCGATGACACCCGGGCACCGATTGAAACCATTTCCACAAGCTCCATTGCCCTGGACGTCGCGTTGGGCATCGGCGGACTGCCGCGCGGGCGCGTGGTGGAAATCTATGGTCCGGAATCTTCGGGTAAGACCACATTGGCGCTGCATGCTGTTGCCAACGCGCAGCGCAAGGGCGGTATCGCCGCCTTTATCGATGCGGAACATGCCCTGGATCCCGAATATGCCAAAAAGCTCGGTGTGGATACCGACGCTTTGCTCGTGTCACAGCCGGATACCGGTGAGCAGGCGCTGGAAATCATGGACATGCTCATTGGCTCGGGGTCGTTGGACATCGTCGTCATTGACTCGGTTGCGGCGCTCGTTCCGCGTGCCGAAATTGAAGGCGAAATGGGCGACACCCACGTCGGGCTTCAGGCCCGGCTGATGAGCCAGGCGCTGCGTAAGATCGCGGGCCGGCTGCATCAGAGCAAGACGACGGCGATCTTCATCAACCAGCTGCGTGAAAAGATCGGCGTCTTCTTCGGTAGCCCGGAGACGACCACCGGTGGTAAGGCCTTGAAGTTCTACGCCTCGGTGCGTATCGACGTTCGGCGGATCGAGACCTTGAAGGAAGGCTCCAACCCCGTCGGTAACCGCACCCGGGCCAAGATCGTCAAGAACAAGATGGCACCGCCCTTCAAGCAGGCGGAATTCGACATTCTGTACGGTATTGGCATCTCCCGCGAGGGCGGCCTGATCGATATGGGTGTTGAGCATTCCCTGGTTAGGAAGTCCGGAGCCTGGTTTACCTACGACGGTGACCAGCTGGGCCAGGGTAAAGAAAATGCGCGTAGGTTCCTGGTAGACAACCCGGACCTGGCAGACGAGATCGAACGCCGGATCAGGGAGAAGCTGGGCATCGGGGTTGTACCGGACGAGGGCGAAGGCGGGGAGCCCAAGCTCAAGGCCGTCGACGGCTTCTAGCCTACCGTGACCGGTAAAAGAGGCATGACTGCGGGGCCGGCTCCCGGCAGCCCCGCGGACCAGGCTTCCGAAGCGGACCCGCATGAGGTGGCGCGGACGATAGTTCTGCGCCAGCTCACGATGGCTCCGCGCAGCAGGAAGCAACTGGCGGAGAAGCTGGCCGAGCGCGACGTTCCCGCTGACGTCGCGGCTGCCGTGCTGGACAGGTTCGAAGAGGTCCAGCTCATTGATGACGCTGAGTTCGCCCGGATGTGGGTGCGCAGCCGGTCCCAGTCACGGGCCTTGGCCCGTGGCGCGCTCAAGCGGGAGTTGTCGGACAAAGGCATCGACGCAGAGATAGCGGAAGAAGCGCTCGACCAGTTGACGCCCGAGGACGAGCTGGACAGCGCCAGGGAGCTGATCCGACGGAAGATCCGACCAGACTGGAATCTGGACGACCGCCTTGTTAAGGACAAGCACGTGCGGCGGCTGGTGGCCATGCTTGCACGAAAAGGCTATCCGCCGTCGATGGCGTTCCGCGTGGTGAACGAGGAACTCGATGCACCGCAGGAGCCCTGGGACTGACATACCGGCCGTTTGCCTTGGCCCCTCAGGCGCCGATTGTGGCGACCTGCTGCGCAGGTCTTACCCTTAAGAGGTGAGCGTGACCATCCCTGCCCCCGAATCGATCCTGCCCGAAGGCACCCAGCGTACGTATCAGGTACGGACCTTTGGCTGCCAAATGAACGTGCATGACTCCGAACGACTGTCCGGCCTGTTGGAGAACGCAGGTCTGGTGGAAGCGCAAGGCGCCCAGGCCGACGTCGTTGTTTTCAATACGTGCGCAGTACGCGAAAACGCCGACAACAAGCTGTACGGAAACCTTGGCCAGTTGGCTCCTGTCAAGGAACAGAACCCCGGTATGCAGATCGCCGTCGGTGGATGTTTGGCCCAGAAGGACCGGGAAACGATCCTTAAGAAGGCTCCGTGGGTTGATGTGGTCTTCGGCACGCATAACGTGGGCTCGCTGCCGACGCTGCTGGAACGGGCGCGGCACAATAACGAGGCACAGCTGGAGATCCTCGAATCCCTGGACGTCTTTCCCTCCACACTGCCGACCAAGCGGGATGCGGTCTACTCGGGCTGGGTCTCCATTTCGGTGGGCTGCAACAACACCTGCACGTTCTGCATTGTTCCCTCACTTCGTGGCAAAGAGCGGGACCGCAGGCCCGGGGACATCCTGTCCGAAATCCAGGCGTTGGTCGACGACGGCGCCATCGAAGTGACCCTGCTCGGACAGAACGTCAACTCGTACGGCGTCGAATTCGGCGACCGGGGCGCGTTCGCCAAGCTACTGCGCGCGTGCGGCGGTATCGAGGGTCTTGAGCGGGTGCGGTTCACGAGTCCGCATCCCGCCGCGTTTACCGACGACGTCATCGATGCGATGGCGGAAACGCCCAACGTCATGCCCCAGCTGCACATGCCGTTGCAGTCCGGTTCGGACAAGGTGCTCAAGGACATGCGCCGCTCCTACCGGTCAACCAAGTTCCTGGGCATTCTGGACAAAGTCCGGGACCGTATTCCGCACGCTGCCATTTCAACTGACATCATCGTCGGATTCCCCGGGGAAACCGAGGAGGACTTCCAGGCAACGCTTGATGTCGTGGAGAAGTCCCGCTTCGCAACCGCATTCACGTTCCAATACTCGAAGCGTCCGGGGACGCCGGCCGCGGAGTTGCCCGACCAACTGCCAAAATCGGTTGTCCAGGAACGCTATGAACGCCTCACAGCCTTGCAGGACAGGATCTCCGCAGAGGAGAACGCCAAGCAGGTAGGACGCCGGGTCGAAGTCATGGTGACCGCTCAGCAAGGCCGCAAAGCCAGCGAGACCCATCGGCTGTCGGGCCGGTCCCGCGACCAGCGGCTGGTCCACTTCTCGGTGCCGGCCGGCGCCGAGCCGCCGCGTCCCGGGGACCTGGTAACAGTGGCAATTACGGAGGCTGCACCGTTCCATCTCGTTGCGGACCCGGCCAGCGCCGCCGATTACTCGCTACGCCGCTCCCGTGCGGGAGATGCATGGGACCGCTCCCAGGCTGAGTCCTGTGGTGTGCCTTCGGCAGGTGCCACCAGCGGAGCCAAGGCCGCAGTGTCTCTGGGGATGCCGGTACTGCCTGTCCGCAGCAATTAGCCAGGGCAACGCATATGGGCAATGCATCCGCGGCGGTGCCGCCGGTCATCGCGGTCGTCGGACCTACTGGCTCGGGAAAATCGGATCTGGCTGTCGCGCTGGCGCATCGGCTTGACGCCGAAATCATCAACGCAGATGCCATGCAGTTCTACCGCGGTATGGATATCGGCACGGCGAAGATAACGGTGGCCGAGCGCCAGGACGTACCCCACCATCTGCTCGACATTCTTGATGTCCAGCAGGAAGCCAGCGTCTCGGCGTTCCAGCAGCAGGCCCGTGCGTCCATCGCCGAAATACACGGCAGAGGTCGGCGGGCCATTCTCGTGGGGGGGTCGGGACTGTATGTCAGGGCGGCCCTGGATGTCATCGATTTTCCCGGAACAGAACCCGGGCTGCGGGTCCAACTCGAAGCAGAGCTGGACGCGCAAGGCCTGCAGGCCATGCGGGAACGGCTGGCAGCTGTCGATCCGATCTCGGCGGCCCGTCTCGGGGACGCGCGCCGGGTGGTGCGCGCCCTTGAAGTCCATGCTCTCACCGGACGGCCCTTCAGCTCCTACATGCCTGACCGCCGCTACTGGCAACCGGCTGTTCAGATTGGTTTGGAGGTAGAGCGGGACGAGCTCAAGGAACGCTTGGCGCTGCGTGTCCATCGAATGGTCGAGCAGGGCCTGTTGGACGAGGTCCGCAGGCTGGCAGCGCACGGGCTGCGGGACGGGAAGACGGCCCCGCGCGCGTTGGGTTACTCACAGTTCCTGCGGGTCCTCGATGGACAGCTCTCCATCGAAGGGGCGGTTGAGGAAACAATTGTGGCCACGCGCAAGTTTGCCCGCCGCCAACTGACTTGGTTCCGTGCCGACCCACGCATCCGGTGGTTGCCCTGGAAGGACAAGCTCCTCGTGGACAAGGCGGCGGCCGAGGTCGCTAAGCTTGGACAGTGACCGATTCTTCCAGCGCAGCAATTCTGACTTCCCTCTCCGGGACCGTATTCTCGAAAGGTCATGGCACCGGCAATGACTTTGTTCTGATCGCCGATCCCGACGGGAAACAGGAGATCGGCCCGGAAGCAGTGGCTGTCCTCTGCGACCGCCACCAGGGCATCGGCGCTGACGGACTGATCCGCGCTGTGCACTCCAAGCATCTGGCCGAGGGCCGCGACCTGCTCGCCATGGCGCCCGAGGCCGAATGGTTCATGGACTACCGCAACGGGGACGGCTCCCTCTCGGAAATGTGCGGCAATGGCGTCCGCGTGTTCGTGCACTTCCTGATTGAGCAGGGGCTTGTCACATTGAGCGAGGGCCAATCCCTGACCATCGGCACGCGCGCCGGACTCAAGATCATTACCCGTTCCAAAGACGGCTATGCAGTGGATATGGGGCCCTGGGAGTTCATCTTTCCCGACCAGGCCGTCGCCAAAGCCATGGATTCCCTGGTCAATGCGGAGGGACTGGAGGTGCCGCGGCCGGCGCTGAGCATCAGCATGGGAAATCCTCATACCGTAGTCGCATTGGCCGAACTCGACGAACTGGCGGCCACCAAGCTGTTCGAATCACCCGAAGTAGATCCGCTGCCCGCCAACGGCACCAATGTCGAATTCGTTGTTCCGGCTGAGCCGCTGGTTCACGACGGCGCCGGGCACATCACCATGCGGGTACACGAACGCGGGGTCGGCGAAACACAATCATGCGGCACCGGGGCCTGCGCCTCGGCCGTGGCTATCCGGTACTGGGCCGGCGCAGGAGCACCGAACGAATGGCAGGTCCAGGTACCTGGCGGCACGGTATATGTCAGCTTCCTGCCAGGCAGCGACGGCAAGGAACATGTACAGCTCAGCGGGCCGGCGGTTTTGGTGGCCAGCGGGATCATCGCCTAGCTTCAGGCAGCCCGGGTGACCCGCAGAATCCTGAAAGCCTTGGCCGTGCTTTCGCGGCGTACCGAAAACTCCCCGGGAAGCTCTGCGGCTAGCCAGCGCTGAAGCGAATCGGATCCGAGATTCTTCTGGACGACTAACCAGGCGTTTCCCCCGGGCGCCAGTCGCGGCAGCCACAGCATGAGCAGGGAATGTAGCTCGCTCTTGCCGATCCGGATCGGCGGATTTGACCAGATCGCATCGAAGCGCAGTTCAGGGTCCACTTCTTCAGGCAGGCAAGCGCGGACGTTCGCCAACCCGAGGGTGCGGGCGTTGTCATTGGTCAAGGCGATGCACCGGGTATTGACATCGACGGCGGTCACCGCTGCCCCGGGCGACTTCAAGGCAAGAGTGAGAGCGATCGGTCCCCAGCCGCAGCCAATATCCAGAAGGTTCCCGCTTGCAGGTGGGGAGGGCACGTCGGCCAGGAGAACCGCCGTCCCTTTATCAATGCCGTCCGGACTGAAAATACCATTGGACGTCGTCAGCTGGCGGGACTGTCCGTCCAGCACCACGGTCAGAGGCTTGCGAATCTCGGGTTTTTCGGGCTCCGCACTGAAGTAATGATCTGTGGCCATAATCCGCCAGAGTAGTGGTCCGGGAGAGGAATGTGTATCTAGGCAGTCCTAAGGCGGGCCGAAGTGCTGGTATGGTAGCTGCATGTGGAATAAGTGATTGCGCCGTTGCGGCAGCCCCGGCCCGCAGCTAATCTTCTCTGCCGTTGAGCCCAGCTCCGAGGGAAGATGACGCACAGTCCATCCGGAAACGTAAGCCAGTTCCTTCTTTCTTGAACCTGTGGCGGTGTGTGCCGCAGTTTTCCGATCTTCATTAGCCGAAGCAAAAAGGCAGCGGCTCCCACCAGATTAAGTGCCGGCGGCCGTGCGCCGCCCTTTGTCAGGAGGATTTCTTGACCCCTCATCAACATAGACCGGCTGGCCCCTCGGTACCCGAGGCCGCTGAGGTCTACGATAGAACTACAGACTTTTCAAAGGAGAGCATGTCCACCACTAGCAACAGCCAGCCCTCGCCGGAACCGGAGCTGAGCCCGGAGGAAATCCAGGCGGTCATCGACCGGATTCTGGCCAAGGATACTGCGGCACGGACGAAGTCCGGCGGTGTCAGAGGCAGGGCACAGGCCATCTCGACGTTGGACGAGGAACACTCGGAATTCGACGGCGAGCAGCAGGACTTGGCCGAACGGCGCGCCTTGCGCCGTGTTGCAGGTCTTTCTACTGAACTCGAAGACGTTACCGAGGTCGAATACCGGCAGCTGCGGCTTGAGCGGGTCGTCCTTGCCGGTCTCTGGACTGAAGGTACCGCCGACGACGCCGACAATTCGTTGCGTGAGCTTGCGGCGTTGGCAGAGACCGCAGGTTCCGAGGTGCTTGACGGTGTGGTGCAGCGGCGGCTCAAGCCGGACCCCGGCACGTTCCTTGGATCTGGCAAGGCGCAGGAACTGCGGGACATTGTGATGAGCACCGGTGCGGATACCGTCATTGTGGACGGCGAACTTTCTCCGTCTCAGCGACGGGGCCTGGAAGACATCGTCAAGGTCAAGGTGATCGACCGTACCGCCCTGATCCTTGATATCTTCGCCCAGCATGCCAAGAGCCGCGAAGGCAAAGCGCAGGTGGAACTGGCCCAGCTCGAATACCTGCTTCCGAGATTGCGCGGCTGGGGCGAATCAATGTCCCGGCAGGCGGGTGGCCGGGTCGGTGCCGCCGGCGGCGGCATTGGTTCTCGCGGTCCGGGTGAAACTAAGATCGAGCTGGACCGCCGCCGGATTCGTACCCGCATGTCGAAGCTGCGCCGGGAAATCGCCGGGATGAAACCGGCGCGCGACACGAAGCGGGCCAATCGAAAACGAAATGCTGTTCCGTCCGTTGCCATAGTCGGCTACACGAATGCGGGCAAGTCGTCGTTGCTGAACCGTCTGACCAATGCGGGCGTCCTGGTGGAGAACGCGCTTTTCGCCACCCTCGATCCCACGGTGCGGAAGGCCGAAACCGCCGATGGTCTCGGTTATACCCTGGCTGACACCGTCGGCTTCGTCCGCTCGCTCCCTACTCAACTGGTCGAGGCATTCCGCTCGACCTTGGAAGAGGCTGCGGATGCGGATCTCATCCTGCACGTTGTCGACGCTTCCCATCCGGATCCCGAAGGACAGATTGCTGCTGTCCGGGAGGTGCTCACTGAAGTTGACGCGCGAAAGCTTCCGGAAATCGTAGTCCTGAACAAGGCGGATGCAGCCGACCCGTTTGTCGTCGAGCGTCTGCGCCAGCGTGAACCGCGGCACGTCGTGGTTTCGGCGCGTACAGGTCAAGGAATCCCGGAACTGCTTGAGGCCATCAGCGAGGGAATTCCACGTCCAACGGTGAAGCTTGAATTGTTGATTCCATATGACCGTGGCGAAGTGGTGAGCCGGCTACACAGTCCGGATGCGGAGATTCTCTCCGTCGAACATGTCGAAAACGGAACGAAGCTGGAAGTGAAGGTCCGTGAAGGGCTGGCTGCAGAGCTCGGACCCTTCCTCCATCGTGGTTGAGGCGTCGTTGAACGAGAAGGAAGCGTTGCGTCTGCTTGACGTTGCGGTGCGTGCCATGGGCGGGCAGAACCGCGCTGGGCAGCATGAGATGGCCGACCGCGTTGCTGAGGCGTTCAGTAATCATGAACATCTGCTTGTTCAAGCGGGGACGGGCACCGGCAAATCATTGGCGTATCTCATTCCCCTGATCGTCCATGCCCTTGAGAGCGAGAAGCCCGCGGTTGTTTCCACCGCGACGCTGGCCTTGCAATCCCAGATCGTCAAGCGCGACCTGCCGCGGCTGCTCGAGGCTATCTCGGACGAGCTGCCACGCCCGGTGGATGTAGCCCTCCTGAAGGGGCGCAACAATTACCTCTGCCGGCACAAACTGGCGGGCGGTTTCCCCGAGGAAGATGCTCCCGACGCTCTCTTCACTCTTGGCGAGGACGCTGTACCGCATCCTGCCCCGGCAACCGCTGGCCCGGCCTCCGGGCTAGGAAAAGAAGTGGTACGGCTGCGGGAATGGGCGGACGAGACTGACACAGGCGATCGGGATGAGATCGTCCCCGGCGTCAGCGATCGGGCGTGGCGACAGGTTTCAGTGAGTTCCATGGAGTGCCTCGGAGCGCAGAAGTGTCCGATGGCGGCAGAGTGTTTCAGCGAGCAAGCCCGCACGCGGGCCGGTGAAGCGGACGTGGTGATCACCAACCATGCACTGCTGGCTATCAATGCCTTTGAAGGCTTGTCGGTACTCCCGGAATACGACGTGGTAGTCATCGATGAAGCACATGAACTGCAGGACCGTGTCACCAGCGCGGTCGCTGGGCAGCTCTCGGTGGCGATGGTGCATACGGCGGCGTCGATGGCCCGCAAGCATACTGCGGCCAGCGTCGAATCGATCAACAGCGCAGCGAAGAGCCTCGAAATAGCCTTGGCCGCCACTGCCACGGGGCTGATGGCCTCTGGGCTGCGTGACGATCATGAGATGGCGCTGACGCAGTTGCGTGAGGCTTGCCGAGTCGCACTTTCCGACTCCAAATCGGACACATCGAACAGCGCGGACGGTGGGCGGCAGATGGCCCGCTCCAGGCTGATGGTTGTGCTGGAGGTATGCGACCGGATTCTCTCCGCGGCCCAGGCTCGGGAGGTCGTGTGGATTACCAGGCCCAGCAATTTCGGGTCCGGAACCGATTTCGGGTCAGAGGACGATACGCAGCCCGCAACGGTCAACGTGGCACCTCTGTCCGTGGCCTCACGGCTACGTGAAGGTTTGTTTGACGGCCATACTGTGGTTCTGACTTCGGCGACGTTGGCCATCGGCAACGCTTTCGATGCGGTGGCCGGATCGCTGGGACTGATGGGGGCCGGTGCACCGGCGTACTCAAGTGCAGACGTTGGAAGCCCGTTCGACTATCCGAAGCAGGGAGTGCTGTATGTGGCTTCGCATTTGCCGAAGCCTGAGCGCGGAACTAGCGCCGAACAGTTGGACGAGCTGGAGGCACTCCTGAAGGCTTCCGGAGGCGGGGCATTGGGGCTGTTCTCTTCCCGGCGGGCGGCCGAGGAAGCGGCCGCTGAAATGCGACGGCGGATCAATAGCGAAATCCTGTGCCAGGGCGAGTCATCGATCGCTGCCTTGGTCAAGCAGTTTGCGGCGGAGCCGGATACCTGCCTATTCGGGACGATGACCCTATGGCAGGGTGTGGACGTGCCCGGAGACGCCTGCAGGCTCGTCATCATCGATCGGATTCCGTTTCCCCGTCCGGATGACCCTCTCATGACAGCGAGGACCCGCTCGGTGGCGCAAGCCGGAGGCAACGGTTTTATGTCCGTCTCCGCTACCCACGCCGCAGTCCGCCTGGCTCAGGGGGCCGGACGCCTTATTCGCGCCGCGGGCGATCGTGGCATGGTCGCGGTGCTGGATTCCCGCTTGGCGAACGCCCGTTATGGCAGTTTTCTCCGGTCTGCATTGCCCCCATTCTGGTCAACTAAGGACCGGAGCGTGGCGCTGCAGATCTTGGAACGGCTCTCAGCCCGTCAGACGGGTTGACCGCCCTTCCCGCTATGCGAAGCCAATGATATTAGTGCGTGCTCATCGAGTCCGATGAGGCATGCACGGGTGGACCTACCGCCCCCACCCTGCAGGAAGGCCAAGTCTGTGGGTGATGGCACCACAGAACTCGTGACGCAGAAGGCGCCCGGCCCTCAGCTCCGGCCTGTCCAAAGAGATGGACATTATTGCAAGGGAACGTTAGCTGCAGCGCCGCAACTAGCGGGAAAGCCGTTCGCTGCCATGCTGGCGGGACGAGACCGCCTTGGCGACAAATAGCATCCGTCTACAAAGTACGCATCACTGAAACCACTTTGCCCATGACCGTTGCATGGTCGCCGAGGATCGGTTCGTATTGGGTGTTTTGTGGCAACAACCAAGTATGGCCGTCCCGCTGCCGAAATGTCTTCACAGTTGCCTCGTCGTTGAGGAGGGCTGCCACGATATCTCCGTTGTTGGCGCTTTGCTGCCTCCGCACGACAACCCAATCACCATCACAGATGGCTGCGTCAATCATGGAATCGCCGGAGACCTTAAGCATGAACAGTTCGCCATGGCCAACCAACTGTCTCGGAAGGGGCATAACATCTTCGATGACCTGATCCGCCAGGATGGGGCCGCCGGCGGCGATACGACCGACGAGGGGAACCATGGCTGTGTCCGACCCGCTGCCGAGATCTGAGACGGTGGAACCGTTGATACTTCTGACATTGTCTGCCTGTTCCACCCCGGCCATTCGGGCAGCGCCGTCCTCAATGACGAGCGGAGTCAGCACTTCCATGGCGCGGGGACGCTTGGGGTCACGGCGGATGTAGCCCATCTTTTCGAGTTGGATCAGCTGGTGCGTCACGCTGGACAGGCTTGCCAGTCCGACGGTGTCACCGATTTCCCTCATCGATGGCGGATAACCATTAGCACTTACAGACTCCTGGATGGTTTCAAGGATTTTCTTTTGGCGCGCAGTCAGGCCCTTGGGCTGCCCTGCAGCCCGAGTCGGCTTTGTCTGTTTGCTGTCTGATGTGGCAGCTGCTCTGGAAACGTTCTTCGACATGGCCCGGACTCCGGTTTCTCCGTCCGATCCGAGTCAGCAGTGCCGTGCCTGAATTCGAACCGGAATCTTATTTTGTCAGTGGCAGCTGATGCACTTCATGTACGGCCACCTTTGGTTTAACGCTAGGGGAGTCATGGTGGACTTTCAAACATTTGTTCTAGTGAGTCTCGACAATGTTCGATCATAGGTGCTAAAACTGTGGAAGAAGGATTCGAACGTAAATTCGAATAAGGAGATCTCGGACATAAACGTTCGCAGATCGGGAAAGGTGTCAACATGTCTGCACAGCTCGCACCGCAGTCGCCTGCCGTACCGCGCCATACTCAACCACTCCAGCTCACCCGTCGCGGCCGTCTGCTGTTGATCGGCCTTCCGCTCATCCTTTCGGCTGCTGCTTTGTTGACGCTGATCGGCTTCTTTACGGCTCCCGCAGTGGCCTCCACCAGTGGCGGTCTAGGAGCAGGCGAGACGATCACTGTGACGGTCGGCTCCGGGCAGACCTTGTGGGAACTCGCCAGTGCCGTTGCCCCTGAGCGGAATCCGCACGATGTGATCGCTGAGATTTCGCAATTGAACAACCTTCCGGACTCGATCGTGCACGCCGGACAGCAACTGCACGTACCCGTCAGCGGCGACGGCCAGCGGCCGTAATATGAGACCCTCCGGCTGGCCCGATTCCTGCCCCGGGCCGGCCGGAGCTTAAGCTTGATCGGTGAGTGACCAGCTAGAACGCCTGAATCGCCTGCCTCTTAGAGACAACCTCAGAGGCTTAGAACCCTACGGCGCACCCCAGCTACATGTGCCGGTGCTGCTGAATGTTAACGAGAACACCCATCCACTTCCCGATAGTGTTCACAAGGCCATTGCGGCCGCCGTCGAGGCGGCAGCAACGGGGTTGAACCGTTACCCGGACCGCGAATTTACACAACTGCGTCAAGCGTTGGCTCGTTACCTGGGCCATGGGCTAACGGAAGAAAACGTTTGGGCTGCCAATGGCTCGAACGAAGTCCTCCAGCAGATTCTGCAGGCTTTTGGAGGTCCAGGCCGACGCTTACTGAGCTTTCCTCCTACATATTCGATGTATCCGTTGCTCGCAAGCGGCACAGACACCGAATATGTCACCGGAGCTCGCTCCTCCGACTTCAGTTTGACGGCCGAGGCAGCCGCTCGGGCAGTCAGGGAATCAGCCGCCAATATCGTCATTCTCTGTTCGCCTAACAACCCGACCGGGACGGCTCTGGGCCTGGACGTTGTAGAAGCTGTGTACGAGGCCGGGGCCGAATACAACACCATGGTCATTGTGGACGAGGCATATGCCGAGTTTGCCCACACCGGCACCCCCAGCGCGCTGGAATTGCTGCAGGGCAGGGAGCGTCTGATCGTTTCGCGAACGATGAGCAAGGCGTTCGCTTTAGCGGGGGCACGCGTGGGCTATCTGGCCGCGGCGCCCGAAGTGACGGATGCCTTGCGTTTGGTCCGCCTGCCTTACCACCTGTCCGCCATCACCCAGGCAACTGCCGTTGCAGCCCTGGACCACGCGGATGCGCTGTTGGCCAACGTTGAAGACATTAAGGGCCAGCGTGACAGGATCGTGTCCGAACTCACGGATATGGGTCTGCGTCCCGCGCCCTCGGATTCGAACTTCGTATTCTTCGGGGGAGTAAGCAATCCGCACGCAGTGTGGCAGGGTTTGCTCGACGCCGGAGTGCTCATCCGTGACGTGGGGATTCCGGGCCATCTGCGGGTTACTGCCGGCACTGAGGCGGAGACCACGGCCTTCCTGAACCGCCTCCGCGAGCTTGTCTGAGCGATTTCTCCTAGACTGATATAAGAGGCGCACGTCTTCGTGGACAGCCAAATCGATTTTCTTCAAAGGACTCCAATGACCGTGGATATTGCCACCGGACGCACCGCGCGCCTTGAACGCACTACAAGTGAATCCTCCGTCCTGGTGGAACTGAACCTCGATGGCACGGGCCAATCCGATATCAGCACGACTGTGCCGTTCTATGACCACATGCTCACGGCGCTGGCGAAGCACTCGCTGATGGATCTGACAGTAAAGGCGTCCGGCGATACCCATATCGACGTCCACCACACTGTTGAAGACGTCGCCATTACCCTGGGGGAAGTCCTTAAAAGCGCCCTCGGCAACAAGGCCGGAATCAAGCGGTTCGGCGAGGCCACTGTTCCGCTTGATGAAGCCATTGCCAACGCCGTGGTGGACATTTCCGGACGTCCTTATCTGGTGCACGACGGGGAACCTGCCGGCCAGGAGTACCACCTGATTGGCGGTCACTTCACTGGCTCGCTGACGCGCCACGTCTTCGAGGCCGTCACCCTACATGCACAGATTTGCCTGCACATGCGGGTCTTGGGCGGAAGGGACCCTCACCACATCGTTGAGGCGCAGTTCAAGGCTTTTGCGCGGGCGTTACGGGCTGCTATCGAACCGGATCCGCGCGTGGAAGGTATTCCCTCCACGAAGGGGGCCTTGTGAAATCAGCCCCGAAAATCACCGTCCTCGACTATGGATCCGGCAACGTCCGGTCCGCGGTGCGGGCGCTTGAGCATGTCGGCGCGGAAGTAACGCTGAGCCATGCCTCCGAGGATGTTCTCAATGCGGATGGCCTGCTGGTTCCCGGCGTCGGCGCTTTCGCCGCTGTCATGGAGCAGCTGAAGAAGGTGGATGCGTTGCGCTGGATCGGGCGCCGCGTTGCCGGGGGCAGGCCGGTTCTTGGCATCTGCGTCGGCCTCCAGGTGTTGTTCGAGGAGGGTGTTGAACACGGCGTCAGTACCCCGGGCATGGGGGAGTGGCCAGGAACGGTGGAGCGTCTTGCTGCCGAAGTTGTACCGCACATGGGGTGGAACACTGTTGAGCCACCCGAAGGCAGTCGCCTGTTTGCCGGCATCGAGGATGAACGCTTCTATTTCGTCCACTCCTACGGAGTGCAGCGCTGGGATTTCGATGTGTCCCAGCCGGCCATGACCCCGCCGCAGGTGACCTGGTCCGAACACGGAGGAAGGTTCATCTCTGCTGTCGAAAACGGCCCTCTGTGCGCGACGCAGTTCCACCCGGAAAAGTCAGGCGATGCCGGAGCTGAGCTCCTGCGCAACTGGCTCCGGACGCTGGGCTAGACATGTGGAGCATCGTGCTCATGGGCGTTGCCGGACTGCTAATCGGCGGAGCCATATCCTTCCGCAGCCAGAAAGCCCCGAAGGCTATTGTCATCAGCTTCTGGGTCTTGGCCGGAATGTCACTGCTGGCCGCATACCTGCTCACGCTCGGCCCGTCCGAGTAGAACTTTCCAATCAACCCAGAAAGCAGACATACCGAATGACTACAGACAACGCCCCGATTCTGGAACTGCTACCCGCAGTGGATGTTGCCGACGGCCAGGCCGTCCGCCTCGTTCAGGGCGAAGCCGGCAGCGAAACCAGCTACGGCGACCCACTGGACGCTGCGATGGCTTGGCAGAACGACGGCGCTGAGTGGGTCCACCTGGTAGATCTGGACGCTGCCTTCGGCCGCGGTTCGAACTCCGAATTACTCCAACGCGTCGTCAAGGAACTCTCCATCAAGGTTGAGCTTTCGGGAGGCATCCGGGACGACGCCTCCTTGGAGCGGGCGCTGGAACTCGGGGCTGCCCGGGTGAATCTCGGCACAGCTGCGCTGGAGAACCCTGAATGGACGGCCCGGGCCATCGACCGATTCGGCGACGCAATCGCCGTCGGGCTAGATGTACGCGGCACGACTTTGGCAGCACGCGGGTGGACCAAGGAGGGCGGCGATCTGTGGGAGGTGCTGGCTCGTCTCGAGGATGCCGGTTGCGCACGTTATGTTGTTACCGACGTGACGAAAGACGGAACCCTCAAGGGCCCGAACATCGAACTGCTGCAGGAAGTTGCGGCGCGCACGGAAAAGCCGGTCGTTGCCTCCGGCGGAATTTCAAGTCTCGATGATCTGGTCGCACTGCGTGCACTGGTGCCGCAAGGTGTTGAAGGCGCGATTGTGGGTAAGGCACTTTACGCTGGTGCCTTTACCCTGCCGCAGGCCCTGGATACCGCCGGCCGTCGCTGACCGAAGTGGAAAAGCGTGAGCTTCCCGGACACATAGCAGCGGCGCTGGCGGGCGCCGGCGGCAACACCGACTCCGCCGGACAGTCCTGGGAAGGACGGGATCTGAGCGGCTCGGGCAATCCGCTGCATAATTTCGACCAGGACGACGGCACCGCCGACGCTGCTTACACCGAAGCATTATCCGCGCTCGTCCGCGGCACCGGTGGAGAAGTCGATGTTGTCCGTGCCCTGGCGACGGCGCGTGTCTTTGTGCCGATTGTCGCGCAGTTGGCAGAGGAAGAAGCCGGTGCTCACGGACTGTCTGCCGACAAACAGGCGGACATGGCGCTCGTGACTGTGCAGGCTCCGGATGGTCGGCGGGCGTTGCCCGTGTTTACTTCCATCGCCGCCCTGGAAGCCTGGCATCCGGAAGCGCGGCCTGTGGCCGTCTACGCCGCACGTGCGGCACTTTCCGCGGTCGCCGAGAAGGCGGAACTGCTCGTCGTTGATCCTGGTGCTGAACTCACTTTCGTTGTTCGCCGCCCGGGCATGTGGGCTCTGGCCAAACAGCAGGAATGGGTGCCGTCCTACAAAGACGAATGGTTGACCGGGATCGTGTCACAAGCAGTCGCGGTGGAGGCCGATATCAGCGGTGTCGGCTTGGCGCCTGGTGGAGGAATCGGGGCAAAAACCGCCGCCGGCCAGATTGTTGCCGGTGGCGGAGCCGGTCCTGAGCTGCGCCTCGTACTCAAGGTCCGTGAGGGGCTTGGGCGGACCGAACTGCAGGCCTTGGCAGCTCGTTTGCAGCGGAGGCTGGGCGGCGACCCGGACTTTATGGAGCGGGTGGACTCCCTGGAGATCAGCTTCACCCGATAATAAAAGTTCGACGCCGGAGCGAGGCTCCGGCGTCGAACTTGATATAGACGAGACAGGGTTAGCTGACCGGACCGGTGTACTTTTCGCCCGGGCCCTTGCCCGGTTCGTCCTGAATCGTTGATGCTTCGCGGAATGCCAGCTGCAGGGAACGCAGCCCATCCCGCAACGGACCGGCATGCTGACTGCCAATTTCCGGTGCGGCTGCGGTCACGAAGCCAGCCAAGGCCGTAATCAGTTTCCGCGCCTCGTCCAGGTCTTTTAGCTCTTCGGCATCGTCGCCGGCGGCCAGCCCGCATTTGACGGCCGCGGCGCTCATAAGGTGGACAGCGGCGGTGGTGATGACCTCTACCGCCGGAACTTCGGCGATGTCGCGCATCTGGGTCAGGACTTCCTGCTCCTGAGTGCTGGCCCCGGGGTCGGAACCCGCGGCGGATTCGAAACTGTGGCGGTGGTCTGTTTCTGGGGCAGGATTGCTATCTGGCGTGCTCATACTGGTAAGCTTGTCACAGACCGATTGATTCAAGTTATTTTCGTGCCCAAAAGCACACGGCATTACAGGCCGGTGGAAGTAACCCGAATCAATATGCAAGCGGAGACCTCTCCCACCTGTTGGCATGGATATTCCAGAGCTGCCGGGTTCCTGGTCGGCATGTTTATTGTCGCAGTCTTGTCGGACAGCGAGGATGAACAGGAAGCGCCCCTCATGCGGTGTCGTTTCGCAGCCGACGTTCGAGGCCTTCGATTGCGCGTGCAATAGGAGGCCTTCTTTTATTGCAGGCGGTACTCGTTACCTAAACAACAGGAGCAACACATTAGCGAGCCACGAATCAATGATCGGATCCGCGTCCCTGAGGTGCGGTTGGTAGGACCGGCTGGTGAACAAGTCGGTATTGTCCGTATTGAGGACGCCCTGCGTCTGGCCTCCGAGTCGGATCTGGATCTTGTTGAGGTCGCACCGCAGGCCAAGCCTCCGGTGTGCAAGCTCATGGATTTTGGCAAGTATAAGTACGAAGCTGCAGTCAAGGCCCGTGAAGCGCGCAAGAACCAGACGAATACGGTACTCAAGGAGATCCGTTTCCGACTGAAGATTGACAAGCACGACTACGAGACAAAGCGTGGACATGCTCTGCGTTTTCTCGGAGCCGGGGACAAGGTCAAGGCCATGATCCAGTTCCGTGGCCGTGAGCAGCAGCGTCCGGAGATGGGCATTCGCCTGCTCCAGAAGTTCGCTGATGATGTTGCCGAGGTCGGCGTGGTCGAATCCAGCCCTCGCATTGACGGCCGCAATATGGTGATGGTTATCGGCCCGCTTAAGAATAAGGCTGAGGCCAAGGCAGAAGCGCGTCGGGCAGCCCAGAAAGCCGAAGCAAAGGCAGCCAACGAAGCCAAAAAGGAGCGTGTAGACGTTTCCTCGGATCAGGCTCCGATGACCCAGAGCTTGGGCGATCTGCTGCCCGCAGAGCTGACCAAGGCCGCCGCGGAGCCGGCTCCCTCGGAGGCGCCGGCAGAAGCTGCACCTGTGCAGGAGACGCCCAAGGAAGAGGCGCAGGCTCCCGAAGCCGAGGCTCCAGCGCCGAAGGCTGCGCCGGCCCAGGCGGAGGCTCCGACAACGCCGGCTGAGGCTGAATCTCCAGCAGCGAAGGTTGCGCCGGCCGAGGCTGAAGCTCCGGCACCGCAGGAAGCGCCGGCTCAGTCGGAAGCTCCGGCACCGAAGCCCGCAGCTAAGGCGCCGACTCCGACTCCGGCTCCGATGCCGAAGCCAATGGCCAAGCCGAAACCAGCCGTGGCCAAGGCGCCTGCCAAACCTGCAGCACCCAAGCCTTCCGGCCGGAGCAGCTCCAAGAGCTGAACCACGCCGGGTTTCATCTGGTACCGGTTGCAGCTTGCATCCGGTGTCCGGCAGACATGTACACCGCCGGTACCCGAATCGGGTACCGCATGAACCGATGGCCGTATGGCCGGAGGAAGACGTAAGGAGAACGGCAGCTATGCCGAAGCAGAAGACCCACAGTGGCGCCAAGAAGCGCTTCAAGCTCACCGGTACTGGCAAGCTCAAGCGGCAGCAGGCTAACCGCCGTCACTACCTGGAGCACAAGGCTTCCACTCTCACGCGCCGTCTGGCCAGCGACAAGATCGTGGCTCCGGCTGATGTGAAGAACATCAAGAAGATGCTGGGCATCTAGCTCTTCCTTCTGATTCACGGCGCGATCGACTGGTCCGCCACATCTTTTCAACTAGCTCTCAAGCCTGAGGAACAACAACTCCGGCTTCTGGGTATCAACACTTAAGGAGTACGCACGTGGCACGTGTGAAGCGGGCGGTTAATGCCCATAAGAAGCGCCGGGTAATCCTGGAACGCGCAAAGGGATACCGCGGACAGCGGTCCCGTCTCTACCGCAAGGCCAAGGAACAGCTGCTGCACTCGTTCGTGTACAGCTATGGCGACCGCCGCAAGCGCAAGGGTGACTTCCGTCGTCTCTGGATCCAGCGCATCAACGCTGCCTCCCGCGCCAACGGCCTGACCTACAACCGCCTTATCCAGGGTCTGAAGGCCGCCGAGGTCCAGGTAGACCGCCGCATGCTTGCCGAGCTGGCTGTTTCGGATGCCAATGCCTTCGCTGCCCTGGTTCAGATCGCCAAGGACTCGCTCCCCGCTGACACCTCCGCTCCGGCTGCTGTTGAGGCAAAGCCGGCCGTGAAGAAGGCCGAAGCAGCCAAGGCTGCGAAGAAGGCTGAGACGGCGCCTGCAAAGGCCGAAAAGAGCGAAGCTGCTGCCGCTGAGAACACCGAAGCTCCCGCCGGCGCGGTTCTCGTTGTTGACGGTCAGCCTGCCCCCGAGGGATTCACCATCAAGGGCAACGCTGAGTCCAACAAGTACCACGTCCCGGGCTCCACCTGGTACGAGCAGACCGCTGCGCAGTACTGGTTTGACTCTGTCGCGTCCGCCAAGGCTGCCGGCTACGAGCCTGCAGGTGGCGAGGCACGCCAGAAGATCGCTGAGTAAGACTGCCGTTTCAAGCAGCATCTGTGGTGACGCTATAGTCGCTTTATGAGCACTACTGGGCGCCCGCAAGCCGTTATGTCGAACCCCCGAGCAGATCGGGTCAAAGACATAGCCAAGCTTGCCGGGCGCTCAGTGCGTTTAAAGCGCAGGCAGTTCCTGGCCGAAGGCCCGCAGGCCGTCCGCGAAGCCTTGGCTGCGCATCGTGCAGATGCAGTGCCCGGTGGAAGCGGCGTCGTAGTTGAAGTATTCGCCACCCAATCATGTCTCGAACGGCTGCCCGAATTGGTCGATCTCGCCGCCGGGGTCCCCCTAAGGTGCGCCACCGAAGAAGTTGTATCTGCCATGGCAGATACAGTCAGCCCGCAGGGCATCGTCGCCGTCTGCAATTTCCTGGACCGGCCCCTGAACGATGTATTGGCGGCAGGCCCGAAGCTGCTGGCCATCATGTGCCGTGTCCAGGATCCTGGCAACGCAGGAACGGTTCTCCGCGCCGCCGATTCCGCTGGCGCGGATGCGGTGATCCTCACCGAGGGAAGCGTTGACATCTACAATCCGAAAGCTGTCCGTTCGACCGCCGGATCGCTCTTCCACCTGCCCATCGTCACAGGCCAGGATTTCCTCCCGCTCACCGACGAGCTCCGCAAGCACGGCCTTGCTCTGCTGGCTGCCGATGGATACGGAAACGTCGATCTCGATCGCCTGCAGGACCAAAGCGCCGGCCGCAGGCTTAAGGGCGGAGGCGATGTCGACGTCATGGCCGCAGAATCGAAGATGCCGCGCCTTGAGGAAGCCACCGCATGGTTCTTTGGCAACGAAGCAAAGGGTCTATCGGCCGCCGAGCTGGATGCGGCGCAATGGCGTGTCGCCGTACCGATTTACGGGGAAGCCGAAAGTCTCAACGTTGGAACCGCAGCGACAGTTTGTTTATATGCCTCGGCCCGGGCACAGCGGGATTGGTATAGCTTTGAGGAAACCGAGGATCTAGAAACCCAGCGTCTAGAAACGGAGTAGCCATGGCAGCCGGCGGAGGTACCAAGGCGATTATTGCAGCCTTGACAGCGAACCTGACCATCGCGGTCCTGAAGTTCGTGGCCTATCTCCTCACCGCTTCATCTTCGATGCTCGCGGAGGCGATACACTCCGTGGCCGACTCTGGGAACCAGGTACTGCTCCTCGTCGGCGGTAAACGTGCCGCCCGGCAGGCCAGCCCGCAGCATCCGTTCGGATACGGCCGGGACCGTTACATTTACGCTTTCATTGTCTCGATCGTGCTCTTCAGCGTCGGCGGTCTCTTTGCGCTGTACGAGGCCTACCACAAGTGGCAGGACCCGCATCCGATTGAAGGCGTCTGGTGGTGGGTTCCGCTGGCTGTCCTGATCGGCGCCATCATCGCGGAATCGTTTTCGCTCCGTACCGCCGTCGTCGAATCGAACCACGTCAGGGGAAAGAAGAGCTGGGTCCAGTTCGTGCGCAATGCCAAGTCTCCCGAGCTTCCCGTAATTCTGCTGGAGGATATTGGGGCACTGCTGGGGCTGGTCTTCGCGCTCTTTGGTGTCAGCCTGACCCTGTTGACCGGTGACGGGATCTGGGACGCTGTCGGCACGGCGATGATCGGAGTGCTGCTGGTGGTGATCGCCTTTGTCCTGGCGATCGAAACGAAGTCGCTGCTTCTGGGGGAGTCGGCGACAAAGGAACACATCAGGCTGATCGAAGAGGCAATCGGCGCCGACAACGAGACCAGAATCATTCATCTAAAGACGATGCACCTAGGTCCCGAGGAACTGCTGGTTGCAGCGAAGGTCACCATTGCGCACAGCGAAACAGGCCGCGAGATCGCCGAACAGATCGATGCAACCGAGCAGCGGATCCGGGACGCTGTGCCGATTGCCCGCGTGATCTACTTGGAGCCGGATATTTTCCGGGCAGAGAGAGCGTCCGCGGCTTCGGAAGCAACAGGAGCCTGACCCCGGCGGTCAAGAAGGCCGGAAATAGCGGCAACTGCCAGTCCGAGGAACGCCAGCCCGGCACCGACGAGGGCAGGGGCTTTGAAGCCCCATCCGGCAGCGATGACGGCTCCTCCGAGGAAGGCACCCAGCGCGTTCGCCATGTTGAGGGCCGAATGGTTCAGCGAGGCAGCCAGTGTCTGTGCATCGGGTGAGGCATCCATCAGGCGTGTCTGTAGCCCCGGGATCAGGCTGGAGCCTGCGGCGCCAAGCAGGAAGACCAGCGGGATCGCCAGCCAGGGGATACCCGCAGCGGCCCAGAACAGCACCAGCACGATAATGATCGCCGTCATGACTATGTAGATGCTGCCCATAACCGAGCGGTCGGCAAGCCGGCCGCCGATGAGGTTTCCGGCTACCATGCCGAGGCCGTAGAGTCCCACGATCAGCGGCAGCGCCGATTCGGGTACGCCCGTGACATCCGTCATGGTTGGGCTGATATACGAATACACCGCGAAAAAACCGCCGAAGCCGACGATGCCGATCAGCAAAGCCAGCCAGACCTGGATGCGTTTGAGCGCGCTGAGCTCCTTGCGGATGCTCGCTTCGGCATGGGTCGGCGTGAACGGGACGAAGCGCTGGAGGAGGACCAAGGTAATTACACCCATGATGCCCACAGCCACGAACATCAGCCGCCAGCCGTATTGCTGGCCCAGCCAAGTCACCAGCGGAACCCCGACAACGTTTGCCACCGAAAGCCCCAACATGACGGCGGCCACGGCCTGGGCGCGCTTGGCCGGGGCAACAAGGGAAGCGGCGATCACGGCAGCGACGCCGAAGTAGGCGCCGTGGGGGAGGCCGGACAGGAAGCGGGTCAGGAGCATGGTGGTGTAATCGGCCGCCACCACCGACGAGAGGTTGCCGATGGTGAACAACCCCATTAGCCCCAGAACCATGTATTTGTGCGGAACTCTGGCACCGAGTGCGGCCAGGATGGGCGCGCCCACGACCACGCCCAGGGCGTAAGCCGAGATAAGCTGGCCGCTCTGGGGAATGCTGATCTGCAGACCTTCAGCCACGTCCTGCAGCAGGCCCATGATGGCGAATTCCGTTGTTCCGATACCAAATCCGCCCGCGGCCAGGGCAATGATCGCCCAAACAACATGGGTGCTCTCACCTGGTTGTCTGACGGGTCGGACGGATTTGGAAGTCATAAATGCAGAAGCTCTCGGTCGAAGTCAGGCAGCCAGCAGTCGTAGGGACAGGCGCAGGGCTTCTGCCGGCAGATGGTGGAAATGCAACGCGCCGACGTCGTTGTCCATTCCACTCTAACGGAGGCGGCGGGCCGTTTCCGGGGAGGCGTCGTACAGTCGGTAGACTCGGTTCCGTGGAACTGCCTCTAAAACAGATCGTCGGTGCCGCGATCGTGGACTCTCTTTCGAAGCCTTCCGAGCTCCTGGTCGCCAGGAGAACGGCACCGGAATCCTTGGCCGGCCTGTGGGAATTTCCGGGAGGCAAGGTGGAGCCGGGAGAGGGCTGCGAAGACGCGCTTCTGCGTGAAATCCGCGAAGAGTTAGGTGTCGACGTCGAGCTCGGCACGGAGGTCCCCGGTCCGCTGGAACAGGGCTGGCAGCTCAACAATGCTGCCGCGATGCGGGTCTGGACGGCACGGATTCTCGACGGCACACCACGCCCGCTTGAGGATCACGACGAGCTGCGGTGGGTGCCCTTGCGGCACGCGGAACTCAATGCCCTGCCTTGGATTCCAGCCGATCTTCCGATCATCATGTCGGTACTGGAGACGGTTGATCAGGCAGACAGCGCTCGATCCTGAACGAATGGGTTCAGTGAACTGAACGAAAGAGCCGGAGGAACATGGGATCCGGTGTCTGGGTAGGCGTTTTCCTGTTCGGGCTGCTGGTTGTTGTCCTCGGGCTGCTGGCGTATGCCGGAATCTGGCGCAATTGGTGGACGCGGATCCACATGACAACCGGCTATCCGCCGTTCGCGGGCTTCTTCGCCGTAATCTTCCTCATGCTCCTGACGGCCCACCGGTCCGTACTGGAGATCGACAGCGCGGTGCTGACGGTCGTTTACGGACTGCTGCTCGCCGCCGTGCTGGTGGTCGGGATCACAGCATGGTTCTGGCTGCCTGCCGCCATGTTGCCGGCATGGTTGAGAGAGCAGAAGCGGGCCGAAGGTGAAGCTTGCATACACACCGGTATGCCGGACAACCACTGGATGGCAGGATTTCGGCCGCTAGAGGATAGAGACGGCCGCTGACTGAGCCACCACGGACTTTCCCTCGACGGCTTGCTGCAGGTGCGCGACGGTCAGAAAAGCGTGGGCTGCAGAGCGGGCAAGGTCTCCGGCGTTGTCGGTCCAGCGGCCGGGGCGGGCCTCTCGGCAGCCGGGGCGGCCGTGCGGACGCGCAGATGGGCGGCGTTGCCGGATAAAGCGTAGCGGGTTTTTAGCTTAGCTACCCGTCCTGCCAGCCATTGGCGGTAGTCCTTGGAAGCGTAGGTACCGCCGTTGTAAAGTCCGCGGTATTTGCCCACGAGTTGCGGGTATTCCCGGCCCAGCCACTGCAGGTACCATTCCCGGGCACCTGGGCGCAGGTGCAGGGCTCCAACTGTGACGCCGGAGGCTCCGGCGGCGGCGAGCTGGGAGAACAAGCGGTCCAGATGTTCGTCCCCGTCCGTAAGCCACGGCAGGATCGGCATGGCCATGACGTTGCAGTTGAAGCCTGCGTCCGCAACCGCCTTGATCAGGTCCAGTCGGGCCTTGGGCGTAGGTGTCCCTGGCTCGACCTGCTGCTGAAGCCGCGTATCCGCAAAAGCAAGAGACACGCCGATTCCGATGTCCACGCTTTCGGCCGCCTTGGCCAGGAGCGGCAGGTCCCGCTTCAGCAAGGGCCCCTTCGTGAGGATGGAGAACGGCGTTCCGGAGTCGGCAAGGGCTTCTATAATGCCGGGCATGAGTTTGTAGCGGCCCTCGGCACGCATGTAGGGATCCGAGTTTGTTCCCAGCGCAACTGGCTGCCGTTTCCACGATGGCCGGGCCAGCTCGCGGCGAAGCACCTCGACGATGTTTGTCTTGACAATGATCTGGGTGTCAAAGTCCCGCCCGGAATCCAGGTCCAGATACTCATGGGTCTTGCGGGCAAAGCAGTAGGTGCACTGGTGCAGGCAGCCGCGGGTGGGATTGATGGTCCATTCGAACGGCATGGCAGACTGCACGGGAACTTTGCTGAGAGCAGACTTGCAGACGATCTCGTGGAAGGTGACCCCGCTGAACTCGGGGGTTTGTGTAGACCGCACCAGTCCGGCCATTTTCGCAAGGCCCGGCAATGCCAGATCATCCACAGAGTCCAAAGCTTGCCCGTCCCAACGCATGAACCAATTCGAACACACGTTCGAGGTTCTCGGCAAGAGCTGCCCGGATCCGGCCTACTACCTCGTGCGACGGCGCCGCAGTGGCCGCTCGGAGTAACCGCCTTCACGCAGGCCTGCCCATCGTTCGAAGATATTGCGCGAAGCCGGATCGCCGGTCCGCAGCAGTGACCAGAGCGCGGCCGCGCCGTACAGCGGCAGGAAGGGCAGTCCCAGGCAGCACGCGTACTGGGTGCTGTGGCGTGCCTCGTGGCCCATCAGAATCGGATTGGCCGCCAGATGTGCGGCCGCCGGGCGAAGCAGCACCACGTTTCCCAGCGTGAAGCCCGCTGCTTTCGGCGCCGGCCAGGTGTAACCCTGCGCAACAAGCAGGCCTCGGGGACCGCGCTGAAGGGAACAGTCCGCGGCCTTGGCGACGGCGATCCCCATCAGGGTGGAGAGGTTGATCAGGTTCAGGTAGCTGCGCAGGCGCTCACCGGCGGTCATGCCAACATCATAGGTTCCGCAGCTGCAGCGCCTCCCGAAGGTGCGTTTGGTCGAGCGTGGCAGTCCGTGTCGGCTGCCTCGATGTCGGAGGTGTGGGCGCTGTCCACTAGACTGTTTGTGCTGAGACATGACCGAAGTGCCGGGCACCTGAAGCGCTGCAATAGCGTCTTCGAGGCACCTGTTCATGAGCCGAAGACACACCTGCATACAGAATCAATAGGTAAGAACATACATGTCTGAAACCACATTGGGGACTGAGACCCCGCAGGCCGCCGCTGTGCCGCATCCGCTGGACGAGGCGGCCATTGGCGCCGCCGTCGAGCAGGCGCTGGCCGCGATTGCCGCTGCCGCCAACCTTGAAGAGCTGAAGGCCGCCCGCATTGCCCACACCGGCGAGAAATCGCCGCTGAGCCTGGCCAACCGCGAGATCGGCAAACTCGCCAAGGAAGAGAAGGCTGCAGCCGGCAAGCTTGTGGGCCCGGCGCGAGGACGCCTGAACAAGGCGCTGGCCACCCGCACCGAGGAGCTCGAAGCGGAGCGGGATGCACAGATCCTCGTGGATGAGGCCGTGGACGTTACGGCCGCCCCGCGCCGTCGTCGTGCTGGTGCCAGGCACCCGCTGTCCATTCTGCAGGAACGCGTGAGCGACATCTTCGTCGGGATGGGCTGGGAAATCGCCGAAGGTCCCGAGGTAGAGTCCGAGTGGTTCAACTTCGACGCGCTGAACTTCAAGCCGGACCACCCCGCTCGGGAGATGCAGGACACCTTCTTCGTGGAGCCGCCGGAAGCCCACCTGCTGATGCGTACGCACACCTCGCCGGTCCAGGTGCGGTCGATGCTGGAGCGGGAGGTGCCGATTTACGTGCTGTGCCCGGGCAAGGTGTTCCGCACCGACGAACTGGACGCCACCCATACACCCGTGTTCCACCAGTTCGAAGGCCTGGCTATCGACAAGGGTCTGAGCATGGCTGACCTGCGCGGGACGCTGGAGCACTTCGCCCGGCAGATGTTCGGCGCCGACGCCAGCATCCGGCTGCGCCCGAACTTCTTCCCCTTCACCGAGCCTTCCGCGGAGCTGGACATCTGGCATCCGGGTGCCAAGGGCGGCCCGCAGTGGATCGAGTGGGGCGGCTGCGGCATGGTGCACCCCAACGTGCTGCGTGCGGCCGGAATCGATCCGGAGGTCTATTCGGGCTTCGCCTTCGGCATGGGCATCGAGCGCACGCTGATGTTCCGCAACGAGGTCGGCGACATGCACGACATGATTGAAGGCGATGTACGGTTCAGCGAACACTTCGGGATGGAGATCTAAGTAATGCGTATCCCACTTTCCTGGTTGCGCGAGTATGCCCAGGTACCGGCGGAAGCAACCGCTGAAGACGTCATGGCCGAGCTGGTCAAGGTTGGCCTCGAAGAGGAGGACGTCCACCGTCCGCTCGACGAGTTGAAGGGCCCGGTAGTCGTCGGGCAGGTGCTCTCGGCCGAAAAGGAACCGCAGGCCAACGGCAAGACCATCAACTGGTGCCAGGTCCGCGTGGTGCCGGAGGGCCAGGAGCAGACCCTGACCGGAGACGGCATCGACCCCTCCGGCGTGCAGGGCATTGTCTGCGGCGCGCACAACTTCGAGCCGGGGGACAAGGTTGTCGTCACCCTGCCCGGCGCCGTGCTGCCCGGTGACTTCAGGATCACCCCGCGCAAGACCTACGGCCACGTCTCCGCCGGCATGATCGCATCCGTGCGCGAGCTCGGCATCGGCGATGACCATGACGGCATCCTGGTGCTCGGCACCCTGGGCCTGGATCCCGAAATCGGTGCGGACGCCCTCGAGGTGCTGAGCCTCTACGACGAGGCCGCCGAGATCAACGTGACCCCGGACCGCAGCTACTGCTTCTCCATCCGAGGCGTGGCCCGCGAATTCGCCCATGCCACGGGTACCGGGTTCAAGGACCCGGCGGCCGCCGTCGTCGTCGATCCTTCCACCGGCCCCGGCTACCCGGTCCGGCTGGAAGACCAGGCGCCCATTTACGGCAAGCCCGGCTGCGACAGGTTTGTCGCCCGCACGGTGCGCAGCGTGGACCCCACCCGGCCGACGCCGACCTGGATGGCTTCGCGCCTGCGCCTGGCCGGCATCCGGTCCATCTCGCTCGTGGTGGACATTTCCAACTACGTCATGCTCGAGCTGGGCCAGCCGCTGCACTTCTACGATCTGGACCGGCTCCAGGGCGATATTGTGGTGCGCCGCGCCAACGCGGGGGAGACGCTGCGGACGCTGGACGACAAGGTGCGCAAGCTGGACCCCGAGGACCTGCTGATCACCGACGCGTCCGGCGCCATCGGCATCGCCGGCGTGATGGGCGGAGCGGCCACCGAAGTATCGGACAGCACGGTCAACGTGCTCATCGAGGCGGCCCATTTCGAAGAGGTCAGCATTTCCCGTTCGCGCCGCCGCCACAAGCTCCCCTCCGAGGCGTCCAAACGCTTCGAGCGGGGCGTGGACTGGCAGGTGGCCGACGAGGCCGCGCAGCGCGCCGTGGACCTGCTGACCGAGCTGGCCGGCGGTACCGCGGACACCACGGTGACCGATGCCGGGCAGGAACCGGCCGCCGTCGTTATCGATCTGCCGGCGGGCTTTGCCGCCGAACGGATCGGCATCGACTTCACCGAGGAACAGATCACCGTGGCGCTCACGGACCTGGGCGCTGACGTTGAAAAGTACGACGGCGGGTACAAGGTTACGGCGCCGAGCTGGCGCCAGGATCTGGAGATCAAGGAAGACCTGGCCGAGGAGATCGCCCGGCTGGTCGGCTACGACAACATCCCGGCGACCCTGCCGGTGGCGCCTCCCGGGCGCGGCCTGACCCGCGTGCAGCAGCAGCGCCGGCGCGTCATGCAGGCGCTCGCGGACGCGGGCCTGACCGAGGTGCTTTCGTACCCGTTTGTCACTAAGGCGGCCAATGACACCTTCGGTGCAGCGGCGGACGGCGAGGAACGCAGCGCGCTCAAGCTGGCCAATCCGCTCAGCGATGAACACGGCTACCTGCGCACCTCCGTGCTGCCGGGGCTGCTGGAAACGGCGCGCCGGAACCACTCCCGCGGCTTCCGCGACCTGGCCCTGTACGAGGCCGGGCTGGTCTTCCTGCCCAACGGCCGCCTCGGCTCGGCGGAGATCCCGCCGCTGGGCGTCCGGCCGGCGGAAGAAGTGCTGGACGGGCTGTATGCGGGCATTCCCGAGCAGCCGCTGCACCTGGCGGCCGTCTTCATGGGCCACGATTCGCCCGCCGGCGCCAACCACACCCCGCGCCCCTGGGACTGGGCGGATGCGCTGGACGCTGCGCGTCTGGTCGGCGACGTGCTCGGCGTCGAGCTGGTGGTGGAGCAGGGTTCGCACCAGGCCTTCCACCCGGGCCGTACGGCGAGGATTTCGCTGCGCAACGGCCAGAGCGTGGGCTACGCGGGCGAACTGCACCCCAAGCTGCTCGCCGCGCAGGACCTGCCGGAACGCACGGTGGCGCTGGAGCTGAACGCGGACGTGCTCTTCGAGGCCGCCCCGGACGTCATCGTCGCCAAGCACCTTTCCACCTACCCTGTGGCCACGCAGGACGTGGCGTTGGTGGTGGATGCGGACACGGCCGCCGAGGCGGTGCGGGAGACCCTGCGCGAGGGCGCCGGCGAACTGCTGGAGGACATCGCGCTCTTCGATGTGTACGCCGGCACAGGCATTGAAGACGGCAAGAAGTCCCTGGCCTTCGGGCTGCGCTTCCGCGCCGATGACCGCACGCTGACGGCCGATGAGGCCTCGGAGGCCCGGGCCGCCGCGGTGGCTCTGGCCGCCGAACGGTTCGGCGCCGTCCAGCGTTAAGCAACAAGCGAACTGAACAACGACGGCGGGGCGCGCCTTGGCAGGCCCCGCCGTCGTTGGCGGTCTTGGAGGTAAGTGTATGAGGGGTGAGGTCATCCTGCGGCTGGTCCGCCTGGCCGATTCCGGTTCCGGCATGTCCAGCCGCGGCTTCCGGCGGGGCGCCATCCGCCACCTGTCGCGTGACGCGGTGCGGCGGCTGGCGGCGGACGAGCTCGACGTCGGGACCGAACGTGTGCAGTTGGCGTTCGACTGCCGCGACTGCCTGCGCGGCAACGATGGAAGCCATGGCCAGCCGTACCTGCTGCTGGACGGTAATCCTGCGCCCGTCCGGGTCAGCTACAGCCGCAGCGGGGACTGGCTGCTGGCCGCGCTGTCCTTCCGGCCGGTGCTCCTGGGCGTCGACCTGGAGGATACCGGATCGGCGGCCTTCGGCGAGGCCGACAACATCGACGCCGTGATGCTTACCCGCGACGAACGCGCTCTGCTCGCCCGCGTCGTTGACCGCCGGCGGCTCCGCGCACAGCTCTGGACGCGGAAAGAAGCCGTGCTGAAATCCACCGGCCACGGCCTGCGCCTTGCCCCCGATGAGGTAGGGGTGGCGGATGCGGAAGGCAGCGCACTGCTGACCATCTGGCCCGGTTCTGCCGGGGAACGGCCGGGCGTGCAGCTCGTGGACCTTCAGCTCACGCCGGCCATGGCCGACGGGACAGCCGTGCCGCCAACGCTGACCGCGGCGCTGGCCATCGGCGGTTCAGCCGATCCGGGTGTTATTTTCCGGGAAACTCTGGCAGTGCCGCGCTGAACAGCCACGGCTCCAGGAGCGTGGCGGCGGAAAAGCCCGGCCGGCCCGCTTCCGTGTCAGCGAGCCCGATGAATTGGCTTGTTGAGACGGAGCCGTGCCGGTAGTCCGCGCACCAGCGGCGCAGCAGGCGGAAGAACCGCTCGTCGCCGAGTTCGGTTCGCAGGGCGTGCAGGGCCAGGGCGCCGCGCTTGTAGACCCGGTCATCGAACATCAGCTCCGGACCCGGATCGCCCACGGTGATGTCCTGTTCCAGGGCGGCGAGCATTTGCCAGGCGGCTTTGGCCCGTCCGGCGGCAGGCAGGGAGCCGGAGGCCTCGGACCAGATCCACTCGGAATAGCAGGCGAAGCCTTCATGCAGCCAGATGTCTTGCCAGCTCGCCGCAGTCAGCGAATTGCCGAACCACTGGTGCGAGAGCTCATGCGCGATCAGGCGCTGTGCCTCCCATCCGCTGTCCAGATGGTTGCGGCCGATGATGGACAGCGACTGGGCCTCCAACGGGATTTCCAGTTCGTCCTCGGCCACCACCACGGTGTACCGCGCAAAGGGGTACGGGCCGAAAGACCGGACGAAAACCGCCATCATGTCTTCCTGCCGCGACAAGGCTACGACGGCGTCCGTCAGCAGCGGCGCAGGCGCTGCGACCTGCTGGACCACGGCGGCATCGCCCCCCGCGCCGGCCGGCCCGGCAGGCACAAGATCCCGAAGGACGTACCGGCCTATCTGGAGCGTGGCCAGGTAGGTTGCCATTGGCTCGTTCATTTCATAGACCCAGGTTTCCCGGGAGGCCTTTTTACGGTGGCTTACCAGTTCGCCATTGGCCACGGCGCGGTAACCGGCGTCCGTGGTTGTGCTGATGCGGAAGGTAGCTTTCTGGCTGGGGTGGTCGTTGCAGGGGAACCACGAGGAGGCGCCATCGGGCTGCCCGGCGACCAACACGCCGTCGGTCAGTTCCTCCCACCCCACTTCGCCCCAGTCGCCGTTTATCGGCGCGGGAGTGCCTTCGTAGCGGATATCCAGCACCAGTCCGGTCTCTGCCGGCAGCGGTTCCTTCAGCGAAAGCACCAGTTTGCCGTTGCGCTGCGACGTTTTCCGGGGGCGCTGCCCGTTGACCTGGACACGGCCGGCCTGCAGCCCGGTCAGGTCGAATTCCAGCCGGCTGGTGTCCTTGAGCGTCCGGCCGGTGAGCACGGCGCGGCCGGCCAGCCGGTTGGACGCCAGCTTGCACTCCAGGTCCAGGTCATAGTGCGTGATGAGCAGGTCGCCGGTACCGCGGCCGGGGAGATAGCGATCCGGCAGCGGCGCAGACACTGCTGCAGGCAATACAGCGGCCGGACCATCGGTTGTGGCATCGGCGGGGGTTGATGATAGGCAAGTCATGAGGCGGTAAACGTCCAAGGTCGTACGGGATTGCCCATCCAGTAGCTCGCCGCGGGCACGGTCTCGCCCCGCATCACCAGGGAAGCCGGGCCAACGGTGGCGCCGTCGGCAAGGGAAGCGGCCGGCAGGATGACTCCGTGCGGACCCATGGTGGCGCCGGCTGCGAGTTCCACCGTATCAATGCTCATGATCCGGTCGTGGAACAAGTGCGTCTGGACCACGCAGCCGCGGTTGACCGTGGAGCCGTCCCCGAGGCTGACCAGATCCGCCTCGGGCAGCCAGTAGCTCTCGCACCAGACGCCATGGCCGATCTTCGCGCCCAGCGCCCGCAGCCACCAGACCAACGCCGGGGTGCCGGCAGCGGCGCGGCCGAACCAGGGCGCGCTGACCAGTTCCACGAAGGTATCCACCACTTCGTTCCGCCAGATGAACGAGCTCCACAGCGGATGCTCGCCGGACTTGATCCGCCCCACCAGCAGCCACTTGGCCAGTACCGAGCTGCCGGCCGCGGCGGCACCGGCCAGCATGAGGACCAGGCCGCCGGCGAGGGCGGCCACGAGGTAGCCGTAGGTTCCGGCCAGCCAGTCGAAGACCGCGAGCACCACCAGGGCCAGCGCCACGGTGACGGCCACCGGAACAAAACGGCACAGTTCCCAGAGTGTGCGCGCCAGCTTCAGCCTCGCCGGAGGGGCGAAGGTACGGCTGGAATCCGCTTCGATGGAGGTCCGGCGCAGGCGTACCGGCGGGCTGCCCAGCCAGGACGAACCGGCCTTGGCTTTCGACGGCGTGGCGGACAGGACGGCAACCAGCGAGTTCTTCGGCACGCGCCGTCCGGCCGCGGTCATGCCCGAATTGCCCAGGAAGGAACGCTTGCCGATCTTGGCCGGGGCGATCTTCATCCACCCGCCACCAAGTTCATACGAGGCCACCATCGTGTCGTCCGCCAGAAAAGCGCCCTCGCCGATGGTGGTCATTTTGGGCACCAGCAGCACGGTGGAGGCCTCTACGTTGCGCCCGACCTTTGCGCCCAGCAGGCGCAGCCAGACGGGGGTAAACAGGCTCGCGTAGATGGGAAAGAGGATGTCGCGCGCCATGTCCAGCACACGTTCGGTGGCCCAGACCTGCCAGCCCACCCGGCTGCGTACCCGGTGGTAGCCCTCCTTAACACCGAGCCCCAGCAGGCGGACCGTAACGAGGACGAGTACCAGGTTGGCCAGGAACCAGACCAACGCCGCCGCCGGCACGGCGGCAAGCAACGGCACCAACGCGGCCCACAAACTGGTGTTGCCGGGCACCAGGAAAATAACGACGGCGACCGCGGCCGCCGCGGCGGCGAACGGGATAAGAGCCAGGGCCGAGGAGGCCAGGGGGTAGAAGATGCTCCACCACGGGCTCGATTTTGCCGGCGGTTCCGGCCACGCGTGCTTGGACTTGCCGGTGCGTTCGGCAGGCGAGCCGGAGAAATTCAGGCCGGCCTTGACCTTGCCGGTGACCGCGGAGCCGGGCTCCACGGTGGCGCCGGCGCCGATGCTCGTGCCGGGCATGAGCGTACTGCGCGCGCCGATGGTGGCCCCGGCCCCCACGCTGATGGCGCCGATATGGACCTTGTCGCCGTCGAGCCACCAGCCGGAGAGATCTACCTCGGGTTCAACGGACGCTCCGCGGCCGAGCGTGAGCAGGCCGGTCACCGGCGGTACCGAGTGCAGATCCACGTCCCGGCCGATGTCGGCCCCGAGAGCCCGCGCGTAGTACGGGACGAAGGGGGCACTGGCGAGGGAGACGGCCGATGCCATGTCCGCGATCTGTTCGGCCAGCCACAAGCGCAGATGTACCCGGCCCGAGCGCGGGTAGGTGCCGGGCCGGATCCGGTGCAGCAGCAGCCGGGCGGAGAGCACGGAAATGGCCATCCGCCCCGGCGGGCTGACAAAGACGGCCCAGCTGGCAAGGACCCACCACCAGGACAAGGTCGGCGCCGCCGTCAGCACGCCCAGGAGGGACAGCGAGTTGTTGAGGATCATCAGGTACGTCAGCCAGCGCATGCCGACCAGGACAATCAGCGGGATGCCCATCAATGTCTGAAAGATCTGGCTCTTGCGCTGGGTGCGCCGGACCTGGCGTTCCTTCGGCTCGGCCTGCACGCCGTCCGGAACGGACTGGCGCGCGGCCTCGATGAGGGCGCCGATGCGCGGGTGGGCGTAGATCTCGGACACGGCAATGGTGGGGTACCGGACCCGCAGGGCCGACACGAGCTGGGCTGCAGCCAGCGAGCCCCCGCCGCTGGCGAAGAAGTCCGCATCCAGCGAGGCGACGGGCAGGCCAAGCACCGAGCTCCACTGTTCCGCAATCCAGCCGGCGTCCGCCTCCAGCTGCAGCTCGCCTTCGCCGTGGGCCGGCTCGGAGCCCGGCAGCGGCCAGGGCAGCGCGTTGCGGTCCACCTTGCCGCTGGTCTTGGTGGGCAGGGTGTCGACGACGGCCAGCAGCGGGATCAACGGAGCCGGCAACCGGCCGGCCAACAGCCCGCGGGCGCTGTCGACGTCGTAATCAACGGGCGCGGCCAGATAGCCGACCAGGATCTGGTTGCCCGCGGCGGTGGTCTTCACTGCGGCGGCCGCGCCGGATACGCCGGGCAGGGCCTGCAGGGCGCTGTCCACTTCGCCGAGTTCAATCCTCCGGCCGCCGAGCTTGACCTGCTCATCCGCCCGGCCGACAAAGAGCAGACCGGCCGGATCATAGGTGACCAGGTCGCCGCTGCGGTAGGCGCGTTCCCAGCCGAGGGACGGCATCGGCGCGTACTTCTCCGCGTCCTTGGCCGGATCGAGGTAGCGGGCCAGGCCCACGCCGCCGATGATCAGCTCGCCCGTGCCGCCCTCGGCGACCGGAACGCCGTCGGCATCCACCACGGCCAGATCCCAGCCGTCCAGCGGCAGGCCGATCCGCACCGGACCGTCCCCGCCCAGCGGCGCGGCGCAGGCTACCACGGTTGCTTCCGTGGGGCCGTAGGTGTTCCAGACTTCGCGGTCCTCCACTGCCAGCCGGCGGGCCAGCTCCGGCGGGCAGGCTTCGCCGCCGAAGATGAGCAGGCGGACATTCTCGAGGGCCTCGGCCGGCCACAGCGCGGCCAGGGTCGGCACCGTGGAAACGGCCGTAATCCCGCGGCTCATCAGCCAAGGGCCCAGGTCCATGCCGCTGCGGACCAGGGAGCGCGGCGCAGGCACCAGGCAGGAGCCGTGCCGCCAGGCGAGCCACATTTCCTCACAGGAGGCGTCGAAGGCCACCGAGAGCCCGGCCAGTACCCGGTCCTGCGGACCCAACGGCTCAGCCGGCAGGAAGATCCGGGCCTCGGCGTCCACGAAGGCGGCGGCCGACCGATGGGTGACGGCAACGCCCTTCGGTGTGCCCGTGGAGCCCGAGGTGAAGATCACCCAGGCGTCGTCCGTCAGCTCGGCCGGCCGGGGGTCCGGGAACGGCGCTGGCCGCTCCGGCGAGGTGACGATTTCGCCGTCGGCCTTCAGAATGCCGGCCACTTTGGCCTCGCTGAAAACCAGCCGTGCGCGTTCATCTGGGTCATCCGCGTCGACCGGGACGTAGGCCGCGCCGATGTACAGGGTCGCGAGAATGCTGACATACAGTTCGCGCGTGCCGGAAGGAATCCGGATGCCCACCTTGTCGCCCGCCCCGAGCCCGGCCTCATGCAGCAGCTTCGCCTGCCGCCGGACGGCCTCCAGCAGTTCGGCGTAGCTCAGGGGCTGCTGCCCATCGTCCAGCGCCGAAGCGTCCGGGTAGGCCTCCGCGCTCGCCGTCAGGATGTCCATCAGGGTGCGGGGCGGGGGAGTGCTGCCGGCACCGGGCAGCTGGGGATCATGCACAATCACTTGAACACCATCGCCAATCAAGGTGAACAAGAGGTGGCCTACCGGCCGGTACCGGACCGAAAGTGGCGAAGCTTACGGAATCAGCAGGAGCTTGCCAGTGGTGCGGCGCGACTCCAGGTCGGAGTGCGCCTGTCCCGCCTCGGCCAGCGGGTAGCTCGCGCCCACCCGGATCTTGAGCGAACCGTCCAGGACGGCGGCGAAAAGCTCCTCCGAGCGCCAGCGGCGTTCTTCCGCGGTGAGCAGGTGGTCGGCCAGCTTGGGCCGCGTCACGAACAGCGAGCCGGCCGCGTTCAGCCGCTGCAGGTCGAACGGCGGAACCTGGCCGGAAGCGCCCCCGAAGAGCACCAACGTGCCGCGGGTCCGCAGGCTGGCGAGCGAGCCTTCAAACGTATCCTTGCCCACGCCGTCGTACACCACGTCCACACCGGTGCCGCCGGTCAGCTCGCGCACCTGATCCGCGAAGCCGTCGTAGCGCAGCACTTCGTCCGCTCCTGCTTCCCGTGCCAGCTTTTCCTTTTCATCGCTGGAGACCGTGGTGATGACCCGGGCACCCTTGGCCTTGAGCAGCTGGGTCAGGACCAGGCCTACGCCGCCGGCTCCAGCGTGCGTCAGTACGGTCTGGCCGGACTGGACCTTGAAGCTCGAATTGATCAGATAGTGCGCCGTCATGCCCTGGAGCGGAATGGCCGCGGCCGTCTCGTCGCTGACCCCGTCCGGGACAGGCAGGGCGCCCTCCTCGTCGACGAGCGCATACTGCGCGTAGCCGGCGCGCGCCTCGGAGGTGGCCACCCGGTCGCCGGCGGCAAAACCCGTGACGCCCTCCCCGCAGGCTTCGACGGTGCCGGCGATCTCGCTGCCCGGGGTGAAGGGGAACCGGACCTTGTACACGCCGCTGCGCTGATAGGTGTCGATGAAGTTCACGCCCGCGGCCGCAACCTTGACCAGCAGCTGGCCCGGGCCCGGGGTGGGGATCCGGACTTCCTGCAGCTGCATATCCTCGGGTCCTCCGGGCGCTTCGACAACTATTGCTTGGGCCATGGCGTGTGGTCCTCCTGTAATCAACCGCGCACGCGCGTGCGGCGGCAGTTAGACTGGCGTTTTCGCGCACCCGCACTCTCCGTTGCAGGCGCTCGTTTCATCGTATCGTGCATAATTATGACTCCCTATGAATAAGTTTTCCTGTATAGTGACCTTATGACTTTTTCGGTAGCTGTTTCCGGTGCCAGTGGCTATGCCGGCGGAGAAGTGCTCCGCCTGCTGGCCAGCCATCCAGAGGTCTCCATCGGGGCCATCACGGCGCACAGCAATGCCGGTTCCCGATTGGGTGCGCTCCAGCCGCATCTGCATTCCCTGGCCGAGCGTGAGCTGACGGAAACCACCGTGGAAAACCTGGCCGGGCACGACGTCGTCTTCCTGGCGCTGCCGCACGGTGCCAGTGCGGAGATCGCGGCCAAGCTGCCCGAAGAAACCCTGGTGATCGACGCCGGAGCGGACCACCGGCTGGAAGACCCGCTCGTGTGGGAGAAGTTCTACGGCACGGTCCATGCCGGCACCTGGCCCTACGGCCTGCCCGAACTGCCGGGCCACCGCGAACGCCTGCGCGAGGCCAAGCGGATCGCCGTGCCGGGCTGCTATCCCACCAGTTCACTGCTCGCCCTGACGCCGGGCTTCAGCGCCGGCCTGCTGGAGACCCAGGACGTGGTCATCGTTGCCGCGTCGGGGACTTCCGGGGCGGGCAAATCCGTGAAGGTCAACCTGCTGGGCTCCGAGGTCATGGGCGGCATGAGCCCGTACGGCGTAGGCGGCGGCCACCGGCACACGCCCGAAATCGAGCAGGGCCTGTCCGCTGCCGCCGGCGAAAATGTCCAGGTTTCCTTCACTCCCACGCTCGCGCCGATGAGCCGCGGCATCCTGGCCACGGCCACGGCCCGGGTCAAGCCGGGGACCGACGCCGCAGCGCTGCGCCGCGCCTGGGCCGAGGCCTACGCGGACGAGGCTTTTGTGCACCTGCTCCCGGAGGGCCAGTGGCCGCACACCAAGTCGGTCCAGGGCTCCAACCACGTAGCCATGCAGCTCGCCTTCGACGAGCATGCCGGCCGCGTGATCGTCAGCTGCGCCATCGACAACCTGACCAAGGGCACCGCCGGCGGCGCTGTCCAGTCCATGAACATCGCCCTCGGTCTTGAGGAGACCGCCGGCCTGACCCACCAGGGAGTAGCACCGTGAGCGTCACCGCTGCACAAGGTTTCCGCGCCGCAGGCGTGACCGCCGGGCTGAAGGCCTCCGGCAACCCGGACGTGGCCCTGGTGGTCAACGACGGTCCCGCCAAATCGGCCGCCGCGGTTTTCACCTCCAACCGGGTGGCCGCCGCCCCTGTCCATTGGTCCCGGCAGGCGATCAGCGACGGCCGGGCGGACGCCGTGATCCTCAACTCCGGCGGGGCCAATGCCTGCACCGGCCCCGAAGGCTTCCAGAACACCCACAGCACCGCGGAGAAAACGGCCGCGCTGCTGGGCGTTTCCGCCTCCGATGTGGTGGTGTGCTCCACCGGGCTGATCGGCGAGCAGCTGCCCATGGACAAGCTGCTTCCCGGCGTCGAGGCTGCCGCGGCGGCCCTGAACAACGACGGCGGCGCTGACGCCGCCACCGCGATCATGACCACCGACAGCGTGGCCAAGCAGTCGCGGTTCGACGGCGCGGGCTACGTGATCGGCGGCATGGCCAAGGGCGCCGGCATGCTGGCCCCCGGCCTGGCCACCATGCTCGTGGTCATCACCACCGATGCCCACGTCGAGGCCCCCGCCCTGGACATGGCGCTGCGCGAGGCCACCCGGGTGACCTTCGACCGGACGGATTCGGACGGCTGCATGTCCACCAATGACACCGTGGTCCTGCTGGCCTCCGGTGCCTCCGGCGCGGTGCCGGACCTGGCCCAATTCAGTGCCGGACTGACCACGGTGTGCGCAGACCTGGCCCGGCAGCTGATTACCGACGCCGAGGGTGCCAGCCACGACATCGCCGTCACCACCATCAACGCCGCGTCCGAACGGGACGCCGAAGTTGTCAGCCGTGCGGTCGCCCGGTCCAACCTGTTCAAGACCGCCATCTTCGGCAAGGACCCGAACTGGGGCCGGGTGCTCTCCGCCGTCGGCACCACCGACGCGGCCTTTGAGCCGGACCAGCTGAACGTCACCATGAACGGCGTGCAGGTCTGCCGCAACGGTGGCGTGGGGGACTCCCGCGACCTGGTGGATCTGGAAGCCCGCGAGGTCATCGTGATGATCGACCTGAACGCCGGCGATAAGTCCGCCACCATCTGGACCAACGACCTCACGCACGAATACGTGCACGAGAACTCCGCGTACTCGAGCTGAGGAACCGATGAACACGATGCTTGTAGCCCAGGACAAGGCGGGCACGCTGATTGAAGCGCTGCCGTGGATCCAGCGCTTCGCCGGGACCACCATGGTCATCAAGTACGGCGGCAACGCCATGGTCAACGACGAGCTGCGCCGGGCTTTCGCCGAGGACATCGTCTTCCTGCACCACGTGGGCATCAAGCCCGTGGTGGTGCACGGCGGCGGCCCGCAGATCAACGCCATGCTCTCCAAGCTCGGCATCGAGTCCGAGTTCAAGGGCGGCCTGCGGGTGACCACGCCGGAGGCCATGGACGTGGTCCGGATGGTGCTCACCGGCCAGGTGGGCCGGGAACTGGTCGGCCTGATCAACTCGCACGGCCCGTACGCCGTCGGGCTTTCGGGTGAAGACGGTGGGCTGCTGCAGGCCGTGCGCACCAGCACGGTGGTGGACGGTGCAGAAGTGGATCTGGGCCTCGTGGGCGAAGTGGTCGGCGTGAACCCCTCCGCCATCCTGGACCTGCTCGAGGCCGGCCGGATCCCGGTGATCTCCACCGTGGCCCCGGAGATCACCAACGACGGCGAAGGCACCAACCAGGTGCTGAATGTCAACGCGGATACCGCCGCGGCTGCGGTGGCCGATGCCCTGCACGCGTCGCGCCTGGTGATCCTGACCGACGTCGAGGGTCTGTACGCCAACTGGCCGGACAAGTCCTCGCTGATCTCCTCGCTGACCGCCTCCGAGCTGCGGGACCTGCTGCCCAAGCTCGAGTCCGGCATGATCCCCAAGATGGAAGCCTGCCTCAAGGCGGTCGACGGGGGAGTGGAGCGCGCCGCGGTGGTCGACGGCCGGATGGCGCACTCGATCCTGCTTGAAATCTTTACGGCTGCCGGCATCGGCACCCAGGTTGTTCCGGACGGAGACGAGAAATGAGCGAGGCAATCCAACAGGCAACACCACAGCCGGCGGCCGGCTCGGCAGCGGAGCTGGCCAGCCTCGACGGGCTGCACAACCAGGAACTGCTGGCCCGCTACAACCAGTCCCTGATGGGCGTGTTCGGCACGCCGCAGCGCGTGCTGGTCCGCGGCAACGGCTGCACCGTCTGGGACGCCGACGGCAAGGAATACCTGGACCTGCTCGGCGGCATCGCCGTGAACGCACTGGGCCATGCGGATCCGTTCATCACCAGCATCATCTCCAGCCAGCTATCCACGCTGGGCCATATTTCCAACTTCTTCACCAGCCCGACGCAGATCGCGCTGGCCGAAAAGCTGCTGGAGCTGGCGCAGGCTCCGGCCGGTTCCAAGGTCTTCTTCGCCAATTCCGGTACCGAGGCCAACGAGGCGGCCTTCAAACTGGCCCGCCGCAACTCCACCGCCACGCGGAAGCGGATCATCGCCCTGGACGGCGCCTTCCACGGCCGGACCATGGGCGCCCTGGCACTGACGGCCAAGCAGGCCTACCGGGAACCTTTCGAGCCCCTGCCCGGCGGGGTGGAGCACATCCCCTTCGGCGATGTGGATGCCCTGCGGACCGCGGTCGACGGAACCGTTGCCGCCGTCGTTCTTGAGCCGATCCAGGGCGAAGTGGGCGTACGTCCGCTGCCGGCCGGGTACCTCAAGGCCGCCCGCGAAATCACCCGCGAGGCCGGCGCTCTGCTGATCCTGGACGAAGTCCAGACCGGCGTGGGACGCACCGGCAACTGGTTCGCCTACCAGGGCAGCGTGGCCGGCGGCGAGGACATCCTGCCGGACGCCATCACCCTGGCCAAGGGCCTCGGCGGCGGGTTCCCCATCGGCGCCATGGTGACGTTCGGCGAGCAGGTTTCCACCCTGCTGACCGCCGGACAGCACGGCACCACCTTCGGCGGCAACCCCGTGGCGACGGCCGCCGCCCTGGCCACGCTGCACTCGATCGAGTCGCGGCAGCTGCTGCAGCATGCGAACGACGTCGGCGCGCAGCTTCGTGCCGCGCTGGCCGGTATCGACGGCGTCACCGAGGTCCGCGGCGAGGGCCTGCTGATCGGCTTCGACCTGGCCGAGGAGATCGCCGCACCGGCCGTCCGTGCCGCGCTGGAGGCCGGATTCATCATCAACAACCCCGGTCCGCGCACGCTGCGTTTGGCTCCGCCGCTGATCCTCACCGGCACGCAGGCCGAGGCCTTCATCCAGGCGCTGCCCGCCATTCTGGCGGCCGCCGCCGAAACTGCGGCCGCGGCCAACTCCGCCGACCCCAACACCGATGCCCAGAAGGACACACCATGATCCGCCACTTCCTCAAAGACACCGACCTGAGCCCGGCCGAACAGCTCTCGGTGCTGGACCTGGCGGCGCAGCTGAAGGAGTCGCCCTACCTGTACCAGCCGTATGCCGCGGACGGTGCCGGGCGCAAGACCGTGGCGGTGATTTTCGACAAGACCTCCACCCGGACCCGGCTATCCTTCGCCACCGGCGTGGCGGATCTGGGCGGTGTGCCGCTGATCATCAATCCGGGCGAATCCCAGATGGGCCACAAGGAATCCATTTCGGACACCGTCAAGGTCCTGGAGCGCATGGTCTCGACCGTGGTCTGGCGGACCTACGCCCACTCCGGACTTGAGGAAATGGCCGCCATCTCACGGGTGCCGGTAATCAACTCGCTCTCCGACGACTACCACCCGTGCCAGCTGCTGGCGGACCTGCTCACCATCAGGGAGCACAAGGGCGAGGTCGCCGGCTTGACCATGACGTACCTGGGGGATGCGGCCAACAACATGGCCAACTCCTACCTGCTGGCCGGCGTCACGGCGGGCATGCATGTGCGCATCGGCGGACCCGCCGGCTACCTGCCCGCTGCCGCCGTCGTCGCCGAAGCCGAAGCGCGTGCCGCGGAAACCGGCGGCTCCGTGCTGGTCACCTCCGATGCGGCCGAGGCCCTGGCGGGGACCGACGTTGTCGCCACCGACACCTGGGTCAGCATGGGCCAGGAAGAGGAAAAGGCCCAGCGGCTGGAGCTGTTCAGGGACTACGCGGTGGATGCGGCCGCGATGAAGCTGGCCGCGCCGGACGCCATTGTGCTGCACTGCCTGCCGGCCTACCGCGGCTACGAGATCGCGGCCGATGTGATCGACGGCGACCAGTCCGTGGTGTGGGACGAGGCCGAGAACCGGCTGCACGCGCAGAAGGCGCTGATGGCCTGGTTGATGGACAAGGCCGGCCTGGCGCCGCTGCAGAAGATTTCTTGAAGGCGCTGAAGGAACACCCGGCCGTGACCAGCATGCCCACCACCAAGACCGCCCGCCAGGCCCGCATCACCGCGATCCTGACCGGACAGTCCGTGCGTTCGCAGGCGGAGCTCGCGGCCCTGCTCGCCGCCGAAGGCGTCCAGGTGACGCAGGCAACCCTGTCCCGGGACCTGGTGGAACTTGGTGCGGTGCGCGTGCGCAGCCAGGACGGCGCGCTGGTCTACGCCGTCAGGTCCGAGGGCGGAGAACGCGCCCCGCAGGCCGGCATTACCCAAGAGATCCTGGACGCTCGCCTGGCCAAACTGTGCGCGGACCTGCTGGTCACCGCCGAGGCCTCCGGCAACCTGGTGGTCTTGCGCACTCCGCCCGGCGCCGCGAACTTCCTGGCCCTGGCCATCGACCATTCCGTCATGCCCTCCGTGCTGGGCACCATCGCCGGCGACGATACCGTCCTGCTGGTGACACGGGACCCCGACGGCGGCGCCGACCTGGCCGCCCGCTTCCTGCAGTTTGCGGATGAACCTGCCCGCAACAGCCAGACCTGAAAACGTACCAACCCTGCAAACCATTAGGAGCACACCCCAAGTGACTGACCGCATTGTTCTGGCCTACTCCGGTGGCCTCGACACCTCCGTTGCCATCGGCTGGATCGCCGAGGCAACCGGGGCCGAAGTGATCGCCGTCGCGGTGGATGTGGGGCAGGGCGGCGAGTCGCTGGAAACCATCCGGCAGCGGGCCCTGGACTGCGGCGCCGTCGAAGCCTATGTGGCCGACGCCCGGGACGAGTTCGCCACCGAATACTGCATGCCGGCGCTGAAGGCGAACGCGCTGTACATGGACGCCTACCCCCTGGTCTCCGCCGTCTCCCGCCCGGTGATCGTCAAGCACCTCGTGGCCGCCGCCCAGAAGTTCGGTGCCACCACCGTTTCCCACGGCTGCACGGGCAAGGGCAATGACCAGGTCCGCTTCGAAGTCGGCGTCCAGACCCTGGGGCCGGAGCTCAAATGCATCGCCCCGGTCCGCGACCTGGCGCTGACCCGCGACAAGGCCATTGCCTACGCGGAGGCCAAGAACCTGCCGATCGTCACCACCAAGAAGAACCCGTTCTCCATCGACCAGAACGTTTGGGGCCGGGCCGTGGAGACCGGCTTCCTCGAGGACATCTGGAACGCGCCCACCAAGGACGTGTACGACTACACCGCCTCGCCGGAATTCCCGCCGGTGGCCGATGAGGTGGTCATCACGTTCAAGGAAGGCATCCCGGTGGCCATCGACGGGCACGCGGTGACCCCGCTGCAGGCCATCGAACAGCTGAACCACCGCGCCGGCGCCCAGGGCGTGGGCCGGATCGACATCGTCGAGGACCGCCTGGTGGGCATCAAGTCCCGCGAAATCTACGAGGCCCCCGGCGCCATGGCACTGATCGCGGCGCATAAGGAACTCGAAAACGTCACCATCGAGCGTGAGCAGGCCCGCTTCAAGAAGACGGTGGGCCAGCGCTGGACCGAACTGGTCTACGACGGCCAGTGGTTCTCACCGCTGAAGCGTTCGCTGGACGCCTTCATCGACGACACTCAGCAGCACGTCAGCGGCGAGATCCGGCTGGAACTGCACGGTGGCCGCGCCACCGTGACGGGACGCCGCTCGGAGACGGCGCTTTACGACTTCAACCTGGCCACCTACGACACCGGCGATACCTTCGACCAGTCCATGGCCCGGGGCTTCATCGAGATCTTCGGTCTCTCCTCCAAGGTCGCGTCCGGACGCGACCAGCGCGCAGCGGAAGGCAACTAAAAATGGCACACGGAACCAATGAAGGCGCACTCTGGGGCGGACGCTTTGCCGGCGGCCCCGCGGATGCGCTGGCAGCGCTGAGCAAGTCCACGCACTTCGACTGGCGGCTGGCGCTTTACGACATCGACGGCTCCCGCGCCCACGCCCGGGTGCTGCACAAGGCCGGCCTGCTTGACGACGGCGAACTGGCCGGCATGCTCGCCGCGCTCGATGAACTCGACGCCGATGTCCGCTCCGGTGCCTACGCCGCCGCCGAATCGGACGAGGACGTGCACGGCTCGCTGGAGCGCGGCCTGATCGAGCGGGCCGGCACGCAGCTCGGCGGCAAGCTCCGCGCCGGCCGGTCACGCAACGACCAGATCGCCACGCTGGGCCGGATGTACCTGCGCGACCACGCCCGCATCATCGCCGGCGGCGTCCTCGCCACGGTGGACGCCCTCATCGGGCAGGCCGAGGCGCACCACGGTGTGGCCATGCCGGGGCGGACCCACCTGCAGCACGCGCAGCCCGTGCTGCTGAGCCACCATCTGCTGGCCCATGCCTGGGCGCTGCTGCGCGATGTGCAGCGGCTGGCCGACTGGGACAAGCGCGCCGCCGTTTCGCCCTACGGCTCCGGCGCCCTCGCCGGGTCCTCGCTCGGCCTGGACCCGAACGCCGTCGCCGCGGATCTGGGTTTCGACTCCGCGGCCTGGAACTCGATCGACGGCACCGCCTCCCGCGACGTCTTCGCCGAGTTCGCCTGGGTGTCCGCCATGATCGGCGTGGATTTATCCAGGATCTCGGAGGAAATCATCTTTTGGGCGACCAAGGAATTTTCCTTCGTCACGCTGGATGACTCCTACTCCACCGGATCCTCCATCATGCCGCAGAAGAAGAACCCGGACGTGGCCGAACTGGCCCGCGGCAAGGCCGGGCGCCTGATCGGGAACCTGACGGGTCTGCTGGCCACGCTCAAGGGCCTTCCGCTGGCCTACAACCGTGACCTGCAAGAAGACAAGGAACCCGTTTTCGACGCCGCAGACACTCTGGAACTGCTGCTTCCGGCCGTCTCCGGCATGATCGCCACGCTGAAGTTCAACACCGAACGGCTCGAATCGCTGGCACCGCAGGGCTTTGCCCTCGCCACCGACATCGCCGAGTGGCTGGTCCGCCAGGGCGTGCCGTTCCGCGAGGCGCACGAACTCTCCGGGGCCGCCGTGAAGCTGGCCGAAAGCCGCGGCGTCGAGCTGTGGGACCTCAGCGATGAGGACTACGCCGGCATCTCCGCGCACCTAACCCCGCAGGTGCGCGAGGTCCTGAGCGTGGAAGGCTCGCTGAACAGCCGCAGCTCCCAGGGCGGCACGGCACCTTCCGCGGTCGCCAGCCAGCTGGACGCGCTGAAGGCGCAGCTGGAACCGGTGCGCGTATACGCCGCGGGCGCCTGACCGCCGCGAAAACCAGCCAACGACGTCGGATCCGCACCTGCAGCGAAAAGGTGCGGATCCGACGTCGTTCTGTGCCCTTTGGTAGGCGTGTTTATGCCCTCCGGACCTTCCCTGAAAGCGAAGTTACCGGCCGGTAACTTCGGTCTTTGGGGTAGTTTGTGAAACAGAGATGCAGCCGGAGCGCCGAGCCGAGGAAGTGACGATGACGACGCTGAGCCCGCAGGATGAGAAAGTAGTTCCGTCCGGACGGATCGAACGGATCGCGTCCGACTATGTGCTGGCTTTTGACCGCCAGCTCGACTATCCGCACAGCTACCTGTGGAGCCTGCTGGCCGAGCCGGAACACGTGGCCAAGTGGCTGGGGAACCTGATCACCGGCTGGGAACAGGGCCAGCCCTACGAACTGGAGGTCGGCGGCACCGTCACCGGCACCGTGCTCCAGTTGAATGCACCGCTGAGCCTGCAGATCACCTGGGAAGACGAGCTGGACAACGAGTCCGTGCTCGAGTGGCGGATGCTCAACAGCAACGGCGGCACGCTGGTACAGCTGCGGGCGCGCTCGGAGAGCCGGTCGTTCCTGACGGAGGGCGCCGCGGGCTGGGAAACCATCCTGGACGCGTTCGAGGACGTCGCGGCCGGACGTACGCCGCAGCCGCAGCCGGACCGCTGGACCAAGCTGCGCGAAGCCTACTCGCGCGAGTACTCGGTGTCGCACACGATGGGCACCCTTGGCAAGGACTCCGGCCACGACTCCGTCCACTTTGACCGGCTGCTGGGGGCGGATCGGGCAACCATCTGGCAGGCCCTGACGGAGCCGGACAAGTTCGGCAAATGGCTTGCACCCGGAACGCTGCAGCTGCAGGTCGGCGGAGACGTCCGGCTGGACTTCGAGACTTTCAGCATGCGCGGCGACGTGACCCATCTCCTGAACGAGCAGGCGCTGGAGTACAGCTGGTGCAGCCCGGAGGTGGAACAGAGTTCCGTGCACTGGCTGCTGGAGAACTCCGGCGGCAAGACTCTGCTGAAACTCCGCCACGGACTGCGCTCGAAGGCCCGCACCGCCGAACTCATGGCGCTGTGGCACGAGCGGCTGGACGCGCTGGCCCTGTACCTCTCCGGGGCCGAAGTCCATCCTTCCGCGCACCACCGGGAAGCCTTGACGCACTTTTACCGCCGGATGGCCGGCAGCGCCGGGTCGTAATGGAGGCTGTCCCCGCCATCCCGGGAGCACTGCTGAAATGGCTCGCACGTCCGGCCGATGTGGTGGCCCCGGGACTGCTCGGCGCGCAATTGCTGCGGACGACGGCGGAGGGCAGCGTGGGCGTGCGCATCACCGAAGTGGAGGCGTACCTGGGCGAAAGCGACCCGGGCTCGCACGCCTTCCGCGGCCAGACCAACCGCAACAAAGCCATGTTCGGCCCGGCCGGCCACATTTACGTCTACTTCACCTACGGCATGCACCACTGTGTCAACATCGTCTGCGGCCACGCCGGAATAGCCACCGGTGTCCTGATCCGCGCCGGCGAGGTGACGCACGGACGCGAACTGGCTTACCGCCGTCGTACGTCGGCGAAAAACGATACCGAGCTGGCCCGCGGACCGGGCCGCCTTGCGCAGGCCCTGGGGCTGACGCTGGCGGATAACGGCCGGGCCTTTGCCTCCGGTGCCCTCGAGCTCCGACTGCCTGCCACGCCCGCTCCGGCGGCCCATGTGCGCAGCGGGCCCCGGGTGGGCGTCAGCGGTGAGGGCGGGACCGATAGCTACCCCTGGCGGTTCTGGCTGGAGGGGGAGAAAACCGTCTCGCCCTACCGCGCGGCCAAACCCCGCCGCCGCTCGGACGGCTGAAGTCCGGCTGGTCCGTCCTGGGACGCGCTTCGCCGCGCCGCGTCCGCTCCGGCATTGCCGTCAGCGCGGCCGTCATCCCGTCATTTCCGCAAGCCAGCGGCCGGTAGGGTAGTGGGGTGAGTGAACGATCTTCCGAGTCCGCGGAGTCAGTCATCAGCCGGCTTTCGGCAACCGTCTCCGACTACCCGAAACCAGGCATTGTTTTCCGTGACCTGACGCCCGTTTTCGCGGACGGTCCCGCGCTGCGCACCATTGTGCACGCCCTCATCGACCCCTTCGAAGGGCAGTTCGACGCCGTGGCCGGCATCGAAGCCCGCGGCTTTTTGCTGGCCGCAGCCGGAGCGTATGCGTCGGGCAAAGGCGTGGTGACGGTGCGGAAGAAGGGCAAACTGCCGCGGAAGGTCTACTCGGAGGACTACACCCTCGAATACGGTACGGCGACGCTGGAACTGCATGCCGATGATCTCAAGCCCGGCATGCGCGTGCTCATTCTTGACGATGTGCTGGCCACCGGCGGCACCCTCGGCGCGGCCTGCCGGCTGTTCGAACGGGCCGGCGTGCAGGTTTCCGGGTTCGGCGTCGTGCTGGAACTGACGGGCCTGCGCGGACGCGCGGCGCTGGCAGGCCACCGGATCCGCTCGCTGGTCCGCGAGTAAGCACGTCCGCAACTCCACTGGATGAGCTCCGGATCTTCTCCGGATCCCCTCCGGCTCTGTCGCCGCGTCGCGACCCTGACGTGGGCGTTCATGTAATTTCATGCCGGGCACTGTAAGATTGACGCTCTGCCTTTGCGGGAGGAACACATAATGCAGGAAGCGGTTTCGGCACACGCGGAACTTGAACACGAGCGGGACTATGTCGCGGGTTTGTACCAGCGTCTGGATGAGTTGCGCGCCGAAAAGCAGCAGCAGCTGGACCGGGTCCGCAGCGGCGGTGCGGTCGGCACGATGCAGAATATTTCTGAACGTGACGCCTTCGCCACCATGTACGAGGACCGGCTCGCCCAGCTCAACGCCGTCGATGACCGCCTGGTCTTCGGCCGCCTGGACCTGGACAGCGGGGAATCCCGCTACATCGGCCGCATCGGCCTGAGCACGGCTGATCTGCAGCGGCTCATGGTGGACTGGAGGGCACCGGAGGCAGGAGTCTTTTACCAGGCCACGGCCTTCGAACGGCAGGGCGTACGACGGCGCCGCCACCTGATCCTGAAGGGCCGCGAGGTTAAGGCCGTCGAGGACGATGTGCTGGACGCATCGATGCTCGATTCGGACAACCTGCAGGGAGAAGGCGCCCTGCTGGCGGCGCTGAACTCGAAACGCACCGGCCAGATGTCGGACATCGTCGGCACCATCCAGGCCGAACAGGACCGGATCATCCGCAGTCCCATGCCGGGCGTGCTGGTGGTCCAGGGCGGGCCGGGCACGGGCAAGACCGCCGTTGCCCTGCACCGAGCGGCGTACCTGCTGTACATGCACCGGGAGCGGCTGAAGTCCGCCGGCGTCCTGCTGGTCGGGCCGTCGAACTCCTTCATGAAGTACATCGAACGCGTCCTGCCGTCACTCGGCGAGACCGGTGTGGTGATGTCCACTCTGGGCAAGCTGATGCCGGGCATTAGCGCCGTGCCGGAATCCAACCAGGCCGTCGCCGAGCTCAAGGGCCGCGCGTCCATGGCCAAGGTGGTGGCGCGGGCGGTGGCTAACCGGCAGCGCATCCCGGCGGGACCGCGCAAGCTCAATGTCGAGGGCACCATCCTTACGCTGACTCCGAAACAGGTGATCCGGGCCCGGGACAGGGCCCGGTCCACCGGCAAGCCGCACAACGAGGCGCGCACGACGTTCGTGAAGATCCTGCTGCGCGAACTGACCGAGCAGCTGACCCAGGCGCTGGAAGAATCCTCCGGGCCGGGCAACAACGCGGACCGCAGCTACCTGACCGAAGACGTCCGCACTTCCCGCGACGTGCGGGTGGCGCTGAACCTGTGCTGGATGCCGCTGACGCCGGAGCAGCTGATCGGCGAACTGCTGAGCAAGCCCGCGCATCTCGAAGGCGCTACGCCGCAGCTGAGCGACGCGGAACGGGCACTGCTCCTGCGTGATCCGTCGGCGCCGTGGACCGAGGCCGATGTGCCGCTCCTCGACGAGGCTGCCGAGCTCCTCGGCCCGATGGATGTTTCCAGCGCCCGCGACAAGTCCCAGCGGGAGCACCAGCGTGCCCGCGACGTCGCGAATGCCGAGCAGTCCCTCGTGAACCTGGACGAGGCGCTGAAGGCCAGCGGGATCGACGGTCTCGTCAGCGCCGAGGACCTGGCGGCCCACAACCAGATCCAGGAGACGCGCTTCACCGCGGCGGAACGGGCGGCATCGGACCGGACCTGGGCCTTCGGACACATCGTGGTCGATGAAGCGCAGGAACTCTCGGCCATGCAGTGGCGGCTGCTGATGCGCCGCTGCCCGCTGAAGTCCTTCACGGTGGTGGGCGACATCGCCCAGACTAGCTCCGCTGCCGGCGCGCACTCGTGGCAGCAGGTCCTTGAGCCCTTTGCCCAGGACCGCTGGCGGCTGGAAGAGCTGACGGTGAACTACCGCACGCCGTCGCAAATCGCGGAAGCCGCGGTGCGCATGGCCAATGCGGCCGGACTCGTGGTCTCTGCGCCCAAGGCTGTCCGGGACGGTAACTGGGAACCGATCATTGACAAGGTGGACGACGGCGGACTCCTCGGCAAACTGCTCGAGGTCATGCCGGAGGAGCTCGACGCTCTCGACGGCGGTCTGCTGGCGGTCATCGCCCCGGACCATCGCGTGGAGGAAGCACGCAAGGCACTGGCGGCTGTCTACGGAAGCCGCGTGGGCGCGGGGGCCGGCGGGTTGGACCAGGACATCACGGTCATCGGACCGAAGGAAGCCAAGGGACTGGAATTCGACGGCGTAGTCCTGCTGGAACCGGCGGAACTGCTCGACGGTGTCAGCGGCAAGGTAGGCGATCTGTACGTGGCAATGACGCGTCCCACGCAGCGTCTGCGTCTTCTGGCGGAGGGCGATATCCCACCGGGCATCGAAGGCTGATATTTTAGAGTCCGTGTCAACTAATACGTTTCTGAGTTCCCAAAGCAATGACCCCAGTTTCGCCAATGTATGGCAGGAACTGAAGTGGCGCGGACTGGTCCACGTCTCCACCGACGAGGCGGAGCTGGAAAAGCTGCTGGCCGGTGAACCGATCACGTATTACTGCGGTTTCGATCCGACGGCGCCGAGCCTGCATCTGGGCAACCTGGTCCAGCTGTTGACCATGCGCCGCCTGCAGCTGGCCGGCCACAAGCCGCTCGGCCTGGTCGGCGGATCCACCGGCCTGGTGGGGGATCCGCGCCCCACTGCGGAGCGGACGATGAACACCAAGGAAACCGTCGCCGAATGGGTCGGCTACCTGCAAGGCCAGGTGCAGCGGTTCCTCAGCTTTGAGGGCGAGAACGCGGCCCGGATGGTGAACAACCTGGACTGGACGGCGCCGATGAGCGCGCTGGACTTCCTGCGCGAGATCGGCAAGCACTTCCGTGTCGGGACCATGATCAAAAAAGACATCGTCGCCTCCCGGCTGAACTCCGAGGAGGGGATCAGCTACGCGGAATTCAGCTACCAGATCCTGCAAGGCATGGACTACCTGGAACTGTTCCGCCAGTACGGCTGCGTGCTGCAGACTGGCGGGTCGGACCAGTGGGGCAACCTGACCAGCGGTACCGAACTGATCCGCAAGGTCGAGGGCAAGTCCGTCCACGCCATCGGCACTCCGCTGATCACCAACTCGGATGGCACGAAGTTCGGCAAGAGCGAAGGCAACGCCATCTGGCTCGACGCCGCGATGTGCAGCCCGTACGCGATGTACCAGTTCTGGCTGAACACGGCAGATGCCGACGTAGTCGAGCGGCTCAAGGTCTTCACCTTCCGGAGCAGAACAGAAATCGAAGAGCTCGAAAAGGCGGTAGCCGAACGCGCGCATACCCGCGAGGCCCAGCGCGTGCTGGCCTATGACGTGACCTCGCTGGTCCACGGCGAGGAAGCAACCGACAAGGTGATCGCTGCTTCGGCTGCATTATTCGGGCAGGGTGAACTGGAAGCGTTGGACGAAGCCACGTTGGTTTCGGCCACTTCGCAGCTGCCCAGCGCCACTGTGGAGCGCGGTTCCCTCAACATCATCGGATTGCTCGTTGCCTCCGGCCTCGTGCCGAGCAACTCCGGCGCCCGTCGTACCGTGGCCGAAGGCGGTGCGTACGTGAACAACGAAAAAATCACGGATCCGGATGCAGTCATCGATGATTCAAAGTTGCTGCACGGCAAGTACTTGCTGATGCGCAGGGGCAAGCGCACCCTGGCAATGGTCGAAGTTCCTGCATAGCCAAAGGCTGCAAGTCGGGACAATCCCGGCAAAGCCAACAAGGCGGGCCCGTACCCGTGCCAGCTGCCAGCAAGGCGGTGGGCACGGGGACGGGCCCGCTTTGATTTGAGGGGTAATTCTGCCGGATTTGCAGGAGTCCGAAACCTTGTGTATTGTTTTCTGAGTCGCCGCCGCTGAGTTGAAAAAGACAAAGCGAGCAGGAGGACAAAATCCCAAGACAAATCGGAAGCAATTCCGGCGTGCACTTTGAGGCAAAAGCCGGGGGCGCTGAAAATTGTTGCGGGTGCATTCTTTATCGAATGGAAAATCGCGGAAAACGCCGATTTGACAAGAGATATTGAATGAAATAAATTTATGAACATCGCAGCGAAGAAATGCGAAACAATAAAAGAATTCATCGAATTCGGGTTTCAAAAAGTATTCGTTTGCTCCTGTTGTTTGAGAACTCAATAGTGTGCCAAGTTTGTTGATACCAATTATTTTATTGGTTGAATTATTGTCGTGGGGCACCGCCTCCGTGGTGTGCCGCGATGTTTTTTAGCCTGGTTTGAATTTAGTGCAGTGCTGGTTCCCGTTTTCCCGGGGGCCGGTGTTGTGTCTGTTAGTAAACATTAACGGAGAGTTTGATCCTGGCTCAGGACGAACGCTGGCGGCGTGCTTAACACATGCAAGTCGAACGATGATCCGGTGCTTGCACCGGGGATTAGTGGCGAACGGGTGAGTAACACGTGAGTAACCTGCCCTTGACTCTGGGATAAGCCTGGGAAACCGGGTCTAATACCGGATACGACCTGTCACCGCATGGTGGTGGGTGGAAAGATTTTTTGGTTTTGGATGGACTCGCGGCCTATCAGCTTGTTGGTGAGGTAATGGCTCACCAAGGCGACGACGGGTAGCCGGCCTGAGAGGGTGACCGGCCACACTGGGACTGAGACACGGCCCAGACTCCTACGGGAGGCAGCAGTGGGGAATATTGCACAATGGGCGAAAGCCTGATGCAGCGACGCCGCGTGAGGGATGACGGCCTTCGGGTTGTAAACCTCTTTCAGCAGGGAAGAAGCGAAAGTGACGGTACCTGCAGAAGAAGCGCCGGCTAACTACGTGCCAGCAGCCGCGGTAATACGTAGGGCGCAAGCGTTGTCCGGAATTATTGGGCGTAAAGAGCTCGTAGGCGGTTTGTCGCGTCTGCTGTGAAAGCCCGGGGCTCAACCCCGGGTCTGCAGTGGGTACGGGCAGACTAGAGTGCAGTAGGGGAGACTGGAATTCCTGGTGTAGCGGTGAAATGCGCAGATATCAGGAGGAACACCGATGGCGAAGGCAGGTCTCTGGGCTGTAACTGACGCTGAGGAGCGAAAGCATGGGGAGCGAACAGGATTAGATACCCTGGTAGTCCATGCCGTAAACGTTGGGCACTAGGTGTGGGGGACATTCCACGTTTTCCGCGCCGTAGCTAACGCATTAAGTGCCCCGCCTGGGGAGTACGGCCGCAAGGCTAAAACTCAAAGGAATTGACGGGGGCCCGCACAAGCGGCGGAGCATGCGGATTAATTCGATGCAACGCGAAGAACCTTACCAAGGCTTGACATGGACCGGACCGCCGCAGAAATGCGGTTTCCCTTCGGGGCTGGTTTACAGGTGGTGCATGGTTGTCGTCAGCTCGTGTCGTGAGATGTTGGGTTAAGTCCCGCAACGAGCGCAACCCTCGTTCTATGTTGCCAGCGCGTTATGGCGGGGACTCATAGGAGACTGCCGGGGTCAACTCGGAGGAAGGTGGGGACGACGTCAAATCATCATGCCCCTTATGTCTTGGGCTTCACGCATGCTACAATGGCCGGTACAAAGGGTTGCGATACTGTGAGGTGGAGCTAATCCCAAAAAGCCGGTCTCAGTTCGGATTGAGGTCTGCAACTCGACCTCATGAAGTCGGAGTCGCTAGTAATCGCAGATCAGCAACGCTGCGGTGAATACGTTCCCGGGCCTTGTACACACCGCCCGTCAAGTCACGAAAGTTGGTAACACCCGAAGCCGGTGGCCTAACCCCTTGTGGGAGGGAGCCGTCGAAGGTGGGACCGGCGATTGGGACTAAGTCGTAACAAGGTAGCCGTACCGGAAGGTGCGGCTGGATCACCTCCTTTCTAAGGAGCGCCTCAGACTCGCAGGGCCTTCCCAAGTGTTGGTTGTGCGGTTTGCAGGAGAGCCCATTGCGCGGGCGTTTGTTCTGCGGTGGGTGCTCGAGGGTGGAATATCAACGGATAGATGGTCTTTTGGCGGTTTCCATGCCAGTACGGTGTCCCCTTTGCGGGGGTGCCTGGAACGTGTGGGGGTTGTCCGGGGGGTTGTTGTTTGGCACACTGTTGGGTCCTGAGGCAACAGGGACCGGTTCGTGAATGGGCCGGTGTTTGTTTGTTTCTGGTTTCCTGCGCAGTCCTTATCCGGGCCACGGTTTATCCGTGGTGCGGGGATGGGTGTGACGGGGTTGTTGTTTGAGAACTACATAGTGGACGCGAGCATCTTATAAAGAAGCAATTTTGATGAACCTGGATCTGTTTTGGATCTGTGGTTCTCTCGATATTAAATGCTGATTTTGATCTTTTGTGGTCAAGTTTTTAAGAGCACACGGTGGATGCCTTGGCATCAGGAGCCGAAGAAGGACGTGGGAATCTGCGAAAAGCCTGGGGGAGTTGATAACCGAACTTTGATCCCAGGATGTCCGAATGGGGAAACCCCGCCAGGGGCACTTGTGTTACCTGGTGACCCGTATCTGAACACATAGGGTACGTGGAGGGAACGCGGGGAAGTGAAACATCTCAGTACCCGCAGGAAGAGAAAACAACAGTGATTCCGTTAGTAGTGGCGAGCGAACGCGGATGAGGCTAAACCGAGTCATGTGTGATAGCCGGCGGGCGTTGCATGGCCGGGGTTGCGGGACTTTCCGTTGCTGTTCTGCCGGACAGCTGAAGTGAGTGCAGATGCATAGGTGAACGGTCTTGAAAGGCCGGCCGGAGAAGGTGTTAGCCCTGTAACCGTAATGTGTGCTGCCGCTTGGAGAGTATCCCAAGTAGCACGGGGCCCGAGAAATCCCGTGCGAATCTGCCAGGACCACCTGGTAAGCCTAAATACTACCTGATGACCGATAGCGGACAAGTACCGTGAGGGAAAGGTGAAAAGTACCCCGGGAGGGGAGTGAAACAGTACCTGAAACCGTGTGCTTACAATCCGTCGGAGCAGCCCTAGCAGCTGTGACGGCGTGCCTTTTGAAGAATGAGCCTGCGAGTTAGTGTTACGTCGCGAGGTTAACCCGTGTGGGGAAGCCGTAGCGAAAGCGAGTCTGAACAGGGCGTTGCAGTGGCGTGATCTAGACCCGAAGCGGAGTGATCTACCCATGGCCAGGTTGAAGCGCGTGTAAGAGCGCGTGGAGGACCGAACCCACTTCAGTTGAAAATGGAGGGGATGAGCTGTGGGTAGGGGTGAAAGGCCAATCAAACTCCGTGATAGCTGGTTCTCCCCGAAATGCATTTAGGTGCAGCGTTGCGTGTTTCTTGCCGGAGGTAGAGCTACTGGATGGCCGATGGGCCCTACAAGGTTACTGACGTCAGCCAAACTCCGAATGCCGGCAAGTGAGAGCGCAGCAGTGAGACTGTGGGGGATAAGCTTCATAGTCGAGAGGGAAACAGCCCAGACCACCAACTAAGGCCCCTAAGCGTGTGCTAAGTGGGAAAGGATGTGGAGTTGCGAAGACAACCAGGAGGTTGGCTTAGAAGCAGCCATCCTTGAAAGAGTGCGTAATAGCTCACTGGTCAAGTGATTCCGCGCCGACAATGTAGCGGGGCTCAAGTACACCGCCGAAGTTGTGGCATTCACGTATTACCCAAGCCGGGGACTTGTTCCCTTGGTTCAGGGGCGTGGATGGGTAGGGGAGCGTCGTGTGGGCAGTGAAGCCGCGGTGGAAACCAGCGGTGGAGCCTACACGAGTGAGAATGCAGGCATGAGTAGCGAAAGACGGGTGGGAAACCCGTCCGCCGAATGATCAAGGGTTCCAGGGTCAAGCTAATCTGCCCTGGGTAAGTCGGGACCTAAGGCGAGGCCGACAGGCGTAGTCGATGGACAACGGGTTGATATTCCCGTACCGGCGAAAAACCGCCCATACCGAGCCGGTGATACTAACCGTCCAAACCGTGCATCCGTGCCCTTCGGGGCCAGTATGTGCGGGGCGCGCGGGACCTGAACCGGGGAGGTAAGCGTATTAACAGGTGTGACGCAGGAAGGTAGCCAGGCCGGGCGATGGTAGTCCCGGTCCAAGGATGTAGGGCGAACGGTAGGCAAATCCGCCGTTCATTAAGCCTGAGACCTGACGGGACCCCCGTATGGGGGGATCTGGTGATCCTATGCTGCCGAGAAAAGCATCGACGCGAGGTTTTAGCCGCCCGTACCCCAAACCGACACAGGTGATCAGGTAGAGAATACCAAGGCGATCGAGAGAATTATGGTTAAGGAACTCGGCAAAATGCCCCCGTAACTTCGGGAGAAGGGGGGCCTGCCCCGTGATACAGACTTGCTCTGTGGAGCGGGTGTGGGCCGCAGAGACCAGGGGGAAGCGACTGTTTACTAAAAACACAGGTCCGTGCGAAGTCGCAAGACGATGTATACGGACTGACTCCTGCCCGGTGCTGGAAGGTTAAGAGGACCGGTTAGCCCCTTCGGGGGCGAAGCTGAGAATTTAAGCCCCAGTAAACGGCGGTGGTAACTATAACCATCCTAAGGTAGCGAAATTCCTTGTCGGGTAAGTTCCGACCTGCACGAATGGAGTAACGACTTCCCCGCTGTCTCAACCATAAACTCGGCGAAATTGCACTACGAGTAAAGATGCTCGTTACGCGCAGCAGGACGGAAAGACCCCGAGACCTTTACTATAGTTTGGTATTGGTGTTCGGTGTGGCTTGTGTAGGATAGGTGGGAGACTGTGAAGCCCGGACGCCAGTTCGGGTGGAGTCATCGTTGAAATACCACTCTGGTCACTCTGGACATCTAACTTCGGCCCGTAATCCGGGTCAGGGACAGTGCCTGATGGGTAGTTTAACTGGGGCGGTTGCCTCCTAAAGAGTAACGGAGGCGCCCAAAGGTTCCCTCAGCCTGGTTGGCAATCAGGTGGCGAGTGTAAGTGCACAAGGGAGCTTGACTGTGAGAGAGACATCTCAAGCAGGGACGAAAGTCGGGACTAGTGATCCGGCGGCACATTGTGGAATGGCCGTCGCTCAACGGATAAAAGGTACCTCGGGGATAACAGGCTGATCTTGCCCAAGAGTCCATATCGACGGCATGGTTTGGCACCTCGATGTCGGCTCGTCGCATCCTGGGGCTGGAGTAGGTCCCAAGGGTTGGGCTGTTCGCCCATTAAAGCGGTACGCGAGCTGGGTTTAGAACGTCGTGAGACAGTTCGGTCCCTATCCGCTGCGCGCGCAGGAAATTTGAGAAGGTCTGTCCTTAGTACGAGAGGACCGGGACGGACGAACCTCTGGTGTGTCAGTTGTACTGCCAAGTGCATCGCTGATTAGCTACGTTCGGATTGGATAACCGCTGAAAGCATCTAAGCGGGAAGCCGGCTTCAAGATGAGATTTCCATACACCCTCGAGGTGTGGGAGGCCCCCAGCCAGACCACTGGGTTGATAGGCCGGATGTGGAAGCAGGGACTAAAGACCTGTGAAGCTGACCGGTACTAATAGGCCGATAACTTACACCACACACTTCCCTGGCCGTCGAACCGACTTCAAACGGTTCCACGGCAATACACAGGGGAAGGAAAAGATACTTGCATCGCGTCCACTATGTGGTTCCCGGACAACAAACGTCCCAGGGAACACCACAATTGCATACAGTCCAAGAATGAACTGATGTAACCGAAGGTTTCACCCCTTCCGTCCGCCCGCGCGGGCCGGAACCGGGGTGGCAAGGGTTACGGCGGTCATAGCGTGGGGGAAACGCCCGGTCCCATTCCGAACCCGGAAGCTAAGACCCACAGCGCCGATGGTACTGCACCCGGGAGGGTGTGGGAGAGTAGGTCACCGCCGGACATCTTTTGAGCGTGAAGGGCTCCACCATGACGGTGGAGCCCTTCACCCATTTAAGGCCCGTTGCCGGAATTGCGGCCGATCGCTGGAGCCATGTCCGCCGTCGTAAGTGTTATCACAGCCCAGTCAGCCGGCCGTGTTGATGGTCTGCACTAGACTGGTCTGGTGGCACATGTCGTGCCGCGTTCTGATCAATAGATCAACACAAATCACCAGATAAATAGAGATGGCGGCTGAAGGCTCCTTTGAGGGGTGCCAGGCCCGCACTGAGAGGAGCTCCGGCATGGCTGATTTCCGTGGTCGTGGGGAACGAGACGACAAGGGCGGTGCCGGACGGGGCAACTTCGGCGGCCGTTCAGGATCTGACAAACCTGCTGGACGTGGCGAGGGTCCGCGTCGGGACAGTGAAGCACGTCGGCAAAGCGGCGCCTATCGCGGCACAAGCAACTCGGGTGGTGACCCGCGCGGTTTCCGCTCGCGTGACGATCGCCGTGGCGGCAGCGCTGAAGGCGCAGCCGGCCGGGATCGATCCGGTCCTCGCCGTGAGTATGGCGAACGCCCGCGTCAGGACCGCACTGACGGACCGCGGCGGGACTATACCGATCGTCCTCGGCAAGACCGCGCAGACGGTCCTCGCCGTGAGTATACCGATCGTCCGCGCCAGGATCGCGATGGCGCTCGTGGGGCTGAAGGTTATAAGCCTCGCCGTGAGTACGGTGACCGCCCGCGTCAGGACCGTACTGACGGTCCTCGCCGGGAGTACACTGATCGTCCGCGCCAAGATCGTGGGGCCCCTCGCGGCTCCGGTCAAGGAGGCGAGGGCTATAAGCCTCGCCGTGAGTACGGTGACCGTCCGCGTCAGGACCGTACTGACGGTCCTCGCCGTGAGTACACAGATCGTCCGCGCCAGGATCGCGATGGCGCTCGTGGGGCTGAAGGTTATAAGCCTCGCCGTGAGTACACAGATCGTCCGCGCCAGGACCGTACTGACGGTCCTCGCCGTGAGTACGGTGATCGTCCGCGTCAGGACCGTGGCGCCGAGGGCTATAAGCCTCGCCGTGAGTATGGAGATCGTCCGCGCCAGGACCGTACTGACGGTCCTCGCCGTGAGTACACTGATCGTCCACGCCAAGACCGTGGAGGTTCCCGCGGCGCTGAGGGTTTCAAGCCCCGCCGTGAATTCGGCGATCGTCCACGCCCGGACCGTGGTGGCCCCCGTGGTTCCGACCGTGGTGCGGAGGGATTCAAACCGCGCCGCGACGGGGAGGATCGCTTCGGCGAACGGAAGTATGGGGCTGACCGAGGCGCTGGCCAGCCTCCTCTCAAGAATGCGCAGGATCTGCGCAGCTCGAACAGGGCCGATCGTCCACGCTCTCCCCAGATCGACGATGACGTTACCGGGCAGGAACTGGACCGGGTTATCCGTGCACAGCTGCGAACGCTGGAATCAAAGAGCGCAGAGTGGGTTGCCAAGCACCTGGTGATGGCGGCGCGTTTGATGGACGAGGATCCCGAGCTCGCGTTCCAGCATGCCCTGGCTGCGAGCCGCCGTGGCGGCCGGATGGCTCCGGTCCGCGAGGCCGTCGGACTGACTGCCTATGCTGCCGGACACTACGGAGAGGCCCTGCGGGAATTCCGTACCTACCGTCGCATCAGCGGCTCCAACGCACACCTGCCCGTGATGGCAGACTGTGAGCGTGGACTTGGCCGCCCTGACCGTGCCCTCGAGATGATCCGTTCCGAGGAAGCTACGGACCTGGACGCTGCCGGCAAGGTGGAACTGGCGATCGTGGCGTCCGGTGCGCGGATGGATCTGGAGCAGTATGACGCTGCCGTGGCCGCGCTCGAGATTCCGCAGCTCGACAAGAACCGGGCATTCTCATACAGCCCCAGGTTGTTCCGGGCCTACGCCGACGCACTTGAGTCCGTGGACCGTGCCGAAGAGGCCGAGCAGTGGCGTCGTCAGGCGCGACTGGCGGAGAGCGCGTTGGGCGTAGGAGAGTTTGCCGAGCCTGAAATCTTCGACCTCGTTGATGAAGATGAGGAGCCGGAAGCACGGCGTCCACGCGAAGTGTCCAGCGGGTATGAGGCGGTTCCAGGCGAGGCAGCAGGCAGCGCCGAACCAGATGAAGAGGCATCAGATCGCGCGGAAGCCGAAACCGCAGGCAACGAGGTTGAACCGCGTGTTTCCGAGGCAGCGCTCGAGGAGGAAGACCTCCATGAAATCGAGGAGCCCGCTACAGGGGAGCAGGACGTCAAGCACCCCTGGGACGAAGACTGATTCGATGTTGATTGACGGTTATGACGCTCTGCTCTGCGACTTGGACGGGGTGGTTTACGCCGGTGCCGGTGCCATAGCAGGAGCCACTGAGGCTCTTGACCGGTTGCCGGCGGCCGGCGTCAGACTGGGCTATATCACCAACAACGCTTCCCGGTCTTCCGAGCAGGTTGCGGCCCATCTTCGGGAACTGGGTGCGCCGGCGCGGGCCGACCAGGTGTTTGGTTCCGCCCGTGCCGGCGCCGCGCTGCTGGCAAAGCATGTGGCGCCGGGAGCCAAAGTCCTGGTGACCGGCAGCCGGACCCTGGTCCACGAGATTGAAGCCTTGGGCTTTGTCCCCGTGGACTCGGCTGACCAGCAGCCCGATGCTGTCATCCAGGGCTTTGATCCTGCGGTGAGCTGGCTGGATCTGGCAGAGGCATCGTATGCCATAGCGGCTGGTGCATTCTGGGTAGCCACCAATACGGACCTGACGATTCCCCGCGCCGAGGGGATAGCACCGGGCAACGGTTCGTTGGTGGCTGCCGTCCAAACAGCCACGGGGGCGACGCCGCTGGTGGCGGGTAAGCCGGAGGCGGCTTTATTTACGACGGCGGCGGAAAGCCTCCAGGCGAAGACACCGCTTGTTGTCGGAGACCGTTTGGACACCGACATCCTTGGCGGCAATAACGCGGGCATGCATACGGCGGCGGTGCTGACCGGCGTCGATACCGTGGAAACGATCCTCGCCGCCCGCACAGCCGAACGGCCGCGCTACCTGCTGGCTAACTTGGGCGATCTGTACCAGCCGTATCCGCAGGTAACTTCTGCCGACGGGATTTTCACTTGCGGCCGCTCGAGCGCTACGGTCGAGAACGGCGTTGTCCGTTATAGCGGTGACCGCAACGAGCTCGACACCTGGCGGGCAGCCTGCGCCGCATGGTGGAAGGCCCATCCCGAAACGGCAGCCGCGTATATGCCGGAACTGGCTGAGCATGCGTCGATAGACTGAGGCAGGCCGGGCGAACAACCCCTGATGGTGGAAGGAACTGACCGATGGATCCGATGATTGACCCGATCACTTCCGCTGGACAGCCGGTGCAGGAGTCAGCCGTTACGCAGTGGCCGGTCTCCGTTGTGTCCACCGAGGATGAGAGCGTGGATGAAATCATCGAGCCGTTGACTTCGCTGCCGCACGTCCCGGTAACCGAACATGCTGCCGTCTTCACCTACATGCATGATGGCCTGCTGGCTGATCTGGATGCTGGAGCAGACTGAGGCAGGAATGACGAGACTCGATCAGGAACTGGTAGCCCGCGGGCTGGCACGGTCCCGGACCCATGCCGCAAAGCTTATCTCCGCCGGCTTGGTGAGCCGCGGGGGGAACGTTGTACGGAAGGCCTCCGCCGCTGTGGCAGCCGACGACCAGCTGGAGGTGGCCACAGGGGCTGAGCCTGAATACGTCAGCCGGGCCGGGCACAAACTGGCCGGCGCGCTGCGTGCCTTCCCGGCGGTAGACCCCGGGGGCCGCCGATGCCTGGACGCCGGGGCGTCTACCGGCGGCTTCACCCAGGTGCTCCTTGAAGCGGGCGCGCGGGAGGTAGCCGCTGTCGACGTCGGCCATGGTCAAATGGTGCCGCAACTAAGCGCCGATGAGCGGGTCCATCTCTTCGAGGGCGTGAACGCCCGGTATCTCGACAGTGCCGCTATCGGCGGACCGGTCTCGCTGACGGTCGCGGATCTGTCCTTCATCTCGCTGACCTTGGTGATGGCGGCCCTCAGCGCGGCCACTGAGCCCGACGGCGACATGGTGCTGATGGTGAAGCCGCAATTCGAGGTGGGGCGTGAGTCATTGGCGAGCACCGGCGTCGTCAGTTCGGAAGCCGAACGGCGGCGGGCGGTGGAAAAGGTGGTGCGCAGCGGGCTGGAGCACGGACTGCACATCAAGGGGCTGGCCCGCAGTCCGCTGCCGGGCCAGGACGGTAATGTGGAATTCTTCCTGTGGATGAAGGTGCCCGCCATGCGGGCCCCGGCTAGGATCGGAACGGAGCTTGATGCCGCCGTCCGCCACGCCATGGAACAGTATCCGGAACCGCCGGATGCGGAACAGCCCAACGAACTACCGGGAGTAAACGCATGAGCAGACGGATTCTGGTTCTGGCCCACACCGGGCGCCACGACGCCCTGGCCGCCGCCCAGGAAACGTGCGCCCAGCTCCATGCCTCCGGGCTGGTTCCCGTGATGCGGCGCAAGGAAGCGGAACACATCCGACAGGTCTATTCGCACCTGGCCGCTCCGCTCGAGATCCTGGACGAAGACGTGAAGCTCAAGGACGTGGACCTGGGCATGGTGCTTGGCGGGGACGGTACCATTCTGCGTTCCGCCGAACTGGTCCGGGACTCCGATGTGCCCCTGCTGGGCGTCAACCTGGGTCACGTGGGCTTCCTTGCGGAAAGCGAACGTGCGGATCTTGCCCAAACCGTCCATTGGGTGGTGGAGCGCCAGTACACCGTTGAAGAACGCATGACCATCGATGTGCAGGTCTGGCTGGACAAACGCAAGATCGGCCACACCTGGGCGCTGAACGAGGCCACCGTGGAAAAGGGTGACCGCCAGCGGATGGTCGAGGTCGTCGTCGAAGTCGACGCGCTGCCCATCAGCTCCTTCGGCTGCGACGGGGTGGTGATGGCCACGCCCACCGGTTCGACGGCGTACGGATTCTCGGCCGGAGGGCCGGTGGTCTGGCCGGAGGTGGAGGCCCTGCTGATGGTGCCGATCAGTGCGCATGCGCTGTTCGCCAAACCGCTGGTGGTGGCCCCGGACTCGGTCATGGCCGTGGAATTGCTGAACCGCACGGATGCCAATGGCGTGCTCTGGTGCGACGGCAGGCGCAGCCTCGATCTGCCGCCCGGTTCCCGCGTCGAGGTAACGCGCTCGGACAAGCCGGTCCGGTTGGCCAGGACCCGGCGCACCCCCTTCGCCGAACGGCTGGTACGCAAGTTCGAGTTGCCGACCAAGGGCTGGCGCGGTCCGATCAGTGCAGACGAGGCACAGCCGCAGACAACGCCGCTGGATACCATCCGGACGGTCGAGCCGCACCACACCCCGCCCGAGGAGGAGCGTCGATGATTGAAGAAATCAGAATCAGCAACCTCGGTGTCATTACCGAGGCGGTGTTGCCGCTAGGCCCCGGGCTATCCGTGGTCACGGGTGAAACCGGCGCCGGAAAGACCATGGTGGTGACCGCGCTGGGCCTGCTGCTCGGTGCGCGTTCGGATGCCGGCGCGGTACGCACCGGTGCTTCGTCCGCCGTAGCCGAGGCCGTGGTCCGGCTCGCTCCGGACAGTCCCGCCATCGCCCGCGCGCAGGATGCCGGCGCCGACGTTGAAGAGTACGAGGGCGAAGCGGAGTTGATGCTGGCCCGTACCGTAAATGCTGACGGCCGCAGCCGGGCGCATGTCGGCGGACGTTCGGCACCGGTAGGTGCCCTGGCTGAAATCGGTGAACAGCTGGTGGCGGTCCATGGGCAGTCCGAGCAGTTGCGGCTGAAGAGCCAGAGCGCCCAACGGGAGGCCCTGGACAAGTTCGGCGGGCCCAAGCTGGCCAAGGCGCTGGCGGCGTTCCGCCAGTCCTACGACCGTTGGCGGCAGGCGACGGCGGAACTGCAGTCGCTGCGGACCGAGGCCCGTGAACGGCTGCGCGAAGCGGAGTCATTGCAGCTGGCGCTGGAGGAAATCGACGGCATCGACCCGCAGCCGGGCGAGGACCTGGTGCTCAAGGCGGAGGCCACCAAGCTGGCTAACGTAGAGCAGTTGCGCGCGGCAGCACAGCTGGCGCACCAGGCGCTGATCGCAGAGGAATTCGCCGACGCCGGCGACGCCACATCACTGGTGGACGCGGCGAAACGATCCTTGGAACAGGTCCAGGCCGATGACCCGGAACTGGGCAAGGCCGCAGGCCGGCTCGCAGAGGTCGGCTACATCCTGGCCGACGTCGCGGCCGATCTGGCCAGCTACTCCGCATCGCTGGACAACGAAGGCCCCGAACGACTGGCCGAGCTTGAAGCGCGCCGAGCCAGCCTCGCCGGACTGGTGCGCAAGTATGCACCGAGCATCGATGAGGTGCTGGACTGGAGCGCAACCGCCCGCCAGCGCCTGGAAGAGCTGACGGACGATTCCAGCCGGATCGAGGCACTGGAAGCGGAAATCGCGGCGCTCGATACCGAACTCACCGAAACCGCCGGCAAGATCACCGCCATGCGCGGCAAGGCCGGCAGCGAACTCGGCCGTAAGGTGGGCAAGGAGCTGGCGGCACTGGCCATGCCGGACGCCGAACTGCACATCCAGCTCGAGCCCGCCGAGGAGCTGGGACCGCACGGGGCGGACAACATCGCGTTCCTGCTGAAGCCGCACCCGGGCGCACCGCCGCGTCCGCTGGGCAAGGGCGCCTCCGGCGGTGAGCTCTCCCGGGTCATGCTCGCCATCGAAGTAGTGCTGGCCGCGGTTGACCCGGTGCCGACGTTTGTCTTCGACGAGGTTGATTCCGGCGTCGGCGGTAAAGCAGCGGTGGAGATCGGGCGCCGGCTCGCGATGCTGGCCAAGTACGTCCAGGTCATCGTGGTCACCCATCTGCCGCAGGTTGCCGCGTTCGCCGACCAGCACATCCGGGTCTACAAGACCTCGGCAGCCGCGGCCAAGAATTCCGAAGGCGTGACGGCCAGCGACGTCACCTTGCTCTCGGATGAAGAGCGGGTGACGGAGCTTGCCCGGATGCTGGCCGGCCAGGAGGAATCCGAACTCGCCCGTGCCCATGCACAGGAGCTGATCGAAGGGGCCAAAGAAGGCCGCTAAGCTGTACGATCGGCTGGAGGAACAGACTCCCACCGCCGCGATAGTGGCGGCGGGAAGCTGAGGCTGTGTCATCCAACACGAACGGGTGGCCGTAGCGGTTCTGGCAGTCGGAGCCGCTGGAAAGGTGATAGGCTCGAATTCCGTGGTGCAGCGAACAAATTCCCGGTTTTCCAAGTCGTCCAAGACGACCAAACATATCTTCGTCACCGGTGGCGTGGCGTCTTCTCTCGGGAAGGGTCTGACAGCTTCCAGCCTCGGACACCTGCTCCGGGCGCGTGGTCTCTCCGTGACCATGCAGAAACTGGATCCCTATCTGAACGTGGATCCGGGCACGATGAACCCCTTCCAGCACGGCGAAGTCTTCGTCACCGACGACGGCGCCGAAACGGACCTGGACATCGGGCACTACGAGCGCTTCCTGGACGAGAACCTGGACGGGCTGGCCAACGTGACAACGGGCCAGATCTACTCCACGGTCATCGCGAAGGAACGCCGCGGCGAGTACCTCGGGGACACCGTCCAGGTCATTCCCCACATCACCGATGAAATCAAGCGCCGGATGCGTCTGCCCGCCGAGGGCAAGAAGGCGCCGGACGTCATCATCACCGAAATAGGCGGCACCGTCGGCGACATCGAGTCCCAGCCGTTCCTCGAATCCGCCCGCCAGGTCCGGCAGGACGTCGGACGCAACAACGTCTTCTTCCTGCATGTCTCGCTGGTGCCCTACATCGGCCCGTCGCAGGAACTGAAGACCAAGCCGACGCAGCACTCCGTGGCGGCTTTGCGCTCCATCGGCATTCAGCCGGATGCCATTGTTATCCGTTCGGACCGCGAAGTTCCGGAGGCCATGCGGGAGAAGATCGGCCGCATGTGCGACGTGGACGCGGACGCCGTGATCGGCTGCCCGGACGCCCCGAGCATTTACGACATCCCCAAGACCCTGCACGCCCAGATGCTGGACGCATACATCGTCCAGCACCTGGATCTGAAGTTCAAGGACGTGAACTGGACCAAGTGGGACCGGTTGCTGGAAGCCGTCCACAATCCGAAGCACGAGATCGAGATCGCCCTGGTTGGGAAGTACATCGACCTGCCGGACGCCTACCTTTCCGTGACGGAAGCGCTGCGTGCGGGCGGCTTCGCCAACCAAACAAAGGTCAAGATCCGCTGGGTGCCCTCCGATGACTGTGCCACAGCGGAAGGCGCCGCCAGGTCGCTGGCCGGCGTACACGCCATCTGCGTGCCGGGAGGCTTCGGCATCCGCGGTCTGGAAGGGAAACTGGGCGCGCTGAAATACGCCCGGGAACGCAAGCTGCCAACGCTGGGCCTGTGCCTGGGCCTGCAGTCCATGGTGATGGAATACGCGCGCAACGTGGTCGGTTTGGAGGACGCCTCGTCCACCGAGTTCGATCCCGATACCAAGCACCCGGTGATCGCGACCATGGAAGAACAGCTGGAGATCGTCGAGGGCAAGGGCGATCTTGGCGGCACGATGCGGCTGGGGCTTTACGAGGCCGCGCTCAAGGGCGGCTCCGTGGTTGCCGATACCTACGGCTCCACGAAGGTCAGCGAACGCCACCGCCACCGCTACGAGGTGAACAACAAGTACCGGGAGCAGCTGGAAGCGGCGGGTCTCGTGTTCTCCGGTACGTCGCCGGATGGCAAGCTGGTGGAATTCGTCGAGCTGCCCAAGAAGGTGCACCCGTACTACGTGTCGACCCAGGCGCACCCGGAACTGAGCTCCCGTCCGACCCGGCCGCATCCGCTGTTCGCGGGCCTGGTTGCCGCGGCGCTCAACCACGGCAAGCCGGTCTCGAAAGCCGGAGCCTAGCCATGTCCGCTGCCGGTCCGAAGGTGTTTGCCGACCAGCCTGATCCGCGCACGCTTGTTGCTTCCGAGACGCTGTACGAGGGCCGGATCTGGAACGTCGTCAGCGATACCTTCAGCCTCACCGGCGACGCCGAGGACGTCCTGGTCCGCGACTACATTGCCCACCCGGGCGCGGTAGCCGTGGTGGCCATGGACGACCACGGCCGCATCCTGCTCCTGAAGCAGTACCGGCAGCCGGTCCGGATGTCCCTGTGGGAGATCCCGGCCGGCCTGCTGGATGTCGAGGGCGAGGACTTTGTGGTTGCGGCTGCCCGGGAGCTGGCCGAGGAAGCGGACCTCGCGGCCGGCCGCTGGGACGTGCTGGTGGATTTCTTCAATTCACCGGGCTCGTCGAGCGAAGCCATCCGCATCTACCTGGCCCGAGACCTGACTGAAGTGCCCGAAGCCGACCTGCACACACGGACGGACGAAGAAGCAGAAATCGAGCACCTGTGGGTGGATCTCGACGACGCCGTCCAGGCTGTGATGGCAGGGCGCCTGCACAATCCGTCGGCCGTGGCGGGCGTACTGGCTGCCGCCGAAGCGTCACGGCGCGGGTTTGAAGCGCTCCGTCCGGCCGACGCACCCTGGCCGGAGCATCCCTCGCAGCGGCACCGCCCGGCGCCGGCCGCCGGGACGGGGCAGTGAGTTTGTATGGCCGGAAGCGTGCAGGCCGCCACCACGGCCGGTGATCAAGGAACGACGGCGCTGGGCAGAGCCATATCGGACTACCTGCAGCACATGGCCGTTGAACGCGGCCTGGCGGCCAATACGGTGGCCGCCTACCGCCGGGACCTGAAGCGGTACCAGCACTTCCTGGAACAGCGGTCGGTCGATGATCCGGCGAAGATCAGCCGGCATGACGTCACTGCGTTCGCGCAGGTTCTCTCCGATGGATCGGACGGCGCGTCGGCCCTAAGCGTCCGTTCCGCGGCTCGGACCATCGTCGCGGTGCGCGGCCTGCACAAGTTCTGGAGCCTGGAGGGAATCAGCGCCACGGATCCGGCCACCGACGTCCACCCGCCGATGCCGGGTAAACGCCTGCCCAAGGCCATCTCGGTCGGCGAAGTTACCCGGATTCTGGAAGCGGTCAGCACCGAAACGCCCACCGGCCAGCGCGACCGGGCGCTGCTCGAATTCCTCTACTCAACCGGCGCGCGCATCAGCGAGGCGGTCGGCCTCGACGTCGATGACGTGAGTGTCGAAACCATCGACGAGGGCCCCGTCGTCGTACGCCTGCTGGGCAAGGGTTCCAAGGAGCGGCTGGTACCGCTGGGGTCCTATGCTGCCAAAGCCGTTGACGACTATCTGGTGCGCGCCCGGCCGGGCATCGTTGCCAAAGGCCGCGGCACGCCCGCGCTTTTCTTGAACGCCCGTGGCGGCCGGCTGAGCCGCCAGAGCGCCTGGACCATCCTGAAGACGGCGGCTGAGAAGGCCGCCATTGGCAGGGACGTCTCACCGCACACGCTGCGGCATTCGTTTGCAACCCACCTGCTTGAAGGCGGCGCGGATGTGCGCGTGGTGCAGGAACTGCTGGGCCACGCGTCGGTCACCACCACGCAGGTGTACACGCTGGTCAACGCAGACACGTTGCGCGAGGTTTACGCCGCCGCCCATCCACGGGCGCTGGGCTAGTACGGCAAGCCGTACGTTGGGAAGGATAGACTCGGCTCATGACTGACGTGGCCGTGGCTCTGTGCTTCCTGGTGCAGGAAAAGGACGGCGGACTTGCGGTACTGCTGGGCCACAAGAAGTCCGGTTTCGGTACCGGCAAGGTCGTCGGGGTCGGCGGCAAACTCGAGCCGGGGGAGACCGCGCCGGAGGCCGCCTGCCGCGAGGTTATGGAAGAGACAGGCGTGAGGGTCCGGCAGGAGGACCTGGAACCTGCGGGACGGATCCTGTTCGACTTTCCGTCGCAGCCGCTCTGGAACATGGATGCAGCGCTATTCGTCGCGCGCCGCTGGTCCGGCGAACCGGCAGAATCCGAGGAGATAATGCCGGAATGGTTCGGGCTGGACGCGCTGCCGCTGGCGCTCATGTGGCACGACGCCGGCACATGGCTGCCCATGGCACTCACCGGGGCGATGCCCAACTTCCGCATCGTGCTCAACGACGACAATGAAACCGCGGCAAGGTTCGATCCGCTGGAGCCGCTCCCGTAAAGCCGGCGCTCTGCAGCAAGCCATGGAACTACCCGCAACGCAGGATGCCCGCCGTACTTCCGGCGGGCATCCTGCGTTACGGCTGTTATCGGTCAGAGCGAACGCTGGTCCGGTCCGTTGTACTCGCTCAGCGGACGGATCAGGGAGTTGGCTTCACGCTGCTCCATGATGTGTGCCGTCCACCCGGTGATGCGGGCGGCGACGAACAGCGGAGTGAACGTCTGCGTGTCGAAGCCCATCAGGTGGTACGTCGGTCCGGCCGGATAGTCCAGGTTGGGCTTGATGTTCTTCTTCTCGGCCATGGCCGATTCCAGCGCCGTGTACAACTCGGCCAGGTCCGGCCTGTTGTAGTAGGCGATCATCTTGTCCAGGGCCGCTTTCATGGTCGGGACACGCGAATCACCCTTCTTGTAGACACGGTGTCCGAACCCCATGATCTTCTTTTTGGTGGCCAAGGCGTCCTCCAGCCATGCCTGCGCGCGCCGGGTGATGTCGCCGCCTTCGGTGCCGATCTCTTCGAAGGTATCCATGACCGCCTCATTGGCGCCGCCGTGGAGCGGGCCCTTGAGCGCGCCGATGGCCCCGGTGACCGCGGAATGAAGATCGGCCAGGGTCGAGGTGATGACGCGCGCCGTGAACGTCGAGGCGTTGAACGAGTGCTCTGCGTAGAGGATCATCGAGACGTTGAAGGCCTCGATCACCTCGGGGGCGGCTTCCTCGCCGAAGGTCATGTAGAGGAAGTTGGCCGAGTAGTCCAGATCTTCGCGGGGCTCGACGACGTCCTGGCCGCGACGGCGGCGCTGGTCATAGGCAACCACGGCGGGGAATGCGGCGAAGAGGTCCTTGGCCTTGGCCAGGTTGGCTTCCGGCGACGAGTCCTCCGAGCGCGGATGCCGTGCCCCGATGACGCTCGCCGCCGTCCGGCACACGTCCATGGGGTGGGACGAAGTGGGCAGCGTATCGATGACGGACTTGACCACCGGGTCCAGCGCCCGCCCGGAGCGCTCGTGGGCAGTGAACTCCGCCAGCTCCGCGTTGGTAGGAAGTTCACCGTGCCAGAGCAGATACGCGACCTGCTCGAAACTGCACTGGGCTGCCAGATCCTGGACCGGATAACCGCGGTAGAGCAGGGAGTTGGTCTCCGCGTTGACTTTGGAAATGCGGGTGGTGTCGGCGACGACGCCGGCAAGTCCCTTGTGGATCTGCGGTGCTTCTGTGGTTGCTTCGCTGGTCATAGCGACTCCTTTATCAAGACAGCGATGCCGTCAGTGTTGTCCGGGTACCTGGAAGTTGAAGACCGAAGTGTCGAAGTGGTTATAAGCTTCATAATCCACCAATTCGTACAAACGTGCACGGGTCAGCATGTTTTCCACGTCGGTTTGCTGCGATCCCTTGGCCTTGATGGTGTCCAGGGTGCGTTCCGTGGCGCCCATCGCGCTGCGCAGCAGAGTGACGGGATAGATGACAATGTTGACGCCGGCAGAGGCTAGTTGCTCGGTGGTGAACAGTTCGCTCTTGCCGAATTCGGTCATGTTTGCCAGCACCGGTACGTCCACCGCGTCGCGGATGGCCTGGAACTCCTCGAGGTTGCGCATCGCTTCGGGGAAGATGGCGTCGGCACCGGCATCCACCAGGGCCTTGGCACGGTCCTGCGCTGCCTCGATGCCGTCCACGGCCCGGATATCGGTCCGGGCCATGATCAGGAAGTTCGGATCGCGGCGCGCATCGGCCGCAGCGCGGATGCGCTTGGTGGCCGTCTCCAGATCCACTACATTCTTGCCGTCGAGGTGGCCGCAGCGCTTCGGATTGAACTGGTCCTCGATGTGGCAACCGGCCAGCCCGGCGTTTTCCAGTTCCTGGATGCTGCGGGCCACGTTCATGGGCTCGCCGAAGCCGGTGTCGGCGTCCACGATCGCCGGCAGCTCGGTCATCCGGGCGATCTGTCCTGCCCGGGTAGCCACTTCGGTCAGTGTGGTCAGCCCGATATCGGGCAGGCCCAGGTCATTGGCCAGAACGGCGCCGGAAATGTAGACGCCGTTGAAGCCCTTCTCCTCGATCAGCCGTGCGGACAGCGGGTTGAAAGCGCCGGGAAACTGCTGGATGGTGCCCGAGGCCAGGCCTTCGCGCAGCGCTACCCGCTTCTGCTCGGGGGTGGTTTTCGCGTACAGCATTTAGAAAATCCCCTTCGGTCCGGCGCTTAGATCGATGACGCCGTCGGCGGCCGCGATGTTGAGCTGGTCCAGCTCGCCCGCGCCAAGTTCGGGCAGACGTTCGACGGCGGCGAGGAACCTATCGATTTCGGCCTCCTCCACCAGGCGGTTGCCGTTCTGGCCGGCAGCCAATGTGCGCAGTTTGTTGATGTACTGCTCGCGGGCAAACGGGCGGGCGCCCAGCGGGTGGGCATCGGCAACGGCAATCTCATCCACAATGGTGCTGCCGTCCTTGAGCGTGATCTCCACGCGGCCGCCGAAGGCCTTTTCGCTGATGTCCAGCGAATGGTAGCGGCGGGTCCATTCCTGGTCTTCCTCGGTGGTCACCTTGTGCCAGAGGTCCACGGTATCGGCACGTCCGGCACGCTCCGGGCTGTAGGAATCGACGTGGTGCCACTTTCCGTCCTGCAGGGCGACAGTGAAGATGTACGGGATGGAGTGGTCCAGCGTTTCCCGCGAGGCCTTCGGATCGTACTTCTGCGGGTCGTTCGCGCCGGAGCCAATGACATAGTGCGTGTGGTGCGAGGTATGGATGACGATCTTGTCCACATTCGCCGGATCCGTTGCTTCCGGGTGCTCGCTGTGCAGCTTGCGGGCCAGATCGATCAGGGCCTGGGCCTGGTATTCGGCCGAGTGCTCCTTGGTATAGGTGTCGAGGATGGCACGCTTGGCTTCGCCGTCGGCGGGCAGCGGCACCTCGTAGGCGGCCTCGGGTCCGTCGAGCATCCAGGCGATGACGCCGTCTTCGCCTTCGTAGATCGGCACCGGCGAGGTTTGGCCGCGCATGGCCCGGTCAACAGCTTCCACGGCCATCTTGCCGGCGAACGCCGGTGCGTGGGCCTTCCACGTGGAGATCTCGCCCTTGCGGGACTGGCGGGTCGCCGTCGTCGTATGCAGTGCCTGGCCCACGGCCTGGAAGATGGTTTCGACGTCGAGACCCAGCAGGGTGCCGATGCCGGCCGCGGCGGACGGGCCGAGGTGGGCGACGTGGTCGATCTTGTGCTTGTGCAGGCAAATGGCCTTCACCAGATCCACCTGGATTTCGTAGCCGGTGGCGATCCCGCGCACGAGGTCGCGTCCGTTGGCGCCGGTGTGCTGCGCGACGGCGAGAATGGGCGGAATGTTGTCGCCCGGGTGGGAGTATTCGGCGGCGAGGAAGGTGTCGTGGTAGTCCAGTTCGCGCACGGCGACACCGTTGGCCCAGGCAGCCCACTCCGGCGAGGTCTTGCCGGCCACGCCGTAGATTCCTGCCCCGTTGCCGTTCGCCGAGACCGGGTGGCTCAGTGCCTGCGAACGGGCGGCCACGATCGGGCCGCGGTTCAACGAGGCAACGGCCACGGAGGCGTTGTCGATGATGCGGTTGATGACCATGTCGGTCACCTCGTCGCTGACTTCCACCGGGTCGACGGCGACCTTGGCGATCTTGTAGGCAAGCTGGTCCTGCCGCGGAAGGTTCTCTTCGCTGCGGTAAACGCGGACTTTGTGGTTGACGGTCATGAGGCTGTCCTCTCGGCTGACGGTTGGGTGGTTTTGAGATGTTCAAGGCTTTGGTGCAGGTGTACTGCGGTGGCCGCTGCGGCGAGCTGGCCGTCCCCGGCGGCGATGGCCCCGGCGATGTTGGCGTGCTCCGTGGCTGCTGCCAGCAGGCGTTCGGGATTGTCTTTGGCCAGGCGGCGGATCCGGACCAGATGGACCCGCAGGTTCTTCAGCGCCTGCAGCAGGTAGGCGTTGCCGATGGCCTCATCGATGGCCCGGTCCAGCCGGCCCACGAGAGCGTAGTAGTCATGGCGGGCAGGATCATCCCCGCGCAGTAACTGGGCTGCCGAGGCGAACTCCTGCTGCAGGCGCTTGAAGACTGCCGGATCCCCGCGCCGTGCCGCCAGAGACGCGGCCTGGCACTCCAGCGCGGTGCGCAGTTCGAAGAGTTCGGCAGCGGTATCGAGCGAGATGGCCGTGACGACGACGCCGCGGCCGCTGTGCGGGGCGGCCAGGCCTTCGGCAGTCAGCCGTCCGAGCGCTTCACGCAGGGGAGTGCGGGAAACCCCCAGCCGCTCGGCCTGTTCCACTTCCCCGAGGACGGTACCCGGCGGCAACCGCCATTCGACGATGTCCTCCCGCAAGGCCCAATAGGCACGTTCGCTGGCACGCATTGGCACCTCCCGTTCTGCAGGGTCGTGGTGAATTTGAATACAGCACCAGTGTATACACAGCAGGGCAGGAAGCAAGGGTTGACGAGACTTTTTCGGCAAATCGGTCGAGAAATGTATACAGGACTCTTGTTTGCTACAGACTTTGGCCGATAGTATGGCGAGCATCACATTGAAGCTTCGAAAGGGATCAGCGTGGACAGCTACCGCACTATGTACGAGGCCAGTTGCGATGAGCCGGAGAAGTTCTGGCTCGACGCAGCCTCGGCCATTCAGTGGGACCAGGCGCCTGCCCGGGCGCTCGACGACGGCAACCCGCCGATCTACCGTTGGTTTCCGGACGGTGAGCTCAACACCAGCGTCAACGCTTTGGACCGCCATGTTGCCGCCGGCCGCGGCGGGGATACAGCACTGATCTACGATTCGGCGATGCTGGGGCTGCAGCGCAGGTACACCTACCAGGAACTGCTGTCCGAGGTTGAGCGCTTCGCCGGGGTACTCCGAGACAGGGGTGTCGGGCAGGGCGACCGGGTCATCATCTACATGCCCATGATTCCCGAAGCCACCGTGGCCATGTTGGCGGTAGCCCGGCTCGGAGCGGTCCATTCCGTGGTGTTCGGCGGCTTTGCGGCACAGGAACTCGCCGCCCGGATAGATGATGCACGCCCCTCCGCCATTGTGACCACCAGCGGGGGAATCGAACCGTCGCGCCGGATCGAGTACCTGCCGGCGGTCGCCGAAGCCATCGCGCTCGCAGGCCACGCCGTTCCCGATGTGATTGTTAAAGCGCGGGAGGGTTTCCAACACACCGTCGAGGACTTCGCGGCCGTAGGCGCGGTGTGGCAGGACTGGGACGCACTGGCAGCAACAGCCGAGCCGGCCGGGCCGGTGTCCGTCAAGGCGACCGACCCGCTCTACATCCTCTATACCTCCGGTACCACCGGCGCCCCGAAGGGCGTGGTGCGGGACAACGGCTCCCATGCGGTGGCGATGGCGTGGTCGATGAAGAACATCTACAACGTTGGCCCGGGCGATGTCATGTGGACCGCTTCCGACGTCGGGTGGGTCGTGGGGCACTCCTACATCGTTTATGGGCCACTGATCGCCGGGGCCACCACCGTGCTCTACGAGGGCAAGCCGGTCGGGACTCCGGATGCCGGCGCATTCTGGCGTGTGGTGCAGGACCATGGTGTGGATGTTCTCTTTACCGCCCCCACTGCGCTGCGGGCCATCCGCAAGGCCGACCCTGCGGCCGAGCTGGTCAAGGACTATGACATCTCTTCCCTGCGGACACTGTTTGCGGCGGGGGAGCGGCTGGATCCGGAGACCTATGAGTGGATTTCGGCTGCCTTGCAGGTGCCGGTCATCGACCATTGGTGGCAGACGGAGACCGGCTGGGCCATCGCCGCCAATCCGCTTGGCGTGGAGCAGCTTCCGGTCAAGGCCGGATCGCCCACCGTGCCGGTGCCGGGATACCGCTTGGAAATCGTCGACGCCGGTGGGCAGCCGGTGCCACCCGGTACCGAAGGCAACATCGTGCTGCGGCTCCCGCTGCCGCCGGGGACCCTTACAACGTTGTGGGGCAACGACGAGCGGTACATCCGGTCCTACCTGGACATCTTCGACGGCTACTACACGACGGGGGACTCCGGCTACCTGGACGAGGACGGCTATCTGTTCGTGATGGGCCGCACCGACGACGTCATCAACGTCTCCGGCCACCGGCTGTCCACCGGGGCAATGGAACAGGCGGTCGCGCGGCATCCGGTGGTGGCCGAGTGCGCCGTCGTCGGTATTGCCGATGACCTGAAGGGACAGCGTCCCAGCGGGTTTGTGGTACTCAAGGCCGGCAGCGAGATGGCGCAGGACCAACTTCAGCGGGAACTGGTGGACCTGGTGCGCTCGCAGATCGGGCCGGTCGCGGATTTCAAGGAGATCCGCATCGTGTCCGCACTGCCCAAGACGCGGTCAGGCAAGATCCTGCGTAAGACCATGCGGCAGATTGCCGACGGCGAAGCATACACCGTGCCTTCCACCATCGAGGATCCGCTGGTGATTGACGACCTCGTGCGCCTGCTGCGGTCCTAGCCCGGCGCTCGCCGGCCTCAGGCCCGGCGCCAGGTGTACTCGAATTCCGGCCGTCCCCGCGTTCCGTAGCGGGGAGACCGGATAGCGGCGTTCTGCTCGGCAAGGTGCTCCAGGTACCGGCGGGCGGTCACCCGGGACATGCCCAGCTGTTCGGTGACTTCTACCGCCGAGATGGGGGACTGGCTGCTTTTCAGCAGCGTGATGACGCTTTGCAGGGTCTCTTCGGAAAAACCCTTGGGCAGGGTAGCCGCGGCCGGGGTGCGCAGTGCGGCGAAGGCGCGGTCCACGGCCTCCTGGGTGGTGGCGCTGCCGTGCTGGGCCAGGCTGTCGCGGAACTGCCGGTAGTGATGGAGTTTGTCGCTGAACGCCGCGAAGGTGAACGGCTTGATCAGGTACTGCGCAATGCCGGAGGAAATGGCCTTGCGGACAATCGGCAGCTCCCGGACCGCGGTCACGGCGATGATTTCCACCGGCAAGCCGGAACCGCGGATTCTGCGCAGGATGTCCAGACCGTGCAGATCCGGCAGGTTCATGTCCAGCAGCACCAGATCGACGGCGACGGCGGACTCCTGCTGCCTTCCGGGGGACAGCCCCAGGAGCGCCAGGGCCTCGGAACCCGTGCGTGCGACACCGGCGAGCTGGAAGCCGTCGATCCGCCGGACATACTCCGCATGGGCGGCGGCTGCTACGGATTCGTCTTCAACCACGAGGACGCGGATGGGATCAAGCATTGGTGCCTCCGGTTTCCTCTCCCGCGGCCGCCGGCTGGACCGGAAGCAGTGGCAGCGACACGGTGAATACGGCTCCATCCTCATTGTCCACGGTCAGTTGCCCGCCCAATCTCTTGACGGCTTGGCGCACCAAGGCCAGGCCCACGCCGCGGCGCCTGCCGCCGTCGGCCTTGGAGCTAAAGCCAAGGCTGAAAATCTTCTCCAGCTCCGATTCCGGAATCCCCGGCCCGCTGTCATGAACCTCGATCCATAATTCTTCGGCGGTGCTGAGGAAGTCTATCGAGACTTCCCGGCGCTCCGAGCCTGAGACGGCATCAAAGGCGTTATCCAGCAGGTTGCCCACGATGGTCACGAGCGCGGCCGGATCGAGGCCGGCGCGGGCTCCGGCAGGCACCGTTTCGGTGCCGAAGGCAGTGTCCGCCGTGATGTTGAGCTCGATGCCGCGCTCGTTGGCCTGCGCTGCCTTACCCACCAGCAATGCCGAAATGAAGGGTTCGTCGACGGCGGAGACCACCTTGTCCGTCAGCTGCTGCGACTGCTGCAGGTCGCGGGCCGCGAACTCAATCGCATCGCTGTCCCTGCCCAGTTCGATCAGCGACACGATGGTGTGCAGCCTGTTGGAGTGCTCGTGCGTCTGGGCCCGGAGCGCGTCGGCGAGGGTGTGCATGGATTCCAGTTCGCCGGCCAAGGACTGGACCTCGGTCCGGTCGCGCAAGGTTGCCACGGTTCCCAGCGGTGCGGCCGGCTTTGCCGCACGGCTTCCTGCCGCGGCACCGGGGGTTCGCGTCCGTTGCGGCGGGCGCACGGCAGGGTCCTGGCTGACGACCAGCACCTGGTCATCGGTCACAAGCACCTCTTCGCGCGCAACGCGGCCGCTGAGCAGCAGCTCTTTCAGCGGCTGCGGGATCTTCAGGGCGGCGATGTCCAGGGCCGGGCCTCCCGGCGGCCTGGGCGGCAGGTTCAGCAGCCGGGCCGCCTGGTCGTTGTAGAGCACCAGCTGTCCGCCAGGATCGACCAGGACCACGCCTTCGCGGACCGAATGCAGGACCGAATCGTAGAAGATGAAAATTCTGGACAGCTGCTCCGGGCCCCAGCCCAAGGTGGCCCGGTTCAGGTACCGGCTGAGGAGCCAGGAGGCCACCGACGACGCCGCCATGACGGCCACGGCAGTGAGGATCACGAAGGGGAGCCGGGCAGCAATGGCCACCGAGACATTGGTGACCGTGACACCGGTGGCCACCATCCCATGCACGGTGCCTTCCTCGTCCTGGATCGGCACAATCGCCCGGACCGACGGGCCCAGCGTGCCGGCAACGGTTTCGGTCCAGATCTCGCCTCTTAGCGCCTGCTCGGTGCTGCCGATGTACGTCCTGCCTATCTCGGCGGGATCCGGATGGGTGAAGCGGGTGCCGTCGGGAGCCATGATCGTGATGAAGTCCACCGAGGCATCGTGCATGATGTCGCGTGCATACGGCTGCAGGGCCGAGGTCGGATTGGGCGACTGGACCGCTTCGAGGACAAAGGGGCTGGCCGCGATGGTCACGGCGACGGACCGCATGCGCTGTTCGGCGCGGCTGTAATTCTGGTCCCGTGCGTCGAGGAACAAAACCGTGGCCACCACTGCCGTCAGCACCGTCAGGAAAATGAGCTGGCCGGCGAATATCCGCGCCGCGAGGCTCCAGCTCTTCATGCGTTTTCCTTTCGGTCTGCGAACAGTATGAACGTAATGGTGATGGGAGTCACTGTGACCGGCAACATGGTTTCGAACGCTCCGCCAGCCCCGGCGGCACCTCACCTTCCAAAAGGAGCAACCCATGGCATCGACGCTGAAGGTTCCCCAGACTGAGCCAAAGCCCAAAAAGGACAAGAAGGATAAAACGCACTTTCTCTACATCGCGGTAATCGTAGCCGTTGTGCTCGGTGCCGTGCTCGGTTTGGTCGCCCCCGACTTTGCCCAGTCGCTCAAGCCCATCGGCACCGCGTTCATCGGGCTGATCAAGATGATGATCGCCCCGGTCATCTTCTGCACCATTGTGCTCGGCGTCGGTTCGATCGCCAAAGCCGCTACGGTCGGCAAAGTCGGCGGGATGGCGTTGGGCTACTTCATGCTCATGTCCACCTTTGCCTTGGGCCTCGGCCTGGTTGTCGGCAACCTGATCCATCCGGGCGAGGGCCTGGACATTTCGGGCACCGGCTACGAGGTGGAAGCCACCGAGAGCCACGGCACCGTGGACTTCCTGCTGGGGATCATCCCCACGACCCTGCTGTCCTCGCTGACGGTAGGCAACATCCTGCAGACCCTGTTCATCGCGTTGATCGTCGGTTTCGCGCTGCAGAAGATGGGCCCGGCAGGCAAGCCGATCCTGCGCGGCATCGGACACATCCAGACGCTCGTGTTCCGCATCCTCATCATGGTCATGTGGCTGGCTCCGGTCGGTGCCTTCGGCGCCATTGCTGCAGTGGTCGGCGCCACCGGCGTCCAGGCCATCATCAGCATGGCCACCCTCATGATCGGCTTCTACATCACATGTGTCCTCTTCATTGCCGTGGTGCTGGGCCTGATCCTGAAGCTCTGCACCGGGGTCAATATCTTCAAGCTGATGAAGTACCTCGGCCGCGAGTACCTGCTGATCTTCTCCACTTCGTCTTCCGAGGCCGCGCTGCCCCGCCTGATCGCAAAGATGGAACACCTGGGCGTTTCCAAGCCGGTGGTCGGCGTGACGGTTCCGACCGGCTACTCCTTCAACCTGGACGGCACCGCCATCTACCTGACCATGGCATCGCTCTTTGTGGCTACGGCAATGGGCACGCCGCTTGAACTCGGGGAGCAGATCTCGCTGCTGGTCTTCATGATCATCGCCTCCAAGGGTGCCGCCGGTGTCACCGGTGCCGGCCTCGCCACCCTGGCCGGCGGTCTGCAGAGCCACCGGCCGGACCTGGTCGACGGCGTGGGTCTCATCGTCGGCATCGACCGCTTCATGTCCGAAGCCCGCGCCCTGACCAATTTCACCGGCAACGCGGTGGCTACGGTGCTGATCGGCACGTGGACCAAGGAAATCGACCGTCCCCGCGTGGACGAAGTCCTGGGCGGGCGGCTTCCCTTCGATGAAGCGACGATGAATGCCGACCACGTGTCGGAAGAAACCGCCGAGGACCTTCCGGAACGAGTCCGCGAGGCAGCGGAACCGGCACGCGACACAGAGCTCGCCGCCTCCCGCCAGTAGTAGTCCTGCCCCACGGAGCCCGCGATCCCGCGGTTCCACCACGACGGCGGTGCGTGCCTTCCCGGCGCGTGTCGCCGTCGGCGTTTTATCGGTCCCTTTCTGCAAATTCTGCCGATTCCACAAGGAGCAGGGAGTGTAAACCTTAGACCTCTACTTGAAGCTAAAGGCTCGCCGGTGACGCATGGCATATTCGGGAAATGACAGCATCGTGACTGTAACCTTGTCTGGAAGAAGAACAGCCGCGAAACGATGGAAGCTGGGATAGATACGTGAGTAGCGAACAGGGTTCGACGACTCTGCAGGAAGCGGAAGACGCGGTCATGGGCCCCACCGGCCGGCCGCTCACTGAATTTCCCGAGCCGTCCGTGCTGACTTCACACGGACCCGCCCGGATCATTGCCATGGTCAACCAGAAGGGCGGCGTCGGCAAGACCACGTCGACCATCAATCTGGGTGCCGCGCTGGCCGAGGCCGGGAGGCGTGTCCTGCTGGTGGATTTCGATCCCCAGGGAGCCCTTTCCGCAGGACTGGGCACCAATCCGCATGAACTGGACCTCACGGTTTACAACGTCCTGATGGACCGCAAGGCGGACATCCAGGAGGCCATCCAGAGCACCGAGTTCGAAAACATTGATCTCCTGCCGGCCAACATCGACCTCTCCGCGGCGGAAGTCCAGTTGGTCAACGAGGTCGCCCGCGAACAGGTGCTGGACCGGGCGCTGCGCAAGGTCGAAGACGATTACGACGTCATCCTGATCGACTGCCAGCCCTCGCTGGGCCTGCTCACCGTCAACGCCCTTACCGCTGCCCACGGCGTGATCATCCCGCTGATCTGCGAGTTCTTCGCCCTGCGGGCTGTGGCACTGCTGGTGGAGACCATCGAGAAGGTGCAGGACCGGCTCAACCCGCGCCTGCAGATCGACGGCGTGCTCGCCACCATGTACGACGCCCGCACCCTGCATAGTCGCGAAGTTATCGGCCGGCTGCTGGAGGCCTTTGGCGACAAGGTCTTCGAGACCGTCATCAAGCGCACCATCAAATTTGCCGACGCCACGGTGGCCGCGGAGCCGATCACCACCTATGCCGGTAACCACGCGGGGGCCGGGGCCTACCGCCAGCTGGCCAGGGAGCTGATCGCCCGCGGCGGCGCACCCTGATGACTGATGCGGGACCGGCGGCGGAAGCGCCGACGGAACCGCAGGCCGAGGGCCGCCCCGGTTTCGAAGTCCGGCTGGACAATTTCACCGGCCCTTTCGACCTGCTGTTGGGCCTCATTTCCAAACATGAGATGGATATCACCGAGGTCGCACTGGCCCGGGTCACGGACGAGTTCATTTCCTACATCCGGCGCCTGCAGGACTCCGGCCAGGACTGGGCGCTGGACGAAGCCAGCGAATTCCTCGTCATCGGCGCGACCTTGCTGGATCTCAAGGCAGCACGGTTGCTGCCCACTGGCGAAGTGGAAGATGACGAGGACATCGCCCTGCTCGAAGCCAGGGACCTGCTCTTTGCGCGACTGCTGCAGTACAAGGCATTCAAACAGATCGCAGCGATGATGGGCCGCCGGCTTGAGGAAGAAGCCGCCCGCTACCCGCGCCAGGTCAGCCTGGAGCCGCAGTTCGCCGCGCTGCTGCCGGAGTTAATCTGGCGGACGTCGCTGGCGGATTTCGCCAAACTTGCGGCCAAGGCACTGGAGCCGAAAGCGCCGAAGCCCACCGAGGTGGGGCTGGCGCACCTGCATGCTCCTGCCGTCAGCGTGAAGGAGCAGGCGGCCATCATCGCGGACCGTCTCCAAGATGGCGGGCCGCTGTCCTTCCAGGCACTGACCGCGGATGCTGCCGACACCGCCGTGGTGGTCGCGCGCTTCCTGGCCCTGCTGGAGATGTTCCGCGACACGGTCATCGCCTTTGAGCAGGCGTCGCCGCTGGGGGAGCTGAGCGTGCGCTGGACCGGACCCGACAGGGACTGGAGTACCGAACGGCTCAGCGAGGAATACGAAGATGTGCCGATGCCCGCGGCCGTCCCCGGGGACGGACCCGGGCCGGCCGAGGCCGGAGAGGAGGGGCAGGATGACTGACGGAGCCGACGCCGCGCACCTGGCTGCAGACGAATCCGGCGCGGATCTCCAGGCCCTCCCCGGCGGACCTCGTGCCGCCCTCGAAGCGGTACTGATGGTCATCGATGAGCCGGCCACCGACGTCGAACTCGCCACCGCCCTGGGTTTGCCGGTAGCCGCCGTCCGGACGCTGCTGAAAGAGCTCCAAAGGGATTACGACGGCGGCGGCTCACCGGACGGTGCACCGCGGGGATTTGAACTGCGCAGCATTGCCGGCGGTTGGCGGATCTTCTCACGCAGTGATTTTGCCGACATCGTGTCCGGCTTCATTCTGGAGGGACAGACTGCCCGTTTGACCCAGGCCGCGCTGGAGACGCTGGCCGTCATTGCCTACCGCCAGCCGGTGTCCAGGGCCCGGGTTTCGGCCATCCGCGGAGTGAATGTGGACTCGGTGGTGCGGACCCTCGTCCAGCGTGGTCTGATTGAGGATGCGGGCACGGATCCGGAGACAGGAGGCCTCCTGTACAAGACCACCTCGTATTTTCTGGAAAGATTGGGTATAGGAAATGTTTCCGAGCTGCCCAAACTGGCACCGCATCTGCCGGGGCTGGAAAATTTGGCAGACATCGACGACTCCGATATCTAAGACTGACTCTCGCTAGTTCTAAGGACAGACCATGACACAGGCGCCCCGATCCGGTTCCGGCCGCAACAACCCACGCGGCGGCGGCAAGGGCCCCCGGCAGTCAGGCAAACCCGGTGGCGGTTTCTCCGGCGGCGCCGGCAAGGGCCGCTCCGGGAAGTCCTTCGGCAAGCCGCAGGACGGACCCCAGGCCGGCAAACCGCGCCCCGGCCAGTCCGCCGGCGCCAAGCCCGGCTCAGCCGCAGGCCGCAAGCCCGGTGCCCCCGCCGGCCGCAAGCCCGGCCCCAACGCCGCCTCCGCCGGTCCGCGCCCGTACGGCAAGGAGCGTTTCGGTCAGAACCTCGGTCCGGTGAGCAACCGCCCGAAGAAGGCCAAGACGCCCAGAACCGGACACGGCGAGACCTCCGATCAGCATGATCCGCAGGGCGTGCGGTTGCAGAAGGTGCTCGCCGGTGCCGGCGTTGCCTCGCGCCGCGTCTGCGAAGACATGATTGAAGCCGGCCGCGTGGAGGTCGACGGCGTTGTCGTCACCGAACTTGGTGTGCGGGTAGACCCCGCCACGGCCGTGATCCATCTGGACGGCATGCGGATCCAGACCGACGAGTCGCTGGTTTACTACGTCTTCAACAAGCCCAAGGGTGTTGTCTCGACCATGGAGGATCCGGAAGGCCGCCCCTGCGTCAGCGACTACCTGAAGAAGAACAAGGACCAGCGCCTGTTCCACGTGGGCCGGCTGGACCAGGCCACCGAGGGTCTGCTGCTGCTGACCAACGACGGCGAACTGGCCAACCGCCTGACGCACCCGTCCTACGAGGTACCCAAGACGTACCTGGTCCAGGTGCGCGGTCCGATGGCCCACGGCATCGGTGCCCAGATGAAGGACGGCATTGAGCTCGAGGACGGCGTGGCCAAGGTGGATTCGTTCCGCTTGGTGGATTCGACCCCGGGACACGTTTTGGTGGAGGTTGTGCTGCACTCGGGCAAGAACAGGATTGTGCGCCGGCTTTTCGACGCCGTTGGACATCCGGTGGTGCGGTTGGTCCGCACCCAGGTGGGCCCGATCAGGCTGAACGACCAGCGGCAGGGCACCATCCGTGCCTTGGGCAGGACGGAAATCGGTCACCTGCTGGCAACGGTAGGGATGTAGAGCTTGAATCCTGCACACCTACAGGCCACCCATCTCTCGGGTCCGGTTCTGGTCATCGGTACCGGTCTGCTCGGCGCCAGCATCGGACTCGGTCTGCGCGCCCGCTCCGTCGACGTCGTCCTCTCGGATCCCTCGCCCTCGGCACAGGCCGTGGCCCAGGACATTGGCGCCGGCCGGGCTTTGGACCCGGGGGAGGAGCTGTCCCCGCAGCTTGTCGTCGTCGCCTCCCCTCCGGACGTGACCGCCCGGGTGGTTTCGCAGGCGCTGCGGGACTACCCGTCCGCCGTCGTCGTTGATATTGCCAGCGTCAAGGCCTCCGTGCTCAGCGAACTGCAGCAGGACCCGGCGCTGGAACCGGCGGATCTTGCGCGCTATATCGGCACGCATCCAATGGCGGGACGGGAAAAGTCCGGCCCGGTGGCGGCCCGCGGCGAACTGTTCACCTCCATGCCCTGGGTCCTGTGCCCCAACGAGCAGACCAGCGCCGTCGCCTTGAAGACGGCTCAGGCGCTGGCCATTGATCTTGGCGCCGTGGTCTCGAAGATGTCCGTGGACGAACATGATGCCTCGGTAGCCCTGATCTCGCACCTGCCGCAGGTGATGTCCTCGCTGCTGGCCAGCCGGCTGCAGGACACCGAACCGCATGCCCTTTCCCTTGCCGGGCAAGGGCTGCGCGATGTCACCCGCATCGCCGCCAGCGACCCTGCCCTCTGGGTGCAGATCCTGGGCGCTAACGCCGCGAAACTGGTCAAGATCCTCTACGGCGTGCGTGAGGATCTGAACCGGCTGATCGGCACCCTGGAGCATCCGGAGGCTACCGGTGCGCGGCTGGATCTCGCGCAGCTGATCAGTGAGGGGAACGCGGGCCAGGCCCGGATTCCAGGCAAGCACGGCGCTCCGCCGCAGTCGTTCGCCTGGCTGACCGTGCTGGTTGATGACCGGCCCGGGCAGATTGCACAGCTGCTGACGGAGATCGGCGAGGTGGGCATCAACCTCGAGGATCTGCGGCTGGACCACTCCTCCGGGCAGGACGTGGGTATGGTGGAAATTTCCGTCCTGCCCAGCAGACGGCAGGAACTTATCGACTACTTGGATTCGCACGGATGGAAGGTACTGCAATGAGCTCGGCTGCTACGGATATGAGGCACTACCGGCTGGGGAAACCACTGGTGGTGGCCATCGACGGGCCGTCCGGTTCGGGCAAATCCAGCGTCAGCCGGGAAACCGCCCGCCGGCTGCACGCGGCGTATCTGGATACGGGCGCTATGTATCGTGCGGTGACCTGGCATTGCCTCGATACCGGCGTGGACCTGCAGGAAGCCGCTTCCGTCGAGAAGGCCAGCCGCGAAGTGGACCTGAAGATCAGCACGGATCCTGACCATGAACTGGTCAGTGTGGATGGCACGGATGTGACCTTGGCCATCCGCGAACCCAGCATCTCCTCGGCGGTCAGCGCCGTGGCTACTACGCTGGGCGCCCGGGCCGAGCTCATCCGCCGCCAGCAGCAGATCATCGCGGACTCGGGCCGGCGCATCGTTGCCGAAGGCCGTGACATTACCACCGTGGTGGCCCCGGATGCCGAGGCCCGCATCCTGCTCACCGCCAGCGAAGAAGCCCGGCTGCGCCGGCGCGGTATCCAGCTCGGCGGAACCCAGGGCGATGCGCAGCTGCAGGAACAGGTGCTGACCCGGGACGCGAAGGACTCCACGGTGGTCAACTTTCACGAAGCCGCCGACGGCGTGTTCACCGTGGACTCCTCCGACCTGGACTTCGAGGAAACCGTCGAGGCCGTTCTCGCCGCGGTCCGCAGCGCCGCGCACTGACCTGCACGAAAACCGGTCCTCACGACGGCCCTGCTGGCATACACCGTCACGGTTGAATCCGCCAGCGTGTTTCAATGGACACTGCGGCAGAACCGATCCACATGCATTAACAGAAGGACAGCGACCATGAGCGCCACACAATCCGGCAACGGGCCCACCGGAGACGGATATACCGGCAGCGAGTACGAGCCCGCCGGCGAAGACAACATCGCCGAGCGTCTCGAGGAAATCGACGACGCCGAGGCGGAGCAGCGCGCGCAGTCACTGCGTGCCGGGCTGGCGGACTATGAGCTGGACGAAGAGGACGCCGCCCTTCTGGCCGGAATGGACCAGGACTTCGACGAGGATGCACCAAAACGCGTAGACCCCGTCCTCGCCATCCTCGGCCGCCCCAACGTGGGCAAGTCCACCCTGGTCAACCGCATCCTGGGCCGCCGCGAGGCCGTTGTCGAGGACACGCCCGGCGTTACCCGCGACCGCGTGACCTACGCCGCGCATTGGAGCGGCCGCAACTTCACTCTTGTCGATACCGGCGGCTGGGAGCACGATGCCAAGGGCATCCATGCCCGGGTGGCCGAACAGGCCGAGATCGCCGCAGACATGGCCGACGCCGTGCTGCTGGTCGTGGATGCCAATGTCGGCGCAACGGCCACGGATGAGTCCGTGGTCCGCATGCTCCGGCGCAAGAAGAAGCCTGTCATCCTGGTCGCCAACAAGGTCGACGACATGGCCCAGGAAGCCGATGCCTCCACATTGTGGGGACTTGGCTTCGGAGAGCCGTACCCGGTTTCGGCACTGCACGGCCGCGGTACCGCCGACATGCTCGACGCCGTCATGGATGTCCTGCCTGAGTTCTCCGCATACGGGGGACTGGAACGCACCGGCGGGCCGCGGCGCGTGGCCTTGATCGGCCGGCCGAACGTCGGCAAGTCTTCGTTGCTGAACAAGCTGGCCGGGAGCGAACGAGTTGTGGTGGACCCGCAGGCCGGAACCACCCGCGACCCGGTGGACGAAATGATTGAGCTCGGCGGACGGACCTGGCGGTTCGTGGACACCGCAGGTATTAGGCGCCGGGTCCACATGCAGCAGGGCGCGGACTTCTACGCCTCGCTGCGGACGCAGTCCGCGTTGGAGAAGGCGGAGGTCGCCGTCGTTCTTCTGGCGGTGGACGAGGTGCTCAGCGAGCAGGACGTACGCATCCTGCAGCTGGCCATCGACTCAGGCCGGGCATTGGTGCTCGCGTTCAACAAATGGGATCTGCTCGACGACGAACGACGCCGCTATTTGGAACGCGAAATCGAGCAGGACTTGGCTCACGTGGACTGGGCACCGCGGGTCAATATCTCCGCCAAGACCGGATGGCACAAAGACCGCTTGGTGCCGGCACTCGACACGGCCTTGGAGTCATGGGACAGGCGCATCCCAACCGGACGGCTCAATGCGTTCCTCGGCGAGCTGGTGGCCGCCCATCCGCACCCGGTGCGTGGCGGCAAACAGCCCCGCATCCTTTTCGGCACCCAGGCCTCAAGCCGGCCGCCGAAGTTTGTGCTGTTCACCACAGGATTCCTGGATCCCGGCTACCGCCGCTTCATCACCCGCCGTCTGCGCGAGACGTTTGGCTTCGAGGGCACGCCCATCGACGTCGCCATGCGAGTACGCGAAAAGCGCAGCCGCCAGCGTTAAGTAACGCCGGGCACGGGTGGTAATCGCAGGCCAAAAAATGCTGTAAGGTATTTGAGGTAGTTCAGCCGGGCAGGCCCCGGCGGGACAACGGGTTGTGGCGCAGCTTGGTAGCGCACTTGACTGGGGGTCAAGGGGTCGCAGGTTCAAATCCTGTCAACCCGACAGTGAAAGGGCCGCTGGCTAGTAGAAATACTGGTCAGCGGCCCTTTTTCGTATCCGGAATAAGTGCCTGGTGAGGAGCACCTGCACCTCTGCCCCGGCGATCGGCCGTCATACCCGTGTGCAGGTCGGGCCGGTTGGTGACCTGCGACCGTCGAGCGAGGATCGGCACCCCGAACGGGGGCAACAGATGGCAACTCCTTTCCCACCGTGTCGAGAGTCACCGAGACTGGGGGTCATGTCCGGAATACGCCCGGGCGCCTAGGGCCGCGATCGGGCCCTTGGTACATCGTGGGGAGTGCCGCAGTGCGCGCCTCTCCGACTCTGTTCAAAGGAGAACTTCGTTGACCACAGCCAATTCGCGCGTGAGACGACGACGCGGCATGGTGGGCCTCGCCGCCGCGCTGCCGCTAACCTTCATCCTGGGCGCCGGCGCCGTAGCCGCTGCGCCCCAGTCCACCAATGAGGGCAATCACGGAAAGCCAGCGGCGCTGGAGGCCCGTGCCAAGGAGATCATCAAGGTAAAGGGGCGGCAGTTCAAAGACCTGAATGGGAACGGCGAGCTTGATGTCTACGAGGACTGGCGGAAGCCGGTCGAGGCTCGGGTTGCAGACCTCGTCGGGCAGATGACGCTCGAGGAGAAGGCCGGGCTCATGCTCATCGACACGGTGAACGCTTCGTGCGACCCGGCGACGGGCAAGTTCGGCACCGTGCCCGAGACAGCCCACGACTACATCGGCCAACAGCAGATGCACCGGTTCATCTTCCGCAACGTCGTCGACAGCGCCGAGCGGGATGAGTGCCAGCCCAGCGGCGGCGGCTTCGGAACCAACGTGCGCGTCACTCCGGGCGAGGCTGCGACGTTCATGAACGACATCCAGGAGCTAAGCGAGGCCACCCGCCTCGGCATCCCGGTGCTGTACAAGTCGAACGCCCGCAACCACATCGATCCCCAGGCCAGGGCCGGCATCAACGAGGCATCCGGCGCATTCTCCGCGTTCCCGAAGGAGGCCGGCATCGCTGCCGCTGCCCTCGGCGAGCAGGCGGAGGCCACCGGCGAGGCGATCGACGGCGACATGTCCGTCGTCGACGAGTTCGCCGACGTCATGGGCGACGAATGGTCCTCCATCGGTCTCCGCGGCATGTACGGCTACATGGCCGACCTGTCGACCGAGCCGCGCTGGTACCGCACGCACGAGACGTTCACCGAGGACGCCGACTTGGGCGCGAACATCATGGGCCAGCTCGTGGAGTCGCTCCAAGGTGAGGTCGGCAAGGACGGCAACTCCCTGAGCGCAGAGACCGACGTCGCGCTCACGATGAAGCACTTCCCCGGCGGCGGCCCGCAGGAGCTCGGCCTCGACCCGCACTACGCCTTCGGCAAGGCGCAGGTCTACCCCGGGGATGCCTTCGGTTACCACCTCAAGCCCTTCGAGGCCGCCATCGAGGCCGGCGTCTCGTCGATCATGCCGTACTACGGCGTGCCGGTCGACGTCACGTACGAGGGCGTGGACTACGACGAGGTCGGCATGGCCTTCTCGGACCAAATCGTCAACGGACTGCTGCGCGACCAGATGGGCTTCGACGGCTACGTAAACTCTGACACCGGCATCATCAACGACCGTGCCTGGGGACTCGAGGACGCCACCGTTCCCGAGCGCGTCGCCGCGGCGATCAACGGCGGCACCGACACGCTCTCCGGGTTCCACGAAGTGAAGACGATCACTGACCTCGTCGATGCGAAACTGGTGACCGAGGAGCGCGTGGACCTCGCCGCCGAGCGACTGCTCGCCGCCGAGCGACTGCTCGCCCCGATGTTCGAGATGGGCCTGTTCGAGGACCCGTACGTCGACCCCGCTGTCGCGACCGCCACGGTCGGCAGTGACGAGAACCGCGAGGTCGCCCTCGACCTGCAGCGCAAGTCCACCGTGCTCCTGCAGAACCAGGAGATCGACGGCGACTCCTTGCTCCCGCTCGACGGCGGCGAGACCGTGTACGTGCTCGGCAACGTCGACGCCGAGGAGGTTGCGGCCTCCGGCTACGAAGTCATCGACGGCAACGACCCGGCCGAGCAGCGGACTGCCGCGGATGCCGACGTCGCGCTCATCTCAATGACCGCGAGGAACGTGAACACCGGCGCCTACGCCAGCAATGATCCGGCCACGGGGCTCAATCCCGAGCACAACAACCCGAGCGCCATCGAGGGCTCCGAAGGCCTCGACGGGCAGAGCCCGTACGGCGCGGCAGATGTGTGTGTGATCGACAGCGGTGACGAATGCACCGACAACGGGCTGCGCTTCGGCGGCTCCTTCCCGTGGGAGGCGAGCACGCTCGACTTCACCGGCATGAAGGACGCCGAGTCTTGGGAGGTCACCCCTTCGCTTGACGCGGTGCAGCAGGTGATGACCGAAGTCGGTGCCGAGAACACGGTGCTCGACATCTACTTCCGCCAGCCGTTCGTGCTCGACGAGGCCAGCGGCCTGCGCGACGCCGGTGCGATCCTGGCCAACTTCGGAAACACCACCGCGGCGCTCATGGACGTCGTATCGGGCGAGTTCAACCCGCAGGGCCGCATGCCCTTCGCGTTGGCCGGAACCCGTGAGGCGATCCTCCAGCAGAACAGCGACACTCCGGGCTATGACGAGACCGACGACGGGGCACTCTTCCCCTACGGTTTCGGCCTCAGCTACAACAAGTAGCGCTTTCTTCCATCGGAACGGCGGGTCACCAGAATGGTGGCCCGCCGTTTCAGTATTCCGCCCGCATCCGGCGTACTTGCCTACCTAGACGTCCGTGACTTACCGAGTTGCTCCGAGTACAAAGTCCCGGTGGTCGATGATCACCGGGACTTTTTCAGGCCGTCGCCGGCTCCCATGGTGAGCGGCGGTGCCTGTCGACATGTGTCGTCTCTGGCTGTCGGCGGTCGAATTTCTGTGCCTATACTTTCAGCTGTGGCCCGTTGCCGTCGGCAGCACCGGCCCAGAGGATCCAGCGGCGCAAGAGAGGCATTTACATGAGCAACGTTCCAGCAGACCTTCACTACACCGCCGAACACGAGTGGGTGACCGCTGCCGGCACCGAGGGAGTCGTCCGTATCGGCATTACGGATTTTGCCCAGGACGCACTGGGTGACGTCGTCTACGTGCAGATTCCGGAAGCCGGAACCACCATCACCGCCAACGACGTTGTGGGTGAAGTCGAATCCACGAAGAGCGTCAGCGACATCTACGCACCGGTCACGGGCGAAGTAGTGGCTTCCAATGATGCGCTGGAATCGGATCCGGCCCTGATCAACTCCGATCCCTACGGTGAAGGTTGGCTGATGGAAATACGGCTCGCTGATGCCTCGGCAACCGAATCGCTGCTCAGTGCTTCGGAGTATGAACAGCAGGTAGGCTAGAGCTACCGGTACCGTAGTTTTTTGAACGGTCAACCGGTCACTGACCGGTTGACCGCTATTTTTGCAGGGGAGGACGTTTAATGGTGGGCGAAGAGCACAACGCAAGAGGCACCGGACATGACCATGGTGCTTCGGAGGCTTCTGCCGAGACCACTTCCATCAGTCTGCCCCCGCAGGCAAAGTCTTACCTGCCGAAGCCGCAGCTGACCGCGGAAGAGGAAGCTGCGGTATTGGCACTGCCGGCCGGTTCGGCCCTGCTGATCGCTCATAGCGGCCCCAACCATGGCGCCCGCTTCCTGCTCGATCAAGATGTGACTACCGCTGGCCGGCACCCGGAAGCGGACATCTTTCTCGACGACGTGACCGTATCCCGCAAGCATGTCGAGTTCCGCCGCACCGGTGAAGGATTCACTGTGGTGGACTCCGGCAGCCTGAACGGCACGTACGTCAACAACGACCGCGTCGACAGCTTGGCGCTGCGGACCGGTAACGAGGTGCAGATCGGTAAGTTCCGGTTGACCTACTACGCCGGCAGCGGGGCCGCTGGGAAGGGCCAGGACTAGGCGGTGCCCGCATCGCAACCCATACGGCGTCCGCTCGGTACAGGCAGGGACACGTTCCGCAGCAGCGTCCTCAACATCGGGGAAGTGTTGCAGGAACTGAATGCGGAATTTCCCCAGATCAGCGCCTCCAAAATTCGATTCCTGGAAGAAAAGGGCCTCATATCCCCACAACGGACGCCGGCGGGATACCGAAAGTACACGAGCCAGGATGTGGAGCGCCTTCGCTTCGTGCTGGCTCTGCAGCGGGACCAGTACCTCCCGCTCAAGGTCATCAAGGACTACGTTGACGCGATCGACCGGGGGGAGCGGCCCGACGCGCTGCCCGGCGGCATGTCGCTGACCCCGCGCATGGTTTCCGGCCGGCTGGCCGAGGAGCTCAACGGGCGGGCGCGGTCCCTGACCCTGGCCGAACTACGGGATGCGGCCGGTGCTTCGACGGCGCTGGTCCAGGAGCTGGTCAGCTTTGGACTTATCCAAGCCGCGGATTCCCGATATGACGAGCACGCACTTAAGGTCGTCAAGGCCTGCGTGCAACTCGAAGCCCACGGCATAGAGCCGCGGCATCTGAGGCCCTTTCGGACTGCCGCGGACCGCGAACTCGGTCTCGTGGAGCGTGCAGTGGCTCCCATCTCGTCACGGCGCGATGTGGCTTCAAAAGCACGGGCGGCCGAAACCGCCAAGGAAATCAGCGATCTTTGCCTGAACCTGCACAGCGCCTTGGTCAATGGACATATCGCGCGAATGGACCGCTGATCGGAGGAGCCATGCTCGAAGTTGAGGTTGTCGGAGTGCGGATCGAACTGCCTTCCAACCAGCCGCTGGTCCTGCTCAAGGAAACCGAGGGCGAACGCCACATCCCAATCTGGATCGGGGCGCCCGAGGCCAGCGCCATAGCTTTTGCCCAGCAAGGCATCAAGCCTCCGCGCCCCATGACGCACGATCTGCTGTGCAGCGTTGTCCAGGCGCTCGAGAGGACGATCACCGAGGTGCGGCTCGTCTCCGTCCAGGACACCGTCTTCTACGCGGAGCTGGTGTTCGACGGCGGTAAAACAGTCAGCTCCAGGGCGTCGGACGCCATCGCTGTGGCTCTTCGCGTTCCCTGCCCGATCTACTGTGCGGAAGAAGTCATGGAGGAAGCCGGGGTACAGATTGCCGAGGCTTCCGAGGAGGAAGAAGGCGAAGCCGGACCCGCCGAGGAAAATGCTGAATCGCAGTTGCGCGAATTCCGTGAGTTCCTGGCCGATGTCGAGCCAGAGGATTTCGAGAAATAGTGCCGGGCGTGCCACGGCATGACGCGGAATTGAGCGATTCCAGCCGACACGCCGGATTCTAAAAAGCCAACGTCTTTGACCGAAGCGCCCAGCCGTTCTAACGTCGAAGCATACAGTTCCCATTGCATGGCCGGATAACTCAGGGCAGACTTAGAGCAAACCCTGAGAGTGTCGGCGGTGCCGACTTCCCCCTAGGGAACTTTCGACAAGGAGGGTTCACGTGAGTCCTAAAGGTGATGCGGGCGAGTTGTCGCACGCCGTAACGCCGGGTGCCGCGATTCCCGCTAGTGCACAGGGTTTGCTGTTCACCGAGGACCTGCCGGTTCTGGATGAAGACGCCGGCTACCGTGGCCCAACGGCCTGTAAAGCCGCAGGAATCACTTACCGGCAGCTGGACTATTGGGCCCGCACCGGCTTGGTGGAGCCGGCGGTACGCGGGGCTTCGGGCTCCGGCTCGCAGCGGCTCTATAGCTTCCGGGACATCCTGGTCCTGAAGGTGGTCAAGCGTCTGCTGGACACCGGGGTTTCTCTGCAGCAGATCCGTACCGCAGTGGAACACCTGAGGGAGCGCGGCGTGGAAGACCTGGCCCAGATCACGTTGATGAGTGACGGTGCGAGCGTATACGAATGCACGTCTGCGGACGAGGTTATAGATCTGGTGCAGGGCGGCCAGGGTGTGTTCGGTATTGCGGTCGGACGTGTTTGGCGCGAAGTCGAAGGCAGCCTTGCCGCACTACCCAGCGAACACGTTACAGAACAAGATTTCCCCGAAGACGAACTGAGCCGGCGCCGGGTCCGCAAGATCAGCTAGCGTCAGCAAGCCGGGCGGCACGCGCAAGCCGTGCTCATAGGACTACGAAAGAAGGGCACCCGTCGGGTGCCCTTCTTTCGTATGCGCGGGAGAAGCCGGTCAGCTGGGTGTCCGGCGCAGGACGCGGTTGCGCATGCGGCCGGAGTCCGTGAGGTTCTTCAGCAGCTCGTCGAAGAGGCCAGCGGCCTGACGGGCCGACTCCCCGGGCCAGTGGTGGATGGCGTGTGCGGCACCCTGGATCTGCTGCCAGTTGGCCTGCTCGGCGATGGTAGGAGCCAGGAGCAGTTCGCCGAACATGGACTTCATCTCGGCCAGACGGAACGTGTGTTCGTTGGAACCGGAGCGTACGCGGTTGGCCACCACTCCCGCCGTCGTGAGATTTGGTGCGTATTCGTCGCGGAATAATTCAATGGCCCGCATAGTGCGTTCCGTTCCGGCAACGGAGAAGAGGCTCGGTTCGGCAACCAACAGCACGCGGTTGCTTGCCGTCCATGCCATGCGAGTGAGGCCGTTGAGAGAGGGTGGGCAGTCAATGAGAACCAATGAGTACCCTTCAACCCGGGAGAGGACCGTGGAGAGCCGGCGCAGATCCCGGCGGCCGAGATCAGGCCGGTCATATATTCCGGTGAATGCAGAGCCGACGGCGACGTCGAGAATTCGCCGGCCCACAGAATGCTGCCCGTTGGCGGCAGCGGTGGCGACCCACCCGCTGGGGGCAACGTTCGCGGCCAGATCCGCCTTGCGAGCGTTTTTTAGCAGGCGGCCGATATCCGTCTGACGCGAAGGCCGGACGCCGAGACCCGTGGTCGCGTCGGCGTGCGGATCCAGATCTACGACCAGTGTGGGAATTCCTGCCGCCAGTGCCGCGGATGCCAGGCCCAAAGTAACCGACGTTTTTCCGACGCCGCCCTTGAGACTACTGATGCTCACTACTTGCACGTGTTAAACCAATACCTAACATGTCTTGTCATGACGGCTGCCCGCTGCTGGTGAACCAGTCGGGACCGGCCGAGAATCAAAAATCCCTCCACCATCATATGGTGCGCGTCCGTCGATAAAGGATTCCGGCTCCTCTCCCGCCTGTCGGCTCCGCCGGAGTGGGGCCGGCTGCGCCGGGTTCCCGCTATCATTACGTTCCAAGTGGGTGCATTTCGTGATGTGCGCAACACATACTTGCCATGCGCAATAGCAGTACTTGAGACTTGCACCACAACCCCAACCGATCGCAATGACGCAGGAGCGACATGTTCTCAAAAATCCTGGTGGCCAACCGTGGTGAAATCGCCATCCGTGCCTTCCGCGCTGCCTATGAGCTGGGCGCAAAGACTGTGGCGGTTTTCCCTCACGAGGACCGGAATTCGATCCACCGCCAGAAAGCCGATGAGGCATATCTGATCGGCCAGCAGGGGCACCCGGTACGGGCATACCTCGACGTCAACGAGATTATCCGTGTTGCTAAGGAATCCGGCTGCGACGCCATCTACCCCGGTTACGGCTTCCTGTCCGAGAACCCGGATCTGGCTCGTGCAGCCGCCGGGGCTGGAATTACCTTTGTCGGTCCGCAGGCCGACGTCCTCGAGCTTGCCGGCCACAAGGTCCACGCCCTGGACGCTGCCCGTAAGGCCGGGATTCCGGTGCTGAAGTCCTCTGCTCCGACTGCCGACAAAGATCAACTGCTGGCGGCGGCCGATGAGATTGGCTTCCCCATCTTCGTCAAGGCTGTCGCCGGCGGTGGCGGCCGTGGCATGCGCCGTGTGGATACCCGTGAGGCACTGCCGGAGGCCCTTTCTGCCGCCATGCGCGAGGCTGACACGGCCTTCGGAGATGCGACGATGTTCCTGGAACAGGCTGTGCTGCGCCCCCGGCACATTGAGGTCCAGATCCTCGCCGACGGTGAGGGCAACGTCATGCACCTGTTCGAGCGGGACTGCTCGCTGCAGCGCCGCCACCAGAAGGTTGTGGAGATCGCTCCGGCGCCAAATCTGGACGAGAACATCCGCCAAGCTCTCTACAGGGATGCGGTGAAGTTCGCGGAGGCGCTCAACTACACCAATGCAGGTACGGTCGAGTTCCTCGTGGACACGGTGGGCGAGCGTGCGGGCCAGCATGTGTTCATCGAGATGAATCCGCGGATCCAGGTTGAGCACACCGTTACGGAAGAAATCACGGACGTGGACCTGGTCCAGGCACAGTTGCGCATTGCCTCCGGCGAGACGCTCGCGGACATCGGTCTGAGCCAGGACACGGTGACGATCAAGGGCGCCGCGCTGCAGTCCCGCATCACGACTGAGGATCCTTCGAACGGCTTCAGGCCCGACGTCGGAAAAATCACCGGGTACCGTTCTGCAGGCGGCGCCGGCGTTCGGCTCGACGGCGGTACCGTCTATGCGGGTGCCGAAATCAGCCCCCACTTCGACTCCATGCTGGTCAAGTTGACTTGCCGAGGCCGCGACTACGCTACGGCTGTCGCCCGCGCGCGCCGGGCGCTGGCGGAGTTCCGCATCCGCGGCGTCTCCACGAACATTCCTTTCCTCCAGGCCGTCCTCGATGATCCCGAGTTCGTCGCCGGGAATGTTGCGACGTCCTTTATCGACGAACGTCCGGAGCTGCTCCAGGCGCGTGTCTCCGCCGACCGCGGAACGAAGCTGCTGACCTGGCTGGCTGATGTGACAGTCAACCAGCCTAATGGTGCGCTGACGGCGAAGACTGCCCCGGTGGACAAGCTTCCGCAGGTCGCCCGCGAAGCGCTCGAATCCACCGCCGCCCTGCCAGTGATCCCGGCCAAGGGAACCCGGCAGTCGCTCCAAGAACTCGGACCGGAGAAGTTCGCCGCGACCCTACGCGCGCAGCAGGCCGTCGCAGTCACCGACACCACCTTCCGCGACGCCCACCAGTCGCTGCTGGCTACCCGCGTGCGTACCCGCGACCTGGTCTCGGCCGGTCCCGCGATCTCCACACTGACCCCGGAGCTGTTCTCCGTGGAGGCCTGGGGCGGCGCGACGTACGACGTGGCCCTGCGCTTCCTCGGCGAGGACCCGTGGGAACGGCTGGCCGCGCTGCGCAAGGCTATCCCGAACATCTGCCTGCAGATGCTACTGCGCGGACGCAATACCGTTGGCTACACGCCCTACCCGGAGGAAGTCACCACCGCCTTCGTGAAGGAAGCAGCAGCAACCGGTATCGACATTTTCCGGATCTTCGATGCCCTGAACGATGTCTCGCAAATGGAACCGGCCATCCGCGCCGTACGCGAGACGGGCACTGCTGTGGCTGAGGTGGCCCTCTGCTACACCGGAGACCTGATGGACCCGGCGGAGGACCTCTACACACTCGACTACTACCTGGACCTTGCCCAGCGCATTGTCGGCGCCGGTGCGCACATCCTCGCCATCAAGGACATGGCCGGACTGTTGCGTCCTGCGGCAGCCAGGAAGCTGGTGACGGCACTGCGCGAGCGTTTCGATCTGCCTGTTCACCTGCACACGCACGATACGGCAGGCGGCCAACTGGCCACCCTGCTCGCGGCCGTGGAAGCGGGCGTGGACGCCGTCGACGTGGCCAGCGCCGCCATGGCCGGCACCACCAGCCAGCCCTCGGCCTCCGCCCTGGTCGCCGCCCTGGCGAACACGGAGCGAGACACCGGTCTGGACCTTGCGGCGGTAGGATCGCTTGAACCGTACTGGGAAGCGGTCCGACGCGTGTACGCCCCCTTCGAGTCCGGATTGCCCGGCCCCACGGGCCGGGTTTACCAGCACGAGATTCCGGGCGGACAGCTCTCCAATCTGCGCCAGCAGGCCATCGCACTTGGACTGGGTGAGCAGTTCGAAGACATTGAGGACATGTACTCGGCGGCGGACCGTATCCTCGGTCGCCTCGTCAAGGTAACCCCGTCGTCGAAGGTCGTCGGAGACCTGGCCCTCCAGCTTGTGGGCTCCGGCGTGGACCCGGCCGATTTTGCCGAGAATCCGCAGAGCTACGACATTCCGGACTCTGTTATCGGGTTCCTTTCCGGCGAGCTCGGCGATCCTCCCGGCGGCTGGCCGGAACCGTTCCGGACCAAGGCACTGCAGGGCCGGAAGATCAAGGTCCGCGACGTCGAACTCAGTGCCGAGGACTCGGCCGCGCTCCAAGCCGATTCCGCGACCCGGCGCAGCACTTTGAACCGGCTGCTCTTCGCCGGCCCCGCAAAGGACTTCGAATCGACCCGCGAGACCTACGGTGACGTATCTGTGCTCGATACCCGCGACTACCTCTACGGACTGCAGCGCGGCACCGAGCACGTTATCGAACTCGAAAAGGGTGTGCGCCTCATTGCGACGCTCGGTGCAATTTCGGAGCCGGATGAGAAGGGCATGCGGACGGTTCACTGCACGCTCAATGGACAGCAGCGCAACGTGGCTGTGCGGGACCGAAGTGTCGAGTCTCAGGCAAAGGTTGCCGAAAAGGCCGATCCGAACGTTGCGGGCCAGGTTGCCGCGCCCTTCGCCGGTGCTGTCACTGTGACAGCCAAGGTGGGCGAGTCAATTGCGGTGGGCGACACCATTGCCACCATTGAAGCCATGAAGATGGAAGCAGGCATCACCAGCCCGGTTGCCGGAACGGTGAAGCGGCTGGCGATCTCCTCCGTGGAGCAGGTCCAGGGCGGTGACCTGCTGCTCGTCATTGAGTAGTGGCTGATACGTAGGCTCTGTTGCCAAAAGGCAGCAGCGAGCGGCTCCCGGCTGTTTTGAACTGGTCCCCGAAAGTTGGACTCGTAAACTAAAACCTTATGCTGCGAGGGCTTGGGTCCGGTATTCGACCGGGCTCAAGCCCTCGAGTCGTGAGTGGGTCCTGACGTTGTTGTACCAGTGAATGTAGTCATCCAGCTCGGCGGTGAACGCGTCGATGGTGGTATATCGGGTGTGGTGGAACATCTCTTCCTTGAGGTGGCCGAAGAATCCTTCGATGACCGCGTTGTCCAGGCAGGTTCCCTTTCGGGACATCGACTGCGTCGCCCCGGCTCCTGCGAGCAGGTTCCGCCAGGAGACGTGTTGGTACTGGAATCCTTGGTCTGAATGGACCAGCGGATGCTCGCCGGGCCGGAGCGTGGACAGCGCCTCTTGCAGGGACGTGTTCGTCAGCTGCAGTGCGGGCGACGTTCCCCATGTGTATGCGACGATGGAGCGGTCGAAGAGGTCCATTATCGGGGAGAGGTAGACCTTGGACTCGCCGACGCGGAACTCGGTCACGTCGGTGACCCATTTCTCGTTCGGCTCCTCCGCGTCGAAGTCACGGTCCAGCAGGTTCGGCGCGATCTGCCCTGCTTCGCCCTTGAATGAGTTGTAGCGCCGGCGCCGGCGGACATGGCTGAGAAGGCCCAGCTGGCGCATGAGCTTCAGCACGGTCTTCTTCGCGACCTGCCAGCCGGATTTCACCAGTTCGCCATGGATACGGCGGTAGCCGTACCGGCCTTTCGCTTCCTTGACGGCGTCCCGAATCACGGTCTTCAGCCCGGCCTGCGGATCCGGCAGGGCCAGCCGGCCCTGATGGTAGAAGAAGGTCGAGCGGGCGAGTCCGGCGACGTCGAGCAGCACGTCCAACGGGTGCGCGGCCTTGAGGGCGACAACGGCTTGGACCTTCACCGTCGTCCTTGCTCCCTCAAGGCCCGCAATTTTCCCAGGTAGGCGTTCTCCGCCCGCAACCGCTCATTCTCCCGGCGCAGCTTAGTCAGCTCGGATTCCTGACGCTCCGGACTCGCGGGAGTCCCTCGTGGGCGTCCCTTGGGCTTGGGCCGGAGCCCGTCTTCACCCTCGGTGCGGTAGATGATCAGCCAATTCTCGATGAGCCGGGGCGAGGACAGATCGAACTCCTGCGCCAACCCGAGCTTCGATTCGCCCGCCAGGACGCGCCGCACGATGTCGCGTTTGAACTCGAACGAAAAGGTTCTCTTGGTCGGCTTGGTCACCAGCGCTCCACTCCCACGAATCCGCCACCGATGATACAAATTCTTGATCGCCCTATGGCTTGCCTGCAGCTGTGATGCCACGGCTTTATACCCATACCCTGCATCAAACAACGCTACCGCTTCTGCGCGCCGGGCCTCGGATAATGAACTGCTTGCGTACATGAAACTGCTCCCCAGAAATCGGATCTGATTTATCAGTCCAACTTCTGGGGAGCAGTTCATTTGGTTCCGGGGGCCGCTCTTTGCCTGTCGGGTGAAGCCGGCGCACGGAACTTCCCGGCGATAGTGGCCGTCCGGACGGGCGGGAGCCGATGCCGCTTACGGAGCCCGGCACTCTAGGTCGTCTAAGATGGTTGTCCGTGACTTACTTCGATTTGGCCATCATCGGCTCCGGTTCGGGCAACTCCTTGATAACTCCTTACTGGGACGACAAGAAGGTGGCCATAATCGATGGCGGCACGTTCGGCGGAACGTGCCTGAACGTCGGTTGCATTCCGACCAAGATGTTCGTCTACCCGGCCCAGCTGGCTTCCGCAGCCAAGGAAGCGGCTGCGCTGGGAGTGGATATGGTGGTAAAGGACGTGCGTTGGCAGGAGGTCCGGGACCGTGTCTTCGGCCGGATCGATGCTATCTCCGACGGCGGGCGGCGTTATCGTGACGAGGAACTGGACAACGTCACGCTGTATCCCGAATACGCGAAGTTCATCGGCCCGAAAACCTTGGTGACGGCAAGCGGCGAAAGCATCGAGGCCGAGCGCATCGTTATCGCGGCCGGTTCGCGGGCCCACCTGCCGGATGTTCCCGGTATCGATCTGCCGCAGGTGCACACCTCCGACACTGTCATGCGGATCGATCAGTTGCCGGAGCGGGTGCTCGTCGTTGGCGGCGGTTTCATCGCCGCTGAATTCGCCGCAGTTTTCTCCGGCTTTGATTGTGAGGTAACGCAAATCAACCGGTCGGCTCCCTTGCTGAAGTCCGAGGACCGGATTGTTTCGGAACGCTTCACCGCCGCGGCTGCTGCGCAATGGAACTTGAAACTCGGCTGGACACTGTCGCGGATCGAAGAGGCGGGTTCAGGGGTGCGTGCCACCATCGCCGGCGCGGACGGCGGTGAAGCCGTTGTGGATGCTGACATTGTCCTGGTGGCGACCGGAAGGCTGACCAATGCTGACTCCCTGGACATTCAGGCTGCCGGTCTCGACCTGGAGGAAGACGGTCGGCTAGCTGTCGATGAGTTCCAGCGTGTGCTCGCCGGCGGTATTCCCGCCGAGGGCATCTGGGCCTTGGGGGATGTCAGCAGCCCGTACCAACTCAAGCACGTGGCCAACCATGAAGCGCGAGTGGTTACGCATAATCTTGAGCATCCCGATGACCTGCGCCGCAGCGACCACCGGTTCGTACCATCTGCGGTCTTTACCCGTCCGCAGATTGCCAGCGTCGGATTGACTGAGGAACAGGCGCGGCAGGATGCCGAGGTCAGCGGCGCCCAAATCGTCACCGTCATCCAGGAGTATGGAACCACGGCCTACGGGTGGGCAATGGAAGACCCCACCGGATTCGTCAAGCTCATCGCAGACAAGGCCACAGGACAACTTCTCGGCGCCCACATCATGGGCCACGAGGCCTCTATCCTGATCCAGCCCCTGATCCAGGCGATGTCCTTCGGCCTGGACGCGTACACCATGGCACACGGGCAGTACTGGATCCACTCGGCCTTGACTGAAGTAGTTGAAAATGCCCTGCTGGCGCTGGGGACGGACGCACCGTCCACCTAGCGCCAGCAGGCGGGTTCCCGGCCCTAAGCTAGCGTCGGGAACCGGCTGGCGCGTAGATTTCTTCCACTATGGGTGCATAGTCCTGCATGACCTGCGCGCGCTTGATCTTCATGGACGGTGTCAGGTGTCCCGAAGCTTCGGTAAAGTCCGTGGGAACTACCCTGAAGGCTTTGATAGCTTCGGCTTGGGACACCGACTGGTTGGCCTGGTCGATCAACGACTGGATCTCGGCCTGGACCTTTTCGTGTTCAGCCGCTTCGGCAACCGTGGTGCCGGCCGGCAGCCCGTGGCGTTCCAGCCAGCCGGGGAGAGCCTCTTCATCCAAAGTGATGAGCGCCGCGATGAACGGCCTTTGGTCGCCGACCACCACGCACTGGGACACCAGGGCGTCGGCACGGATCTGGTCTTCCAGCAGGACCGGGATGACGTTCTTCCCGCCGGCGGTAACGATGATTTCCTTTTTGCGGCCGGTGATTTTCAGGAAGCCGTCGTCGTCCAGTTCACCGATATCACCAGTGCGGAGCCAGCCGTCGACGAAAGTTTCCTCGGTCAGGTCCGGACGGTTGAAGTAGCCGCGCATGACGCAGATACCCTTGGTGAGGATCTCGCCGTCGTCGGCAATCTTGACCGCGTTGCCCGGCAGGGGAGCGCCTACCGTGCCGATCTTCACGAGGCTGGGAGTGTTGACGGATATGGGCGCCGTGGTTTCCGTCAAACCATAACCTTCCAGAACCAGCAGTCCGATGCCATGGAAAAAGTGGCCGAGCCGTTCGCCCAGCGGGCCGCCGCCGGAAACCGCGTACTCGACGCGCCCGCCCATGGCCTCGCGGATTTTGTGGAAGACGAGCTTGTCGAAGAGCTTGTGCTTCAGGTTCAGCAGTAAGGGCACCTTGCCGGCCTGCTCCGCCTTGGACCAGGCGATCGCTGTGTCCGCGGCGGCGTGGAAAATCCTGCCCTTGCCGCCGTCCTCGGCCTTGAGCATGGAACTGTTGTAAACCTTTTCGAAGACCCTGGGCACCGCGAGGATGAAGGTGGGGCGGTAGCTCTGCAGATCCGGCAGCAGGTTCTTGACGTCCGGGGTATGGGCCACGGTGGCACCGCAGGTCACGCAGAGGACCGAGATAAAGCGCGCGAAGACGTGGGCCAGCGGCAGGAACATGATGGTCCGGGCCCCCTCATGGGCAACGGCCGGCAGTGCTGCGGCGCCGCTTGCGGAAAGCTCCACGAAGTTGCCATGGGTCAGTTCGCATCCCTTGGGCCGGCCCGTGGTGCCGGAGGTATAGATGATGGTCGCCAGGTCATCCAGCCCAGCGAGTCCGCGGCGCTCCTCGATGACGCTGTCCTCAAGATCCGCACCGGCTGCGCGCAGCGCATCCAGGCCCGTGCCGTCCAGCTGCCAGACGTGCTTGACGGCTTCCAGCGACTCATTCGAAACCGCTTGGCGGACGACGTTCTCATGCGCAGCGCTTTCGACAAAAGCACCGACGGCACCGGAATCGCCCAGAATCCAGGCAACCTGGCTGGGGGAGGATGTCTCATAGATGGGCACGGAAACACAGCCCGCGAACCAGATGGCGAAGTCCACCAGCGACCATTCATAGCGCGTACGCGCCATAATCCCCACGCGGTCCCCGGGTGCTATCCCACTGGCAGTCATTCCCTTTGCCAGCAACACAACGTCGGCGAGGAATTCGGTGGCCCGGATGTCCTGCCATGTCCCGGAAGCATCCTTGCGGGAAAATAATGCGGGGTTGGAGGCTTTGCCAGCCTGCTTAACCACGAGATCCGTAATGTTCGAGTTCCGGGGAACATCCACCATGGCAGGGACGCTGTATTCGCGCACATCGACTCCTTCGTAATCAGGCAAACCACCCCAACGGGTTTCCCTTTAGCCTATAACCTAAATCACATTGCTGTACTCGCTGGTAACCTACGAATCGATAACGGAGTGCCGGCCGCTGAGCGCTGCAACGATTCCAGCGCCTTCGGTCACCCCGGCTGGCTGCGCCTGAGATTCTCAGACCTGCGCACCGTCGTCGCCGCTGTCCCTTTCGCCGGGCAGCCTTGAAACGAGGTACGCGCCGGCCGCAATGATCATGACGATCAAACCGACGACGGCGGCAAAGGGCGCGCTGCGCCAGAACATGGCCATGAGCAGCAACGCTATGGGTCCGCCGACGGCGCCGCACCACGCCAGCACCAGCAGGGGTTCGCCCGTGCCCAGCGGCGCAGGCTCGGGCGGTACGAACTCGTCGTCCTCAGGCTCTGCCGGGTAGTAGTCCCTGGGGCCCGCGACGGGCAAGGCGTCTTCCGGCGGGCTTTCCCTCGGGAAGTTGACAGCGGACGGGCCTCTTGAGGGTGGATTGCCTGCGTCGGCAGGCCTCGGATCGTCCTGACCTGGAGTGTCCTTGTCCTGCGGATCCGGTGCGGCTTCGGCCGACTCGAGCCGGGCGACGAGATCCTGCCAGACAGCATCGTCGTGCGACGGTTCACGCTCAGACATTCGTGGCGTTCCTTTCGCCGGCATTTTCCAGGATGAACCGGGCCGAGTGATCAAAGATCTCTTCAGCATCATTATCCATGGTGGCGACATGGTAGCTGTTGCCAAGTTCCACGACCGTCAGGCGTCGAGATCCGATCTGCCTGCGGATGAGCGCCGTGCTGGACTCGGGGACTACATGGTCAACGGTAGACCGGAAAATCAGTGCCGGAGCGTTCACCCGTGGCAGCGAGGCGGTGGTATCGGCGAAGAGCCGGCTCAACTGGTGCACGGCGGCCACCGGCGTGCGGGCATACGCCTGTTCATCCTGCCCGGGCTTGCTGATGTCGTTTGCGATGGCGGGAGTGGACCTGATGATGTACTTGAGCACGCCGGCAAACCTGGCAACAGGGTTGGCAAACGTGAGTCCCGGGTTGACTGCAACGACGCCGGCCACCGGACGGTACGCCGCCAAGCGCAGGGCCAGCGCACCACCCATGGAAAGACCTGCGGCGAAGACCGTGCTGCGTTCGCACGCGAGTTCGTCATATGCCTGCTCCACCGCGCCGTACCAGCGCTCCCAGGGGGTCTTGGCCAATTCCTGCCACGTCGTGCCGTGTCCGGGAAGCAGCGGCAGCCTGACGGCGAACCCTGCCCCGGCCAGATAATCGGCCCAGTTCTGCAGGCTGCGGGGAGACCCGGTGAACCCGTGGCTGAGCACCACGCCGATCCGGGAATTAGGGCCGCGGCCATTACTCGCAAAGGGCCGGGGCGGCTCCAAGGTGGTCATGACACTATGTTGTCATCTGGTCCCTATAATCTTCTATCCGCCCTGGCCGATGCTGCCCGGACGGGGAGTCTGCACGGGCGGCGGATTACCTAGAGTAGAGTCACAAACGGAAATCGAAGCGACCGGCGCTGCGCTCGGTTCAACTGGAAGGGCTCACGTGTTCTATTGGGTGATGAAGACGATCTTCATTGGACCGGTGGTCCGGCTCCTGTTCCGCCCATGGATCAAGGGCCTCGATAACATTCCAGACGGTCCGGCAATCCTGGCCAGCAACCATATGTCCTTTTCCGACTCGATCTTCCTGCCGCTGGCCGTGCCCCGGCCGGTGGTGTTTCTGGCGAAATCCGAGTACTTCAACGGCCGAGGATTAAAAGGCAGGATGACAGCTGCCTTCTTCCGGCTTACCAACCAGTTGCCGATGGACCGCTCAGGTGGAGCCGCGTCGGCGTCGTCGTTGTCCGGGGGAGCCGATGTCCTGAACGCGGGCGGACTGCTCGGGATTTACCCGGAAGGCACACGCAGTCCTGACGGCCGGCTCTACCGGGGCAAAACCGGTGTCGCCAAACTGGTTCTGAGCACTGGCGTGCCGGTGGTCCCGGTTGCCATGATCGGTACCGACAAGGTCCAGCCCATCGGCCGTCGTATCCCGAACATCCGACGGGTCGGAACGATTATCGGCAAGCCGCTGGACTTTTCCAGATACAAAGGTCTGGAGAACGACCGCTTCATTCAGCGTTCCGTCACAGACGAAATCATGTACGAGATCATGCGGCTCTCCGGCCAGGAGTACGTCGACGTATACGCCAACACGGTGAAGGCGCAGCAGACAGCACGCAAGTCAGCCAAGGCCGGGCAGGAGCAGCGCAAGGCTGAAGCCGTGGGCGCGGCCGGTGAGGATCTGCAGAAGCCGGGCACAGTCAAGGCACCGGGAGCCATCACGATAATCGGCAACCCGGAATCGCTTGCCACGGCAGCCGGTACCGCACATACGGAGCCTACGCCCAGCGCGCAGCCAGATGCCGGTGCCGCATCGTCTGCCGCAACGGACATTGCCGGCGGTGACGACGCCGGGCAGTCCGGCGGCCGCCGGAAACCGCGCAAGCCCGGGTCCTGAACCGGGCCAGGCCACGGGGGATCAATACGGTCAATGTGACTTATCCGGCCGCACGCATTACGACGGGGCAGAAACGAGAGTTCAAGGGGTCTAGCATTGATGTGTGACTGAACTTAGCGCATCTGCCCCTGTATCCACTCCGCAGCCCGGTGCCGCCGAATATCCTGGCCTGGATGCTTGGCGCGACCTGCCTGTTGTCCAACAGCCGACCTGGCAGGACAGCAAGGTCTACGAGTCATCTCTAGCGGAGCTGTCCTCCCTTCCGCCGCTGGTATTTGCCGGGGAAGTGGATGTGCTGCGCGGGCGGTTGGCCGAAGCTGCCGAAGGCAGGGCCTTCCTCTTGCAGGGCGGCGACTGCGCCGAAACCTTCGAAGGCGCTACTGCGGATAAAATCAGTGCCCGTGTGCGCACGATCCTGCAGATGGCAGTGGTCCTGACCTACGGTGCTTCCCTGCCCGTAATCAAGATGGGCCGGATGGCAGGACAGTTCGCAAAGCCGCGGTCATCCAACGATGAAACCCGGGACGGTGTCACGCTGCCCGCCTACCGCGGCGACATGGTCAACGGCTTCGATTTTACCCCCGAGACCCGAGGCCATGACGCGTCGCGGCTGGTTCGTGCCTACCACACGTCCGCCTCCACCCTGAACCTGATCCGTGCCTTCACCCAGGGCGGCTTTGCCGACCTTCGGTTGGTACACCACTGGAACAAGGGATTCACCGCCAACCCTGCGCATTCGCGGTATGAATCTCTGGCCCGCGAGATCGACCGCGCAGTGCGGTTCATGGATGCCTGCGGTGCTGATTTCGAGGCGCTCAAGCGGGTGGAATTCTTTGCCAGTCATGAAGCCCTCGTGCTTGATTACGAACGCGCCCTGACCCGGATCGATTCCCGTACCGGGCTACCGTACGACACTTCCGGCCACTTCCTCTGGATCGGAGAGAGGACCCGCCAGATCGACGGCGCACACGTCGACTTCCTGTCCCGGGTTCGCAACCCCATCGGCGTGAAGCTTGGCCCCACCTCTACGGCGGACGACGCCCTGCGGCTGATCGACAAACTGGATCCGGAGCGTGAACCGGGCCGACTGACCTTCATCACCAGAATGGGCGCCGGTAATATCCGGGAGAAGCTTCCCCCGCTGGTGGAAAAGGTCACGGCCAGCGGCGCCAAAGTGCTATGGGTGACCGATCCTATGCACGGCAACACCGTAACGTCGCCGAACGGCTACAAGACCCGCAACTTCGACGATGTCATCGATGAGGTTCGCGGCTTCTTCGAGGTCCACAAGGGTCTGGGTACTTTCCCAGGCGGCATGCACATGGAGATGACCGGAGACGACGTTGCCGAATGCCTTGGAGGTGCGGATCCTATCGACCAGGACGCATTCCTGGACCGTTACGAATCGGTGTGTGATCCGCGCCTGAACCACATGCAGTCCCTGGAGATGGCGTTCCTGGTAGCGGGCGCATTGGCCAAGCGCTCCTGATCCCTGCCGTAAGGCTCCGCCGTCCGCTTAGACTACGGTCAGCGTGATGACGGAGCCTTCGGGCACGGACTGGTCCACGGGATCTTGCCTCCGGACGGTGCCGAAGAACCCGCCCAAGATCTCATTAATCTCGACCTCGAAACCCAGCTCCTCGAGCTGCCGCCGGGCATCGTCTGCCTGCTGGCCAACGAGATTGGGAACGTTAACCATCCGCGGGCCCTTTGACAGCGTCAGCGTCACGGTATCGCCACGGATGACATTGCCTTGTTCCGGGTTCTGCGCGGCAATGCTCCCCTCGGGAATGTTCCGATGGAATTGAGCCTCCGGAGCAAATTCGACAGTCAAGCCGGCATTCTCCAGAGCGGCGGTAGCCTCGTCCCGAGTCAAGCCGGTGACATCGGGGACAGCAAACGGCTCTGGTCCTTTGGACACCGTCAGATCCACCGGGGTGTTTCGGCGCAGCTGCTCCTCGGCCGCAGGCTGCTGGCCGATAACCTCGCCGGATGGAACCTTTTCGTCAAAGGCTTCGGTGACATCGCCGGCGGCCAGATTCGCTCTGGCCAGTTCAGCCTGCGCCTGTTCGACGGTCATTCCGGTGACGGACGGTACGGGAAATAGCTGGGGACCCTTGGAAACGAGCAGAGTCAGCGTTTCAAACCGCCGGATCTGCTCCGGCGCCGGTGGATCGGTTCCGATCGCCACACCGGCTTCGAGCTCCTCGTTGAAGGCTTCCTCGATCCGGAAGTTCAGACCCTGATCCTGCAGGATGGATTGGGCATCGCTGACAGGCTTGCCCGAGACTCCCGGAATTTCCACTGGTGCTCCCGGACCCAGGCCGAAGAACCAACCGGCGGTCGCGACAAGTACCGCGAGGATTCCCAGCACGATGGCCCAGAGCAAACCCCGTCTGCGGGGATGACTGCGCAGTGATTGCTCGGGTCGCCGTGCCTGCCGGGACAACTCCTTGTCGCGGGCTTTAGCCTCGCGTTTCGTCAGCGGTGTTGCCCCATCGGATGCATCGGAAGAATCCGACGCTTGCCCGTAGCCGTTTCCGGCTTTCACCGCAGCCTGAGGCCGGGTCAGTGCCTGTGTGTGTTGGTAGGACGGTGCAATCACTGTGGTCCGGTTTTCGTCCTGACCGATGACTTCGGTAGGCGGGCCTGCCGAGTTGGGTGGGCTCTGTTCACGCGGCGTGGGTGCAGTGCCGGACGAACCTGTCTTCGGCGAGTCGAGATCCGCGTCGCTTAGCGTGGTGCGGATATGTCGCAGCTCGCCGAGGAGGGCGCCGGCATCGACCGGACGCTGTTCGGGGTCGGACGAAGTGCACCACAGCACCAGTTCATCAAGATCCGCGGCTAGGCCGGGCACCAGCGTGGACGGTGCGGGCACGGTGGAGTTCACATGCTGGAAGGCGACATGAATGGGAACCTCGCCGGTAAAGGGCTGCCTGCCGGTGAGCATCTCGAAGAGCATGATCCCTGCCGAATAGATGTCGCTGCGTGCATCCGCGGGCGCCCCCGTCACGAGTTCGGGCGCCAGATACGCTACGGTGCCGATCAGCGTCCCCGTGTTCGAGGTGGTGGACACCGCACGGGCGAGCCCGAAGTCGCCGATCTTGATCCGGCCGTCGGAGGACATCAACACGTTCTCGGGTTTCACATCGCGGTGGACAAGGTCCGCTTCATGTGCGGCCGCGAGCCCCTCGATGACCGGATCCAGCAATGCCAGGGCCAGCCGTGGAGTCAAGGCACCCTTGTCATTGAGGACATCGCGCAACGTATGGCCAGGGACATATTCCATCACCAGGTAGGCAACCTGGCCGTCGAACCCCTGGTCCAGGACGCCGACCACGTGGGGGTGCGAGAGCTTTGCGGCGGACTTGGCTTCGCGGACGAAGCGTTCCAGGAAACTGGTGTCCTCGGCCAAATGCGGATACATGATTTTCAGCGCCACATGCCGGTCCAGGCGGGTATCGGTGGCCAGATAGACAGTGGACATGCCGCCACGCGCGAGGCGCGAAAGAATCAGGTACCGCCCGTCCACTGTTGCGCCGACCATTGCATCCGTAACCCGTTCCTGCACTCTTCGATCCTATGTCCTAACGCGGCGAGGGTCCGGATCAACACAGATCCGGACCCTCGCCGCTGCCGCGGGCGCCCGTGGGCGACCCGCCATGCTGCTACTAGAAATTCTTCATATGCGCCTTGATGGCCTTCACATACGTCTTGGTGTCGTCGAACATGCCGTGGGTCTTTACCGAGTGCTGGCCCTGGTAATACGACGCAATCGCGTCGTCGAGATCATCGCTGGTGCGGACCAGCGCGCTGATGATGGCCACGCCGGCAGTGGCGTTGTCGTAGGGATCCAGCAGGTTCAGCTTCCGGCCAACCAGATCCGAGGCCCAATCGCCCGAAGCCGGAATCACCTGCATGGCGCCGATGGCGTTGGCGGGGGAAACCGCGGTCTGCTGGAATCCGGACTCCTGGTACGCATGGGCCAAGGCAAGAGCCGGATCAACGCCCATGCTGCGTGCCGTGTCGGCAATGATGGCCTTCATCTGCGACTGGCTGGGCTGCGGGGTGGAGAGCAGCAGGCGCTTGTTCTCGTTGGCCTTCGCAACCACTGCCTTCGGGTACGAGTAATGGAGGAAGGTGCTCGGCACCAGCGGTTCGGCCGATGCCGCATTCACATCCGACTCGCTGCTGCCTGCACCCGAAACCTTGATCTTCTGGCCCGGGTAGATGACCGACGTCGATTTCAACCCGCTCGACTGCAGAAGCTTGCTCAGTGTGATGTTGTGCTTGATCGCTATGCCGTACAGCGTATCGCCGGCCTTGACCGTGTAGGAGGAGCCGGAGCTCGAGGCCGTTGTCGAAGAGACCTTGGCGGTCTTTACTGTGCCGGCTGAACCGCTGACCTTGATTTTCTGGCCCGGGTAGATGGTGGAAGTGGCCTTGAGGCCGTTGAGCGAGAGGATCTTGCTCAGGCCCATGTCGTGGCGGGCGGCAATCCCGGACAGCGTATCGCCCGACTTGACCGTGTAGGACCCACCGGAGCTCGACGAGGTCTTTGCCGATGAAGTATTGGCGGTGGTCGTCGAAGATGCAGCCGAGCCGCTGACCTTGATCTTCTGGCCCGGGTAGATGATGGAGCTGGCCTTGAGGCCGTTGAGCGAGAGGATCTTGCTCAGGCCCATGCCGTGGCGGGCGGCAATCCCGGACAGGGTGTCGCCCGACTTCACGGTGTAGGACCCACCGGAGGATGAGGAGGAGCCCGAAGATGACTTGGTGGCCGATCCCGAGGAAGCACTGCCCGAGAGCTTGATCTTCTGGCCCGGGTAGATGATCGAACTGGGCTTCAAGCCGTTGAGGCTGAGAACTTTCGAGGTGCCCAGGCCGTAGCGAGCCGCGATGCCACTGATCGTCTCGCCGGATTTGACGGTATGGGCTGACGGAGTGGGCTTCAGCGCCGGACGCAGGGTGGACGGCAGCAGGAGTGCAACATCCGCAGCCGGAACGATCCTGGACGCCTGCACAGGGAGGCCCGCACCGGCCAGCTTGGGCTGCAGTGCCATACGGGGAGCCTGCTCCGCGGCTTGGGCCGGAAGTGCAAACGCAGCGGAGGAAAGTACGACGGCGGGAATCGCCGCGGTGGCCGCGGCGGTCAGCAGCTTGCGGGAAGGCTGGGCTGCAGTCCGTCCCTGGGCGCGGCTGCTGGAGAACGGGCGCTGGTCAGTCATGGACATTCCTCATCAGTGGTCAACGGCATATGCCGCAGGCCCGTAGGCTGTTGAACGAGTTGCGAGTGTTTCAGTTGTTATCAAAGTGAAACTTGTGACTTGTGTGAATCTACACTAATTCCGCATAACACAAAAGCGAAATTTGCAGCCTGGATATCTGAGGCGGCGTGTCGAGTTGGGAAGTGGTTTGAAAGGCCCGCGCATGGCACGCTTATTACGTGAGTGAACTCGAAGAATTAATTACCGAATGGTTGCCGTTGCCTGATGTGGCCGAACGTCTCGACGTGTCAATCAAGAAGGTCCACAGCCTTATTGATGAAGGAGCCGTGATTGCCGTTCGGATAGGGGACCGAAATATCCGATCCGTCCCCGCTGCATTCATTGTTGAGGATCAGATCCTTGACAGCCTTAAGGGCACGATTGCTGTTCTTGGGGATTCAGGCTTTAGCGACGAGGCGATACTGCGCTGGCTTTTTACCGCGGATGAATCACTCCCGGGCCGCCCGATCGACGCACTGCGCGAGGGCCGCAAAACCGAGATCCGGCGCCGCGCGCAAGCCCTTGCCTGGTAGGGCACGCCGGCCGGACGCGTAACTGGGCCGGCGCGCTCGGCTCACCGTAATTTAGAACTAGGCAGTGCGCCGCACCGCGCGGTCGGCGAGGTTTTGCATGGCCTCGCCGACAACCGGCTCCACGGGCAGCAGTTCCAAGGCACTGAATGCAGCATCGCTGAGTTCGGCAATCATCGCTTCAACAGATCCGAGGGCTCCCGATTGTTCGATGATCCCGCGGAGCCCGTCGATTTCCGCTCCCGTGAGATCGGGTGATCCCAGATGCTTTTCGAGATAGTCACGCTCCGAAGGGCTGCAGTTGTTGAGCGTCAATCCGATTAATACGGTCCGCTTGCCTTCGCGCAGATCGTCCCCAGCGGGCTTGCCTGTCGTTTCAGGATCTCCAAAGACGCCAAGGACGTCATCGCGGATCTGGAATGCTTCTCCCAATGGGAGTCCGAATGCGGAATATCGGCTGATCAGTTCCGAATCACCACCGGCCAAAGCTCCCCCCAGGCAGAGCGGATGCTCCGTTGAATACTTAGCGGACTTGTAACGAAGAATCTTCAATGCCCGGTCCACCGCGTGCTCCGGCGGCCGGCCGGGGCCGGCTACTTCCTCAAGTACATCCAGGTACTGTCCGGCCATCACCTCGGCGCGCATTCTGTTGAAGATCTTCCTTGCCCTTGTTCCGGAGGCACCTTCCGAACCGATTCCGGCGAAGACTTCTTCGCTGAAGGACAAACAGAGGTCGCCCGCGAGGATAGCGGCTGCCTCGCCGTACCGTTCTGCGTCCAGGGACCAACCGCGTTGGCGATGCCGGAGTTCAAAGCCCCGATGAACGCTAGGTTTTCCCCTCCTGGTATCCGATCGGTCAATGATGTCGTCATGGATCAATGCCGCAGCCTGGAAAAGTTCGATGGCGATACCCGCTTGAACTGCCTGCCCGGCCAGTTCGGCACCGCCGGCTCCGCGCCATCCCCAATAGGCGAGCAAGGCACGCAACCGTTTTCCGCCATCAGCCAGAACCGCCACGGCGTCTATCAGCTCAGCGGCGTCCTCGGAGATCTCCTGTAACTGCGCGCGTTGTTCACCGAGGAACTCCTGCAACCCCGTAACGAGGCTGTTCTGGAATTTCTCTTGCTCGGCTATTGAACGGTTTTTGTTGACAGACGTCTCCATGTTCACTGGCTTTCCTCAGAAGGTGGTGATCCGGGCCGGTGATATTGCAGCAAGACATACTCCTCGACGGGCAGGCGGGTACCTGTCCAGTCTAGCCACGGTAGAGCGCCGTCAAGCCCAGCGGAACTTACCATAGAGAGGTGAGCGAGGCACGGCAGCAGAACTGCACCATTATGCATGTCGACATGGACGCGTTTTTCGTCGCCGTCGAACTCCTTGAGCGTCCCGACCTGATCGGCCGGCCGGTGATTGTCGGATCACCGTCGGGAAGGTCGGTTGTACTCTCAGCGTCGTACGAAGCCAGGGAGCACGGCGTTCGGTCGGCAATGCCGATGTCGCGGGCCCAGCGACTGAGCCCGCATGCCGTGATTATCGAACCGCATCAGTACAAGTACCATCGGATGTCCGAAAAGGTCATGGAAATCTTCCGGAACATCACGCCTGAAGTTGAGCAACTGAGTGTCGACGAAGCATTTCTCGACGTCAGCGGTTCGATCCGCAGACTGGGCCAACCACTGGAGATCGGAGCGCTCATCCGGCAGACCATCCGGTCTGAGCTGGGAATCACCGCCACGGTCGGAATTGCCTCGAGCAAGTTCGTGGCGAAGATTGCCTCCACACATGCCAAGCCTGACGGGCTGCTGCTGATTCCGCTGGAGCGCACGGTCGAGTTCCTTCACACGCTACCGGTAGGGGCGCTGTGGGGCGTGGGGGCGAAAACGCGAGACATCCTGGCAAGGCTCGGCATCCATACGGTCGCGGATCTGGCCCACACACCCCAACAGACGCTGCATCGGGTTCTCGGATCTGCCGGGGATCACGTATACCGGCTGGCCTGGGGGATCGATGACCGGAAAGTGACACCGGAAAGGCTGGAGAAGAGTATCGGCGCCGAAGAGACCTTTGCCACCGACGTCTCGGATACCGCGCAGTTGCAGCGCGAGCTTCTGCGTCTTGCGCACCGTACGGCTGTGCGGCTGAGGGCCTCCGGAATGCAATGCAGGGGAGTGGCGCTGAAACTTCGCTACGCGGACTTCACTACCTTGAGCAGGTCCCGGCGCCTCGCGGAGCCCGCAGACAGCGCCCACCAGCTGTACGCCGCGGCTGTGGCACAGCTCGCCGGCCTGGGCGAGCGGCCGATGCCTGTTCGGCTGATAGGCCTACGTGCAGAACAGCTGGAGCCAACGGCCGGCGCGGGGCAGCAACTGACCATTGACGGCACCGAGGATAACTGGCGGACTGCTGAGGAGGTGCTGGACAAAGTGAATTTGAAGTTCGGCCGTGGCGGAGTTATGCCGGCCGCCTTGTTGCCGCCAGCCCAACGGGGCATCAGACCTGGCCGAAATCAAGCTTCGACGGGTGGTGCAGGCGGCGAAACAGGGCTTGCAGTGGGTGGCCGGCAGGACTCGGAGACAGGCCGGAAGGACGATGGGACCGGATAAGCCGTCATGAGCGCTGGATGAGCCGTCAATAAGGACATGCAGCTTTCGAATGGACCGTTTGCAATCTATCCTTAGTAGTAAGGAAATGAAGTTTTTACGGGAAGTTCGAGGAACTCTTTTCCCAGCACGTCCGTTTCATAGATACGCGGACTACGGGGGACAGGAAGAAGGAGGTTCAGATGCCACTCTCAGAGCATGAACAGCGGCTGCTGGATCAGCTGGAGCAGCAACTGCATGCTGATGACCCCAAATTTGCCAGCCATATGGAGTCGGCCTCGGGCCGGTCGCTGTCAACGAGACACATTGTTGTCGGCTCGTTGATCGCGGTGGCGGGCATTCTGGTGCTGTTGATTGGTATCTCCAACCAAATCATTGCCTTGGGTGTTCTGGGATTCATTGTGATGGGGGCCGGTGTTTACTGGGCTACCAGCAGACGGTCAGGAGGAGGCAAGGATGCTTCGTCCAAGGCCGGCAAATCATCCCCGCCCTCCAAGGGGGGCTTTATGTCCAACCTGGAGAACCGGTGGGACGAACGGCGCCAGGGCGAGGACCGTCAATGACCATGTCAATGACCACACCGTCATGAGGACCACCTAACCAGCCAGCCTCCTTGCTCCACTTTCCTCCACGCGCTGGAAACCCGAGCTAAAAGAAAGACCCGTCCAGGACGGGTCTTTTCTTATTTAACGGTTCTGGCCGCTCCCGCGCACTAACCCGGGCCAATTCCCTCCACATTCCACCACCTCCCTCATTTGCTGATCTGGCGCGGAATATAGGGCAAGAGAAACACCCTTATCTCCGCTTTATGTGTTGACTGTGGTGAATTGTGGAGTAAAGTGGAGGACATCAGAGGGTAGTGGTGAACGCAGGAGGTTGACTAACTCCTTTATCGGCAAGGCGGTGGCGATGTTCCTCGGAACGCATACGCCGCGGCTGGACGAAAAGGGGCGGTTGATTCTCCCGGCCAAGTTCCGTGAGGAACTGTCCGATGGACTCGTGCTCACACGGGGACAAGAGCGTTGCATCTACGTCTTCAGTCAGCGGGAATTCGAACGGGTGCATGAAGAAATGCGCAAGGCGCCCATATCGTCACGGCAGGCTCGTGACTACGCTCGGGTTTTCCTGTCCGGAGCTTCTGATGAGGTACCTGATAAGCAAGGCCGGGTTACGATTCCATCCGCGCTTCGTGCTTATGCGGGCCTGGACCGGGAACTCGCCGTTATCGGCGCCGGAACGCGTGCAGAAATCTGGGACGCTCAGGCTTGGAACGAGTACCTGACGGAGAAGGAAGCCGCCTTCTCCGAAACAGATGAAGATGCAATACCTGGAATCTTCTGACATGGGTCGGAAACAGCACTACCGCCGGATTCTTGAATGAGATCTCCAGCCGCCCAGCACGACCACCTGAATCACCTTCCCCGGAATCAGGCGGAGAGGCTAGGCGCGGATGGGGATCTGGTCCAAGAATCAATCGGTTTAAAGGACTTGCAGGAAACAGAAGAGCCCAGGCAACAAAAACAACCGGAGGAGCAGGCTGGATGAGCGAGGATCGCCCGACAGAGGACCGTCACGTCCCCGTGCTGCGCGACCGCTGCATCAACCTCCTGGCTCCGGCAATCGAGAAGGCCATTGACTCCACCGGGCGTGCCGTTGTCGTTGACGCCACCCTGGGCATGGGCGGCCATTCCGAGGCGCTGCTCCGGCGGTATGAGCAGCTGCACCTGGTCGGCATAGACCGGGATGAGCAGGCGCTGGGCCTCGCTGGCAAGCGTCTGGCTGAATTCGGCAGCAGGACAGACCTGGTGCACGCGGTCTATGACGAGATTGCCGACGTCGTCCGTGATCTCGGTTTGGACACCGTGGACGGCGTGCTCTTCGACCTGGGCGTCTCATCGATGCAGCTCGACGAACGGGACCGCGGCTTCGCCTATTCCTATGACGCGCCGCTGGACATGCGCATGGACACCAGCCGAGGGCAGACCGCGGCAGACGTGGTGAACACCTACAGTCAGGACGAACTGGTCCGCATTATCCGCAAGTGGGGCGAAGAAAAGTTTGCCGGCAGGATTGCATCCGCCATTGTCGCAGCCCGTGATGAAGCTCCCCTCGAAACGACGGGGCAGCTGGTGGACGCAATTCGCAAAGTGGTCCCGGCATCGGCGGCACGTACCGGCGGGCACCCGGCGAAGAGGACTTTCCAGGCGCTGCGGATCGAAGTCAACGAAGAGCTGGAGGTGCTTGAGCGCGCCATCCCGGCTGCGTTGGACGTACTGGGTATGGGCGGTCGGGTAGTGGTCATGTCCTACCACTCCTTGGAGGACAAGATCGTCAAGGGCTTCTTCGCCTCCGGCTCCCGGTCGTCGGCCCCCGTCGGGTTCCCGGTGGAGCTGGAGGAGCACAAGGCCCAGTTGAAAACTCTAACCAAGGGCACCGAGGTGCCGACTGAAGCAGAGATCGCAGAAAACCCGCGGGCGGCTTCGGCCAGATTGCGGGCGGTAGAACGCATTCGGAACAGGAGCTCCTCATGAGCGCAACAGCTCGGAACACCAGGCCGGCAGTTCAACCCATGGTGGAGGGCAGCACGGCCCGGGACGCCCGGTACACCGGCGCACTGCCTGAACGGAACGCGGCGCCCCGCACACCGCTATCGGTGGTACCTTCCGGACCGGCCCGCAAGCGCGTGCCTTTTGCCGTGTTCTGCTTCGCCGTGCTCGTTGCCGCCCTCGGGTGCGTGCTGGTACTCAATATCTCCGTATCCGGAGGACAGTACAACATCGTAAAGCTCCGGGGCGAACAGGTTGCCTTGGCTCAGCAGAACGAAAAACTGACACAGCAGCTGGAAAACCGCCAGGCTCCACAGAATCTGGCCGCGGAGGCTGCACAATTGGGAATGGTGGTTTCGCCTTCGGTCGGTTCCATTGATTTGGAGACGATGAAGGTCAGCGGGGACCCGCAGGCGGCAAAGGAAGGTTCTGCGCCGTCACAGTTGGTGGATCGTCCGGAACTCCCGGCGCAGGCACTAACGCCCGCTGAAGCCGCTGAAGCCGAGGCGGGAGCTGAAACGGGAGCCGCGGCCCCGGTTGAGGCCGAAGCTCCAGCAGCAGCGGAAAAGGCACCGGAAAAGGCAGCAAAGAAGGCAGCCGAGGCAGACCAGTCGCCGGCCGAATCCAAGCGGGCAGCCGAACAGTCATCAACCGGCGGCAGTGAGAAGACATTCAGCCCCGAGGAGCTGAATGGCGGAACCATCCCGGCACCGAAGCAAAAAACAGGGCAGTAACAACCAATTGCCCGGTGAGACGAACGAGGATCCCTAGTGGCAAGAACCAAGGCCCAAGTCCCAAGCAACCGGCGGGCCGAAGTGACGGCCCGAAGGCTCCGCGCAGGACTCGCCGTGGTGCTGGTCCTGCTGGTCATCCTGGGTGGACGCCTTTTTCAGCTACAAGGCCTTGATACCGCCGGAATGGCTCAAGCTGCGATCGACAAGCGCCTGCGGACCTCGGAAATACCTGCTCTGCGGGGCGAAATCCTTGACGCCGAAGGAACTGTGCTGGCCCGGAGTGTGCAACGTTTCGACATCGTCGTGGATCAGCGACTGGTCGAGGATTTCCAACGGTTCAACCCGGAAACCCGTCAGGTCGAAGATGTGCAGATCGAGGGCGAAATCGACAAGCTCGCGGCCATCCTGGGGCAGGACGTCGCCACGGTGCGGGACGCCGTCGTCGGTGATATGCCGTTCAACTATGTAGCGAAGTCCGTCACGCCCGAAATCCAGGAGAAAGTCGAGAACCTGGCTTTCCCCGGCCTGCAGTCGCGCGAGACCACTACCAGGAACTATCCAGTGGGCGAGGTGGCAGGCTCGGTTGTCGGCTTCCTGGGATCCGACGGCACGCCGCTCGAAGGCATTGAAGCCACGCAGCAGGAAGTGCTCGCCGGCACGCCCGGAGAGCGCACGTTCGAAATCGGGGCGGACGGAATCCGCATCCCGGTGGCCACCAACGAAGAGGTGCCCGCCCAGGATGGCCAGAGCGTCAGGCTCACCCTGAACTCGGACCTGCAATGGTATGCCCAGGAAGCCATCGCCGCGGAGGTCAAGGAATACGACGCCGAGTACGGCACCATCGTGGTGATGAACGCCAAGACCGGTGACATCATCGCACTGGCGGATTCGACCACGCTTGATCCCAACGATCCCGGAGCCACACCTAATGGCGAGCGGCAGTCCTATGCCGCGACGAAGGCCTTCGAGCCCGGCTCGACGACGAAGATGATCACGATGGCTGCGGCCATCGAAGAGGGCATCACGACTCCGACCACCAAATACACAATTCCGCCCGAGTACACGGTCAACGGTCAGACGTTCATTGATGCCCGGCCACACGGTACCAAGACGCTGACCACGGCGGGTATCCTCGCGAATTCCTGGAACACGGGCACCGTGATGATCGGCGAACAGTTGACCAGGCAGCAACGCTACGACTACCTGCGCAGGTTCGGGACCGGCCACAAGTTCGACATCGGCCTCCATGGGACCACCGCGGGCCTGCTAGCACCGCCGGAGACTTGGGACGGCCGCCAGGAGTTCACCGTCCTGTTCGGCCAGGGCCTGGCACAGACCGCCCTGCACACCGCCGTCGCCTTCGCCACCATTGCCAACGACGGCGTCAGGATGGAGCCGCGGCTGATCGACGCCTATATCGACCCCGACGGTACCGAACATCCGGTGGCTAAGGAGGAAGTCGGGCGTGCAGTCTCCTCCGAGACGGCAGACCAGGTGCAGGACATGCTGGAGACCGACTCGCACGTTGCCAGCGGCCTGCCGGGTAATATCGAGGACTACCGCATCGGTGTGAAGACGGGTACGGCAGAGGCGCCGTCCAACGACGGCGGGTTCAGCGGCTACACGATTTCCTACGCCGGAATCGCTCCCATGGAGGACCCTGAGTATGTTGTCGTGGCGACCATCCAGCAGCCTGAGGGCGGCGTGTTCTCGCTGACCGCCGGTCCGGTTTTCAAAAAGGTCATGAGCCAGGTGCTCAATACCTACAATGTGCCGCCGTCCACCACCAATCCGGTTAAACTTCCGCTCGAGTAATGATTCTGGAGAACTTTGTGAGCACCACCCCCCGTCAGCCGCACAGGTCTGCCTCGCCTATGCGGCCGGAACTTGTCGAGCCCGTCACCCTGCACGAACTGCAGCAGGTCCTGGCAGATGCCGGGTTGCCGGCCATGGCATCGGCTGCAGGAACAGATTGGGACACTGCCGTGACCGGACTGTCGATCGACTCGCGCGCCGTGGAACCGGGGGACCTCTACATCGGTTTGCCAGGAGCCAACCGACACGGGGCCGAGTTCGCTGCCCAGGTTGCCGCAGCGGGTGCAGCGGCATTTCTTACGGACGACGCCGGTGCCGAATTGATTGCGGGGCAAGACTTGGGTGCGATGCCGGTGCTGGCAGCGCCGGACCTACGGGCCCTCGTTGGACCGCTGTCAGCCAGGGTCTACAACAGCCAGCCCGCAGGCTCCCGGCCCAACCTCTTCGCCGTCACCGGTACCAACGGAAAAACAACCACCACGTACTTCGTTAACTCCCTGCTGAAGGCACTGGACCAATCCACAGGCCTGATCGGGACGATTGAAATCACCGCGGGCAGCGAAGCGATTCCCAGTGCGCTCACCACGCCCGAGTCTCCGGAAGTCCACGGCATCCTCGGCCTGATGCGGGAACGGGGTCTGGACGCGGCAGCAATGGAAGTGTCCTCACACGCCATCTCCTACCGGCGGGTGGACGGAGTGCGTTTTGACGTGGCAGGGTTCACGAACCTGACGCAGGACCATCTTGATCTGCACGGCAGCATGGACGAGTATTTCCAGACGAAGGCGGAGCTTTTCACCCCCCAGCGGGTCCGCCGCGCCGTAGTCTGCGTGGATGATCCCTGGGGGCGCCGGCTCATTGACAGTTCCGGCGTACCGACCGTCTCGCTCAGTACCACCGGTGCACCTGCGGACTGGCGGGTAGAGTCCATTCAGCGTGCAGGGTTGGGACACACATTCGAGCTGCACGGCGCGGATGGGGTGCTGCGGCTGCACACCGGTCTGCCGGGGGACTTCAACGTGTCCAACGCTGCCCTGGCGGCAGTCATGGTGCTGGCCTCCGGTGTTGACGTCCAACGTCTCCAGGCGGCGCTGGATGCGAGGGATCCGTTCACCGTGGATGTTCCCGGACGCATGCAGCTGATCAGCGAGCAGCCGGCAGGAATTGTTGATTTTGCACACAATCCCGACGCACTGGAGCGCACTCTCGCGTCCGTGCGGCGGCCCGAAGCCGGCTCCCGCGTCATCATTGTTTTTGGGGCGACGGGGGACCGCGACCAGACCAAACGCCCGCTGATGGGAGCCATCGCAGCCCGGGGTGCCGACGTCGTTATTGTCACCGACGACGATCCGCACGGCGAAGACGAAGCCGCCATCCGCCGCGACGTCCTGCAGGGCGCCCTGGCGGCGAAGCAGGATGAGCAGCTGGACACCGTGATCGAGGAAGTCTTTCCGCGGGCCGCGGCGATCGAGCACGCCGTGGAAATGGCCACGGAAGCAGATACCGTCCTGGTTGCCGGCCGCGGCCACGAGGTCTGGCAGGAGGTCAAAGGCGTGAACCTGGCCCTTGATGACCGGGTGGAGCTGCAGCAGGCGTTGCGCCGGCATGGATTCTATGCCCTTGGTGCCGACGCGGTAGAGTCCTAGATCGTCATGATTGAACTTACTGCAGCCGAAATTGCGGCAATTACACGCGGGCGCATCATTGGGGAACCGACAGATGGGTCGGAGGATACCGCCGCTTTGACGGTTAATTCCGCCGCGACAGATTCGCGGGAAGTGGTTCCCGGGTCACTGTTCGTGGCGAAGCCCGGCGAGAAGACGGACGGGCATCTGTTCGTTCCCCGGGCTTTTGCATCCGGTGCCGTGCTGGCGCTGACCGAACGCGAAATTACCGACGACGCCGGCCGTCTGCTGCCGCAGATCATCGTGCCCGACGCCGTGGAGGCCATGGGTGCCATTGCCGCCGACGTCGTCGCGCGGTTGCGGGCACACGGCCCGCTTTCCGTTGTCGGGATCACCGGCAGCGCAGGCAAGACCACCACCAAGGATCTGCTCGCGGGCATCTTGGCCCAAGCCGGTCCCACTGTGGCCCCGGTGGGTTCCTACAACGGCGAGGTCGGCGTGCCGCTGACGATATTCAACGCCGACTTCAACACCCGTTACCTGGTGGTGGAAATGGGAGCCACCGGGCTGGGACACATCACTTATCTGACGGACATGGTGAAGCCGGACACCGGCGTCGTACTGGGCGTGGGGACAGCCCACGCCGGCGAGTTCGGCGGCGTGGAAAACATCGCCCGCGCCAAGGGCGAACTGGTTGAAGCGATCGGGGCAGACGGTACGGCCATCATCAACGCCGACGATCCGCGCGTACGCCAGATGGAGTCCCGCACCACGGCGAAGCTGCTCTATTTCACCGCCGACGCCGGGTTCTCTCCGGCCGCAGCCGACGCTGAAGTTTTGCGCGCCACTGAGGTGCGCACCAATGCCGCCGGGCATCCGGAACTGACGGTCCGCTTCCCCGATGGAACCGAAAGCCGCATTGTTTCCGGGCTCATCGGCATCCACCATGCCACCAACCTGCTGGCAGCGGCCTCCGCAGCCTGGTCGCTTGGCATCAGCGCCGAGTTGATCGCCAGCGGCCTGAACGGCCGCGGACCGGCATCTCGTTGGAGGATGGAACGTACCGAGCGGCCGGACGGTGTGACGGTCATCAACGACGCCTACAACGCGAACCCCGAATCGATGCGTGCCGCCCTGCGGACCTTGGCCGAACTTGGCCGCGGCGAGGGGCGGCGTACGTGGGCGGTACTGGGCGAGATGCTGGAGCTGGGCGAGGATTCCGTCCACGAGCACGACGCGATCGGGCGGACTCTGGTCCGCTTGAACATCGCCAAACTGATCGTGGTGGGAAACGGGGCCAGAGCCATGCACACCGGGGCCGTGATGGAGGGCTCCTGGGGCGATGAATCCATGTTCGTCGAGACGCCGGAAGACGCCTACCAGGTGCTCCAAAGGGAGCTGCGACCGGGCGACCTGGTGCTGTTCAAGTCTTCCAACGGGGCCGGGTTGCGGCACCTGGGAGACCGGGTAGCGCGCCGTGAGCCGTCCCCAACTGCCCCGCCGTCCGGCGTGGCAGAAACACCGATTCCTGCAGAGGGAGGTATCCAGTCGTGATTTCCCTGCTTATCGGCTCGGCAATGGCTCTGGTGCTTGCCCTCGTTGGCACGCCGCTGTTCATCAGGCTGCTCGTCAAGAGAGGCTACGGCCAGTTCATCCGTGATGACGGTCCGACCTCCCACCACACCAAGCGCGGAACGCCGACTATGGGCGGTACCGTCATTGTCGGGTCCGTCGTCATCGCCTATTTCGGCACGCACTTGCTCGAATGGATGATGAACCAGAACCACCCCGGTCCCACCGTTTCCGGCGGCGTGCTGCTGCTGCTGATGGCCGGTATGGGCCTGATCGGTTTCCTGGATGATTTCCTGAAAATCTCCAAGCAGCGCAGCCTGGGACTCCGGGCCTGGTCCAAAATTGTGCTCCAGGGCATCGTCGGCGTGCTGTTCGCCATCCTGGCACTGAACTTCCCGGATGAGGCCGGGCGCACTCCGGCGTCGATGAACATCTCCGTGGTCCGGGACATACCGTGGCTGGACCTGGCTGCAGGCGGCACCGTTCTCGGCACCATTCTGTTCATTATCTGGTCCAACCTGATCGTTACCGGCGCCACCAACGGCGTGAACCTGACCGACGGGCTCGACGGCCTGGCGGCCGGTGCCTCCGTGATGGTGTTCAGCGCCTACATGCTCATGGGTATCTGGCAGTTCAACCAGGCCTGCGGTTCGATCAAGGTGCCGGGTGAGGTCTGCTACGAGGTCCGGGACCCGATGGATCTTGCCCTGCTGGCCGGGTCGCTCTGCGGCGCCCTGATCGGCTTCCTCTGGTGGAACACCTCGCCCGCCAAGATCTTCATGGGCGACACCGGATCGCTGGCCCTCGGCGGCGCCATTGCCGGTTTCGCGATCCTCTCGCGTACCCAGTTGCTGCTGGTCGTCCTGGCGGGCCTGTTTGTCCTGATTGCCCTCTCGGTCATCATTCAGGTGGCGTTCTTCAAACTCAGCGGCGGCAAACGCGTCTTCAAGATGGCGCCGCTGCAGCACCATTTCGAGCTCAAAGGCTGGGCCGAGGTAACGGTAGTGGTCCGGTTCTGGATCATCGCCGGCCTGTGCGTGGCTGCAGGACTGGGCATCTTCTACGCTGAATGGGTTGTTGGACTATGAGCGTGAACGAACGGCTGGCTTCACTGACGTCCTGGGACGCAGACTGGTCCGGACTCCGGGTGGTAGTCACTGGCATCGGCCTGTCCGGATTCTCCGCGGCAGACACCCTGATCGAACTCGGCGCCAGGGTGGTTCTTGTCGACGCCCAGGACACCGAGGAAAACCGGGCCAAGGCGGACACGCTGAAAATTGTCGGTGCGCATCAGTTGCTGCTGGGGCCCGAGCACACCCAGTCGCTTCCGCTGGTTGACGGCGAACCGGCCGAACTCGTGGTCACCTCGCCGGGGTGGAGCCCGCAGCAGCCCCTGCTCGCCGCTGCCGCAGCAGCAGGCATTGCCATCTGGGGCGATGTGGAGCTTGCCTGGCGGGTACGCGAGCGTGCCGGACGGCGGACCGCCGAATGGCTGGTCATTACCGGGACCAACGGAAAGACCACGACGGTAGGCCTGGCAGCTTCGATGCTGCAGGCAGCCGGGCTGCGGGCCATCGCGGCCGGCAACGTGGGCACCCCTGTTCTGGATGCTATCCGGGACCCGCTGGGCTACGACGTGATCGCCGTCGAACTCTCCAGCTTCCAGTTGCACTGGTCCCATTCGCTCTCGCCGCTGGCCAGCGTCTGCCTCAACGTCGCGCAGGACCATGTGGACTGGCACGGCTCGTACGAGAACTACCTCGCGGACAAGGCCAAGATCTACGCGAACACCAAGGTTGCCTGCGTCTACAACGCCGAACAGCGTGAGACCGAGGCGATGGTGGAAGAGGCCGACGTCGTGGAGGGCTGCCGTGCCATCGGCTTCACCACCGGGATGCCGGCCGTGAGCATGGTCGGCGTGGTGGAAAATCTGCTCGTTGACCGTGCTTTTATCGAAGCACGCAAGGACTCGGCAGCCGAGCTGGCGGCCTTGGCGGACCTGGGCGAACTGGCCCCGCGGCATCTGGTTGCCAACGCGCTTGCGGCCGCAGCCTTGGTCCGCGCCTACGGGGTGGAACCGCCCGCGGTCCGTGACGGCATCCGCAATTACAATCCGGGCGCGCACCGAATCCAGAAAGTCGCCGAAATCGATGGTGTGCTCTGGGTCAACGACTCCAAAGCAACCAATCCACACGCGGCGGCTGCCTCGCTGGCGGCGTTCTCCTCGGTGGTGTGGATCGCCGGCGGATTGTCCAAGGGCGTGGATTACAGCGAACTCGTCGCTGCCCACAGCGGACGGTTGAAGGCCGTCGTCGTTATTGGCCAGGACAGCACGGGCTTACTGGCCGCATTGGAACGACACGCTCCGGATGTTCCCGTGATCACGGTTCCGGCACGAGAGACTGGTGACGGAGAGCCCGTGGACGGAGGCGAACATGTCACCGGCGGGAAGATCATGGCTTCAGCTGTGGCCGCGGCAGCAGGGATTGCCGTAGACGGGGATACCGTGCTGATGGCTCCGGCGGCTGCCTCGATGGATCAGTTCACGTCCTACGCCCATCGCGGCGATGCATTCATCGAAGCGGTCCGTGGCATTCAGGAAGGTCAGGCGTAGAGCCCGTAAGGAGCAGTAATGGTCAACACGCCCAACCGGGAAACTTCCCGGAAACCGGCGTCGAAGGCGTCTGCCCGGCCTACCGGTTCCAGGAAGCTCCGGAGTCCGGAGGCAGGCCCCGAGGGGAGCCAAACCGGGCTGCGGCTCAAAGCCAAGGCACTGCTCGACCGGATCGAAGGCACCGGTCAGGAACCGACGGGTTTCAGCTACTACCTCATCCTGGGTTCGGCCCTGGCCTTGACCGCCATCGGTCTGCTGATGGTGCTGTCATCTTCCGCCGTGGAATCCATTGCCGACGGCGAATCCCCGTTCAGCTTGTTCCTGAAACAGGGCGTGTTTGCCGGCCTCGGAATTGTCGTGATGCTGATCCTGTCGAGGCTCAGCCCGGAGACGTACCAGAAGCTTGCCTGGCCTGCACTGGCCGTTTCGGTGGTGTTGCTGCTTCTGGTTTTCACTCCGCTGGGCGAGTCGGTCGGTGGCAACCGAAACTGGATCAAGCTCCCGGGCGGGATGACCGGCCAGCCGTCCGAGGTCGCCAAACTTGGCATGTCGCTCTGGATGGCTACAGTTCTGGTCCGCAAGGAACACCTGCTGCGGGACTGGAAGCATCTGGTCATTCCTGTCATACCGGGCGCCGGTTTGATCATCGGCTTAGTGTTGCTGGGCAGGGATCTGGGTACTGCAATGATCCTCATGCTTATTCTCGCCGGGGCAATGTTTTTCGCCGGAGCTCCGCTGAAGATGTTCGTTTCGGCCGGGCTGGTTGCGTTGGCCGGCGTGCTGATCATGGTCGTGGCGAGCCCCAACCGGATGGGGCGCATCACGATGTGGCTGGACCAGAGCTGCGAGGTCACCACAGGTCTGAACATGCAGTCGTGCAACGGCCTGTTCGCGCTGGCATCGGGCGGTTGGTGGGGCGTGGGCCTGGGACAGAGCCGGCAAAAGTACAACTGGATCCCGGAAGCACACAATGACTACATCTTCGCCATTATCGGCGAAGAGCTGGGGCTGCTGGGCACCTTCGTCGTCGTCCTCTTGTTTGGTTTGTTGGCGGTTGCAGTGGTGCGCACCGTCATGCGGCAGAACGATACGTTCGTCCGCATCTTCGGCGGCTCCATCATGGTGTGGATCATTGGCCAGGCATTCCTGAACATGGGTGTGGTGACCGGGCTGCTGCCTGTCGTAGGTGTTCCGCTGCCGTTCATTTCTTACGGTGGCTCGGCACTGACCATCACACTTGCCGCGGTCGGGGTACTGTTATCTTTTGCCCGGCCTGATGCCCGGGCGGGCAGGAACCGTGCGAGGAAACGTGCCAGGAACCTGGCGCAGCGGAAGGCCCCTCAGCCGGCCGGAAACATCAGCAAGTAATGACCGAGGCAGAAGGTACCAGTACTTTTATGAAGACCCATGAACCGTCCGTGGTTCTCGCCGGCGGCGGCACCGCCGGACACATCAGCCCTCTGCTGGCCATCGCGGGTGCCATCCGGGAGCAGGCACCCGACGCCGGAATTCTGGCCGTCGGCACGGCGGCAGGCATGGAAACCAGGCTTGTTCCCGCTGCCGGCTACGAGCTGGCCACGATCGAGCGGGTTCCATTCCCGCGGCGTCCTTCGCTGGATCTGCTGAAACTGCCGTTCCGGTTCGGCACCGCGGTGAAACAGGCCCGCCGCATCATCGAAGGGGCGGGAGCCGATGTCGTCGTCGGTGTTGGCGGGTACGTCAGCACTCCCATGTACATCGCCGCCAAGCTGGCCAAGGTGCCGCTGGTGATCCATGAGGCGAATGCACGCCCCGGGCTGGCCAACCGCGTCGGTGCCCGGCTGACCGACGACGTGGCGGTGGCGTTCCGCAGTACCAAGTTGCCTGATGCCACCTGGGTCGGAATGCCGATGCGTCGGGAAATTTCAACCCTGGACCGCTCGGCCGCGCGTGCTGCGGCGAGGGACCGGCTGGGCCTGGAACAGGATAAGCCCACGTTGATCGTGACCGGCGGTTCCTCCGGCGCCGCCAGCATCAACCGCACCATCCGGGCGTCGTTGGAGAAGTTCGCGGCGGCCGGCATCCAGACCCTGCACATAACGGGCAAAGGGAAAGAGCTTAGGGAGCCCGACGGCAGCCTGGTCAGTGTTCCCGGCTACCACCAGGTCGAATTCGTGGACGGTATGGAAAACGTCTACGCCGCAGCGGATCTGCTGCTGGCCCGGGCCGGCGCCGCTACTGTCTGCGAGATTGCCGCCGTCGGATTGCCGGCTGTTCTTGTCCCGCTGCCGCATGGCAACGGCGAGCAGGCGCTGAACGCCGCGGACCTCGTCGGGGCCGGGGGAGCGGTGATGGTCAAGGACGCCGACTTCACGCCTGACTGGGCAACGGCTGAGCTGCCTGCGCTGCTGCAGGACGGCAACAAGCTGCAGGCCATGGCAACGGCCGCTGCCGGGCTGGGCATCAGGGACGCAGATACACGCATGGCGGCGATGGTTTTTCAAGCCACAGGGAGGCAGCAGTGAAAGCGGTTGATTTCCATACCACGCAGGAGCTTGCCTTTGACGATCTGGGCAGCGTCCACTTTGTCGGACTCGGCGGTGCGGGCATGTCCGCGATCGCGCGGATCCTGCTGGCCCGGGGCGTCAATGTCTCCGGTTCAGACAGCCGCGACTCCAAGGTTTTGGGCCAGCTGGAGCGGCTGGGGGCGAAGGTCTACATCGGCCATGACGCAGCCAATGTTGCGGATGCGGACACCGTGGTCGTCTCAACGGCCATCCGTCCCGATAACGCCGAGCTGCAGGCGGCGGTCTCGGCGGGGCTGAACATCATCCACCGTTCCGTCGCGCTGGCCGCTTCGATCGGATCGCAGGAGCTGATCGCCATTGCCGGTACCCACGGCAAAACAACGACGACGGCGATGGTCACCGTCATGCTGCGGGCCGCGGGCAAGGAACCGTCTTTTGCCATTGGCGGGGACGTGGCAGCGCTCGGGGTCAATGCCGCTTATGGCGCCGGCGAACTGTTCGTGGCCGAAGCTGACGAATCGGATGGTTCCTTCCTGAACTACCGTCCGAAAGTCATTGTGGTCACGAACGTAGAGGCCGACCATCTGGACCATTACGGTTCCGCGGAATCCGTGTACGCATCCTTCGACACGTTCGCTGCTCTCCTGCCTGAGGACGGAACACTTATTGTCTGCGTAGACGACCAGGGGGCGCGCGATCTGGCGGCCAGGGTCCGGGAATCCGGTGCCAGGCACCGCATCCTCGGCTACGGGTATTCGCCCGACGCGGACGTGCGGATTGAAGAAAGTAGTTTTGCGGCGGGGACCAGCAGCAGCTGGATTGTCGTCGACGGGCAGCGGCACGAACTTCGGCTCCAGGTGCCCGGTGCACACAATATCCGCAATGCGACGGCGGCCTTCGCCGTCGGGCTTTGCAGCGGTGTTGATCCGGCTGCTGCTGCGGACGGACTGGCTGGATTCACCGGGGCCGCACGCCGTTTCGAGGCGAAGGGCGAAGCGGACGGGGTCCGGGTCTTCGACGACTATGCCCACCATCCGACCGAAGTGCACGCGGCCTTGTCAGCGGCGAAAAAGGTTGCCGGCGGCCACGGAGTCCATGTGTTGTTCCAGCCGCACCTTTTCTCCCGGACACGGGAATTTGCCGCGGAGTTCGCGGAGGCCTTGTCGCTGGCGGACTCTGTGACCGTGCTCGATATTTACCCGGCGCGTGAGGATCCCATTCCCGGCGTGACCAGCGAGCTGATTACGTCCCGGCTCGAGCGGCCCGGCGGGTACGAGCAGGACCCGGACCGGGCACTGAAATCCGTGGTAGACCGGGCCAGGAGGGGCGACATCATCATGACCGTGGGCGCCGGAGACATCACGCAATTCGGCCCGCAGCTGGTCGCCCGCCTCACCGAGCGGACTGCGGACGGCGCGGCTTGATGGTTAGCAGGAAGCCGCGCAGACCGGTCACTCCTGCTGGTTCGCGGAAACAGGCTCCACTGTCCTCTCCGGACGAGTCCGCCGGGCGCGACGATGAGGCGGTTCGACGCCCAGCTTCCGGTTCTACCGGGCGGCAGGCGGCCACCCAAGCAGACCGCGCGAACGTGCGGGTCAATTCGGGCAAAGTCGGTGTCCTGCCGGCGGATACCGGGACGAAGATCGCGCCGGTGGCAAAGCCGGCACGACCGAAGGTGCGCAAGAAAAACCGGGCTCCGTCCGGCGCGCCCGGATCCATCCCGGACGAGAAGGTTGGGCCTGCCCCGCGCAGCACAACGGTTGTAGCCTTTCCGGAACCTCCCGGCAGGAAACTGCGCCGTCGGATCTGGATTGGCGTTGCAACAGCAGCGGTACTGGTGGTGGCCCTGATCCTGGTACTGGTGTTCTCGCCGGTCTTGGCGATCAAAACCATCACGGTCACCGGCACCGATCTGACGTCGGAGAAAACAGTGGACGAGGCACTTGCGCCGCTGAAAGAACAACCGTTGCCGCAGGTTGGTGACGACGACGTGCGGCCGCTGCTGGAGGGGCTGCCGGCCGTTCTGGACGTCACTGTTGAAGCTCGGCCGCCGTCGGAACTCGCCGTGGAAATCACGGAACGAATTCCTGTTGCCGTTCTGGAAACGGGCAAGACTTTCGCCCTGATCGACGCAGAAGGCAAACGGATCGGCTCAGTGAAAGAGCGCAAGTCCGCCGAGCTGCCGTTGATTGACGAGAGCGCTGCCAGCAAGGACCAGGAGATATTCCAGACCATCACGGCTGTCCTCAGCGCGCTTCCGGCGGACATCCTGGCCCAGTTGGAACATGCCTCTGCCAAGTCAATCGACTCGGTCGAGCTGCAGCTGACCAACGGACAAAAAGTGCTGTGGGGCAACGACAGCCAGCTGGAGTTGAAGGCCAAGGTTTTCGAAGCCTTGCTCAACGCGCCCGAACCAGAGGTTGAGGTAGAGGTTTACGACGTATCGACCCCGACCATGCCGGTCACGCGTTGAGACAACAATCCATACAGATAAGCGACACGCGGCAGCGGTCGTTGCATGAGGACGGGGATGCGCCTAGCGTCTCGGAATAGAAGTTACTTGACATAACTCTAACCCTCAAGTTGAGGGTTAAGGTTACCGAGTGAACCATTGGGCCGGTGTCCGATCCGGCCTGGCGGAATTGATCAGTGCACAGATTCGAACAAGGGACACAGGACGTGGCAGCACCGCAAAATTACTTGGCCGTCATTAAAGTCGTCGGCATCGGCGGCGGTGGAGTGAACGCCGTCAACCGAATGATCGAGGTAGGGCTCCGCGGCGTGGAGTTCATTGCCATCAATACCGATGCGCAGGCTCTGCTCATGAGCGATGCGGACGTCAAGCTTGACGTGGGGCGTGAACTTACGCGTGGACTGGGCGCAGGCGCTGATCCGGAAGTTGGACGCAAGGCTGCCGAAGACCACGCTGAGGAAATCGAAGAAGTGCTTCGCGGCGCCGACATGGTTTTCGTAACTGCCGGTGAAGGCGGCGGGACCGGTACCGGTGGCGCTCCGGTGGTGGCACGTATCGCGCGTTCTCTGGGTGCGCTGACCATCGGTGTCGTTACCCGTCCGTTCACTTTCGAGGGCCGCCGGCGGTCGAACCAGGCCGAAAGCGGTATCGAGACGCTGCGTGATGAAGTGGACACGCTGATCGTGATTCCCAACGACAGGCTGCTCTCCATCAGCGACCGTAACGTGTCGATGCTCGACGCTTTCCGCTCGGCCGATCAGGTCCTGCTGTCCGGCGTCCAGGGCATCACCGATCTGATCACCACGCCGGGCTTGATCAACCTGGACTTCGCTGACGTGAAGTCCGTCATGCAGGGCGCCGGCTCGGCCCTGATGGGTATCGGTTCCGCCCGGGGCGAGGACCGTGCGGTCAAGGCTGCCGAACTGGCCATCGCGTCGCCGCTGCTGGAAGCATCCATCGACGGTGCGCATGGCGTGCTGCTGTCCATCCAGGGCGGTTCGGACCTCGGTCTGTTCGAAATCAACGAGGCTGCCCGCCTCGTCCAGGAAGTGGCCCACCCGGAGGCGAACATCATCTTCGGCGCGGTCATCGACGATGCCCTCGGTGACGAGGCCCGCGTCACGGTGATCGCCGCAGGTTTTGATCAGGTGGATGTTACGTCCGCAGCGCAGCCTGCGCAGAAGCCTGCGAACGCCCCGGCAGCGCCGGCAGTTCCGCCGACCCAGCCTGCCGAACACGCACAGGTACCGGCAGCCGCGCCTGCAGCTTCCAGCGGCAGCTGGGGGCAGATGCCGCAGCGTTACGACGTCCCGGCGGATGCAGGTTTCGACGTAGACCTGCCTGCCGTCGTCGAGCCGGACCTGACGGCCGGTCGCACGGATGACCTGGACGTTCCGGATTTCCTCAAATAGAACAGACAACGCAAGAACAGACAGGATTGCCGGCAGTGCTTTGGTGGCGTGAACAGGTCGGCGACGGCCTGTGGGTGGCTTTTACCGATAAGGCTGCCGGCAATCTTGCTTTGCATGTAGGCGATGTGCCGGCTTCCGTCCAGGACAGACGCAGGTCCTTGGAGACCGAACTTGGTATGGTGCCGGGCTCGCTGCGCTTCATGAACCAGGTCCATTCCGCCAACGTGGGCGTGGCGTCGACAGGTCAGCCGGCGCCTCCGCCGGAAACGGAAATTGATGCGCTCGTATCACCCCAAGCGGACGTGCCGCTTGCGGTGATGGTGGCCGACTGCCTGCCGGTCGTTTTCGCCGGTTCCACGGCGGACGGAGGACACGCGTCCGCCGTCGCGCATGCAGGCCGGCGGGGATTGCTGGATGGCGTCCTCGTGAACACTGTGTCCGAACTGCGCGCCTCGGGAGTCTCGGACATCCGGGCGTGGATTGGCCCCTCGATCTGCGGACGCTGTTACGAGGTCCCCGCACACATGAGGACAGCGTCCTGTGAGCAACTGCCGCAGCTATACTCTGAAACTTCCTGGGGAACGCCGGCTTTGGACCTGCCTGCCGGCGCGGCAGGCCAATTGGAAACGCTGGACGTGGAAACGCGGCGGCTGAACGGATGCACCCTCGAGGATTCCCGGCTGTTCTCCTACCGGCGCAATCCACAAACAGGCCGCTTCGCCGGCCTCGTATGGAGGGAACTATGACTGAAATGGACAGGACTGAGGAGCTTCGCCGGAACCTGGCGAAGGTGCGGACAAGGATTGAGGCCGCCGCTGCCCAACGCACAGGTCCTGCGCCCGAATTGATTGTGGTGACGAAATTCTTTCCCGCGGCCGACGTTGCCGCGCTGGCGGCACTCGGTGTTGCGGACGTGGGGGAGAACCGGGACCAGGAAGCTTCGCAAAAAGCGGCGGAGCTGGCGGACACCGCGGCAGGCGAGTCCCTGCGCTGGCACTTTATCGGGCAGCTGCAGAAGAACAAGGCCAAGTCTGTGGTGCGGTACGCGCACGCGGTGCATTCCGTGGACCGTTCGTCCTTGATCGGTGCCCTGGGCAAAGCGATGGTCGTTGAGCAGGAACGACGCAGTGCCGCCAACCTTCCCCCGCGGCCGGAACTGCTGTGTCTGATCCAGGTCGATCTCGATGAGCGCACGGAGGTGCCCGAAGCGGGGGAGGCCGCCGGTCCTCGGGGAGGCGCCCAACCCGAGCAGATCGAGGAACTCGCACGAGCCATTGATTCTGCAAGTGGTCTGCGACTGGGCGGCTTAATGGCAGTTGCGCCACTGGGAACGGACCCGGCCCCGGCCTTTGATCGGTTAATGGATTATTCGGCCAAGTTGCGCGAAATTTTTCCTAGCGCGTCGATGGTCTCCGCCGGTATGAGCCAGGACTTGGAAGCCGCCATAGCGGCCGGTGCGACACACCTGCGTGTCGGCTCAGATGTCCTCGGACCGAGACCCGCTTTGAGGTAGCGTTTTTGGCGAGAGCAGTGTTGAAGACACGATAGGAGCTAACCATGGCCGGCGCTTTGCGCAAGACAATGATCTATCTTGGGCTCGCCGACGGTGACGAGCACTACGAGTCCGAAGAAAACGAGTCGCTGAACAGGGAACCCCAGAACCGGGACGAGGACCAGCGTGTTGAACAGAGCCGTGAGGAGCGCCGGGTGGAGAGTGCGCCGTCGCCCGTGAAGCCTGTGGCGGAGGAATACCGTGCTCCCGTAACGCCGATCAAGCGTGCCCCGTCGTCCCGTGAGGAGTCATCCGTGCTGCGTCAGATCACCACAGTCCATCCCCGTTCCTACAATGACGCGAAAGTCATTGGTGAAAGCTTTCGCGACGGGATTCCCGTGATCATGAACGTGACCGACATGGGTGAGGCAGACGCCAAACGGCTGGTTGACTTCTCCGCCGGGCTGGTTTTCGGACTGCACGGCAGCATTGAACGGGTCACCAACAAAGTGTTCCTGCTCTCGCCGTCGACCATGGAAGTGCTCGGCGAGGATAAGCAGGCCAGCGACCACCAGGCGACGTTCTTCAACCAGAGCTAGCGGAGCATGCTGCCCATACGGCAGTATGCTCATTTAACTGCTCGTCTACCGCTAGGAATCGTGGAACCCGCGTGTCCATTATTTTTGCTCTGCTGTATTTAGTGCTCATGCTGTTTCAGCTGGCGCTGATCATCCGCATTGTTTTTGATGTTGTCCAGACTTTTGCCCGGCAATGGCGCCCGCGTGGCGTCGCCTTGGTGGCTGCATCGGCCATCTATGCCGTCACGGATCCGCCGCTCAGGGCACTGCGGCGGATGATTCCGCCGCTGCGCATCGGCGGCTTCGCATTGGACCTGGCATTCCTGGTCCTCTTCATTCTGACTAGCATTGCGTTGTTTATCGTTGCAGGCCTTGCCTAGGGACTGACCTGCTTCAGACGCGGTTAGTTTTCAAGATCGAAAAGATATACTCTGATTCAGATATCCCTAGTGAATGTAAATCGTCATGGCGATTATTCGCTACCGTTGTCATGAGTGCATTGGCACGAAATCATGATCCACAAGAACCAGTATGAGGTGACCACATGGCTCTGACGCCAGAAGACGTTGTCAACAAGCGGTTCCAACCGACGAAGTTCCGTGAAGGATACGACCAGGACGAGGTCGATGACTTCCTTGATGAAATCGTCGTAGAACTGCGCAGGCTGAACCAGGAAAACGACGAGCTCCGCAAGAAGCTCGGCGAAGCCACCTCGGGCCAGTCATCCGCTGGTAACGTCCCGGCCCCTGTTGCAGCCGCTCCGAAGGCCGAGCCGGCCAAGGAAGAGGAGCCGCAGGAGGAGGTCAAGGAAGAGCCTAAGCGCGAGAAGCCTGCAGCGGCTGTTCCCGCTACGGCGGCCGCTCCGGTCGTCAGTGCTCCGGCTCCCGCCGCTCCAGCAGCCGGTGGCGGCCACACTGCCACTGCCGAGTCCGCCGCGGGTGTTCTGGCCATGGCGCAGAAGCTTCACGACGAATATGTCAACGCCGGCGTCGAGCAGCGCGACAAGATCATTGCCGAAGCTCAGATGGAAGCGAGCACCCTCGTCAACGATGCACAGGAGAAGAGCCGCAAAACGCTGGGCTCCCTGGAGCAGCAGAAGGCTGTACTGGAGCGCAAGCTCGAGCAGCTGCGCGGCTTCGAACGGGACTACCGTTCACGACTCAAGGCCTACATCGAAGGCCAGCTGCGCGATCTGGAAGCCCGTGGCTCCTTTGCGACTCCGGACATCAAGGAGAGCTAGAGTCCTCAGCTTGACCCAGTTTTGAGCCCTTTGTTCAAGGGCAAGGATGGCCGGTGCCGGGAATTCCCTGACACCGGCCATTTCTCTAGCCGTGTTCCGTGCCGCCATCCGTTATTGCCGTTAGAAAAGAATCATGTCTGAACCATCTTCCGGGGACCAGCCCGCGGACAGCAGCATCGAACGCCAACCCACCGGTGTCCGCAGCCGGCGCACCGCTGGTTTTGTCCTGATCCTGGCAGGCTGCGCCGCGTTTGCGTACCTCTTCGATCAGCTGACCAAATGGTGGGTCGTCAGCACCATGACGGAGGGCGATATCATTCCGGTGCTGCCCCCGCTGCTGCACTGGCACTTCATCCGAAATTCGGGTGCGGCGTTTTCGATCGGCCAGGACTACACCTGGGTCTTTACGATCGTGATGGTCCTGGTTTCCGGTGCCATCATTTTCTACGCACGCAAGGTCCGATCCGCCTGGTGGTCCATCGCCCTCGGCCTACTTCTGGGCGGTGCGCTGGGCAACCTGACGGACAGGCTCTTCCGGGAACCGTCTTTCGGCGTCGGCCATGTGGTGGATTTCATCGCGTTCCCCAATTTCGCCATTTTCAATATTGCGGACTGTGCCGTGGTCGGCGGCGTAATACTCTGGTGCATTCTGACCTTCATGGGCATTGGTATCGACGGCGAACGCGTACCGTCCGGTAAACAGCCGCCGAAAGACCGCAGCCCGGAGCAGCACGGTGCCTGATCAGCTTTACCAGTTCTCGCTTGACCCGGAGACGGCGGGCAAACGCGCCGACGCTGCTATTGCCGGCCTGCTGGACATATCGCGTTCGGCGGCCGCGACGTTGTGCACCGCGGGCCATGTCAGGCTTAACGGCAAGATCCTGGGCAAATCAGACCGGTTGCCGAATGCGGGAGAACTTGAAATCCGCAGACCCGAAGAGCGGGATCCGTTGGAGATCGTCGTCGAAGAGGTGGAAGATTTGAAGGTTCTCGGTGACGATGATGACTTCGTCGTGATTGACAAGCCTGTTGGAGTGGCTGCCCACCCCTCGCCAGGCTGGGTCGGCCCCACCGTGGTGGGTGCCCTGGCCGCACTGGGATATAGAATTTCCACGTCCGGGGCGGCGGAGCGTGCGGGCATTGTGCACCGGCTCGATGTCGGCACGTCAGGCGTCATGGTCGTGGCAAAGACCGAGCACGCGTACACGCTGCTCAAGCGGGCTTTCAAGGAACGTACGGTCGATAAGGTTTATCACGCACTGGTACAGGGCCTGCCGGATCCGCTCGAAGGAACTATCGACGCACCCATCGGCAGGCACCCGGGCTACGACTGGCGCTTCGCCGTCGTGGAGGACGGGCGGAACTCAGTCACCCATTACAAGGTGATTGAAGCGTTCGGAAAGGCGTCGTTGGTCGAAGTTCATCTGGAGACGGGGCGGACGCACCAGATCCGCGTTCATTTCGCCGCTCTCCGCCACCCGTGCGCCGGGGACCTGACTTACGGGGCGGACCCGAAGCTCGCGGCCGAACTCGGCCTGACCAGACAATGGCTCCACGCCAAGAAACTCGGTTTCGACCATCCGGTCAGCGGAAAATGGGTGGAGTACGAAAGCGAATATCCCCAGGATCTGGCCTATGCACTGGAAGCACTGGCCGAACACCGGGTCTGATCTGTACGACGGCGGGACCGCGGCATGAAACGTGCCCGCCTAGAATGAAGTGGTGGCAACTGTGACTAGCTCGATTTCCGGTACTGATTCGTTTGTACATCTCCACAACCACACCGAGTACTCCATGCTCGACGGCGCAGCCCGCCTGACGGACCTCTTCGAACATGCCCATGAACTCGGCATGGACTCCGTGGCCACCACGGACCACGGTTTTGTCTTTGGCGCCTTCGATTTCTGGAACAAGGCCAACAACGCCGGCATTAAGCCGATCGTCGGGGTGGAAGCCTATTTGACGCCCGGCACGGCGAGGTCGGACAAGACCCGTGTCCGCTGGGGCGACGGCGGCCGCGGCGACGTCTCGGGCGCCGGTGCATACACGCATATGACGATGTGGGCCGAGACGACCGAGGGCATGCACAATCTGTTCCGCATGTCGTCCCTGGCGTCGCTGGAGGGGTACCTGTACAAGCCCCGCATGGACCGGGATCTGCTGCAGACCTACGGCAAGGGCCTGATCACCACCACCGGCTGCCCATCGGGCGAGGTGCAGACGAAGCTGCGGCTGGGGCTCTACAAGGAAGCGATGCAGGCCGCCTCGGATTTCCGGGACATCCTGGGGCCGGAGAACTTTTACTGCGAACTGATGGACCACGGCCTCGACATCGAGCGCAATGTCCAGGCGGATCTGCTCAAGCTGGCCCGCGAGCTGCAGCTGCCGTTGGTGGCAACCAACGATCTGCACTACACACATGCCGAGGACGCGAAGGCCCACGCGGCACTGCTCTGCGTCCAGTCCGGCTCGACGATGGCCGATCCCAAGCGCTTCAAGTTCGACGCCGATGAGTTCTATCTGAAATCTCCGGCTGAGATGCGGGCCATTTTCCGCGACTATCCGGAGGCCTGCGACAACACCCTGCTGATCGCCGAACGGTGCAACGTCGAGTTCAACACCCAGGCCAACTACATGCCGCGGTACCCCGTTCCGGAAGGGGAGAACGAGGAGTCCTGGTTCATCAAGGAGGTCGAAAAAGGCCTTCATTACCGCTACCCGGCGGGTATTCCCGACGACGTCCGCAAGCAAGCGGACTACGAAGTCGGCGTCATCTCCCAGATGGGCTTCCCCGGGTACTTCCTGGTCGTGGCCGACTTCATCAACTGGGCCAAGAATAACGGCATTCGCGTAGGACCGGGCCGTGGTTCGGGTGCCGGTTCAATGGCGGCCTACGCCATGCGCATCACGGACCTGGATCCGCTCAAGCACGGTCTGATCTTCGAACGGTTCCTCAACCCGGACCGTGTGTCCATGCCTGACTTCGACGTCGACTTCGATGATCGGCGCCGCTCGGAGGTCATCAGGTATGTCACCGAGAAGTACGGTGACGAGCGGGTGGCCATGATTGTCACGTACGGCACCATCAAGGGCAAGCAGGCGCTGAAGGACTCCTCGCGCGTCATGGGTTACCCCTTCTCGACGGGAGAGCGGCTGACCAAGGCGATGCCGCCGGACGTCATGGGCAAGGGCATTTCGCTGCAGGACGTGCACAATCCGGAGGCCAAGCGCTACAGCGAGGCCGAAGAGCTGCGGGAACTGCTCAAGTCGGATCCGGATTCAGCCAAGGTCTTCGAAACGGCGCTCGGGCTCGAGGGCCTGAAGCGGCAGTGGGGTGTCCACGCGGCCGGTGTGATCATGTCCTCGGATCCGCTGATCGATATCATTCCGATCATGCGCCGTGAGCAGGACGGCCAGGTCATCACGCAGTTCGACTATCCGACTTGTGAGGGCCTTGGCCTGATCAAGATGGACTTCCTCGGTCTGCGGAACCTGACGATCATCACGGACGCGCTGGAAAACATCCAGATGAACCGGGACTTCGAGCTGGTGCTTGAGGACCTGACACTGGATGATCCGGACTCTTACGCCCTGCTGGCACGCGGCGACACTCTGGGAGTCTTCCAGCTCGACGGCGGCCCGATGCGGTCCCTGCTGAAGCTCATGCGGCCGGATAACTTCGAAGACATTTCCGCGGTGCTTGCGCTGTACCGCCCCGGGCCGATGGGCGCTAACGCGCACAATAACTACGCGCTGCGCAAGAACGGGCTGCAGGAGATCACTCCTATCCACCCGGAGCTTGAGGAGCCGCTGGCCGAAATTCTAGGCGGCACCTACGGCCTGATCGTCTATCAGGAACAGGTTATGGCGATCGCGCAGAAACTGGCCGGGTACTCGCTCGGCCAGGCAGATATTCTGCGGCGTGCCATGGGCAAGAAGAAGAAGTCGGAGCTGGACAAGCAGTACGCCGGCTTCGAAAAGGGCATGCAGGACAACGGCTATTCCGCCGCAGCCATCAAGACGCTGTGGGATATCCTGCTCCCGTTCTCGGACTACGCGTTCAACAAGGCACACTCGGCCGCGTACGGCGTCGTGTCCTATTGGACGGCGTACCTCAAGGCGCATTATCCGGGCGAATACATGGCTGCGCTGCTGACCTCCGTCGGTGACGACAAGGACAAGCTGGCCATGTACCTTAACGAATGCCGGCACATGGGCATTACGGTGCTTCCGCCGGACGTCAACGAATCCAGTGTGAACTTCACCCCGGTGGGCAAGGACATCCGGTTCGGCATGGGCGCCATCCGCAACGTTGGCGCCAACGTGGTCCATGCCATGGTCGCCGCCCGCGAGGAGAAGGGGCACTTCAGCTCGTTCAGCGATTTCCTACAGAAGGTTCCCGCGGTTGTCTGCAACAAGCGGACCATCGAATCACTGATCAAGGCCGGCGCGTTCGACTCGCTCGGCGATCCGCGCCGCGCCCTGGCCATGATCCATGAAGAAGCGGTTGACTCCGTCATTGTGCTCAAGCGCAACGAGGCAGCCAACCAGTTCGACCTCTTCAGTGCGTTTGACGACGGCGGTGAAACCTCCGGCGGACTGGCCGTGGAAGTTCCGGATCTGCCTGAATGGGACAAGAAGGACAAACTGGCGTTCGAGCGCGACATGCTCGGCCTGTATGTCTCGGACCATCCGCTTCAGGGCTTGGAAGGTCTGCTGAGCCAGCATGCGGACCTGACCATTACCTCAGTCATCGGCGAAGACGGTCCCGCGGACGGTGCCATCGTCACTATTGCCGGAATGATCACCTCCTTGCAGCGCCGGATCGCCAAGAACAGCGGCAACGCCTACGCCCGTGCCGAGGTGGAAGACCTCGGCGGCTCCATGGAAGTGATGTTCTTCGGTCAGGTGTACGGACCGATCTCGACCATCCTGGCGGAAGACCTGATCGTCGTCGTCCGCGGCCGGTTGCAGCGCCGTGACGACGGCGCAGTAACGCTGAATGCCCAGGAGCTGACCGTTCCTGACCTCAGCGATGGCCATTCCGGGCCGGTGGTAATTTCCATGGCCAGTTTCAAGGCGACCGAGACGGTGGTTTCGTCCCTTGGCGACGTGCTGCGGACACACCCGGGAACCACCGAAGTCCAGGTGCGGCTGAACAGCTCACGGAAAGTTGAAGTGATGAAGCTTGGCGTCGATCTCCGGGTCAACCCCACGCCGTCGCTCTTTGGTGATCTTAAGGTGCTGCTGGGTCCAGCCTGCCTCGACGTCTAGCGGCTCCGGGGATTTAGATCTGGTATTCGAGCGGACTCGGGCGAACGTAGGAGCCGCTGTGGTACAGTAGCGGCGTCGCTTCGTCGCCGAGCGAGCCTTCCACTACCTCGACGATCACCACAGCGTTGTTTTCGAAGGACACGCGCATTTGGATCTTGCCGACCAGATAGGCATGGACATCCTTCAGGAGAGGCACCCCGTAGGGACCTGCTTCCCAATGATCTCCGCTGAAGCGGTCTTTCGTACGGGCGAAACGGTCGGCGAGCCCGCGGTTGTCCTGGCCGAGGATGTGGACGCCAATATAGTTCGAGTTCGCGACGGCGGGCCAGGACGAGCTGGAGCGGGCCATGTTGAAGGTGAAGCGCGGTGGCTCCGCCGACAGGGACGCCACCGAGGTCGCCGTGAAGCCAAAAGGCTTGCCCTCGTACTCAACGGTGAGAATCGCCACTCCGGCAGCATGCCGCCGGAAGACCTCCCGGAAGGTGGTTCCCAGCAGTTGCCCGGCGGGCGTGACAGACTGTGCTGCTACGGATTCGGCACTCACAACAATGTTTCTCCAGAACTATTCGGTGGGGACAGAAGACAGCCTGACCCATTAACGTTCAGCGTATTCGGCATCGGGCGGCGTGGGGCATTGTGTTAAGTTGTGCTAAATTTCCTGCCTGCTCCTCAACCATGGCCCCTGGCAGGAAACGACTGGGCCGGGCTCAGTAGAATGGAAACGTGAATCCTGCTTCGAACCTTGAATCCTTTTCCCAGTTTCCCCTCTTGGACCTGCGCGGGCGCCATTTGAATACCGCAGAGCTGAAGGCCGCCATGCCCCGGGCAGAGACGACCTTTGACGTCGCCTCGCATGCGGTCGAGGAGATTATCAACAAGGTGCGAGGCGACGGGTTCGCGGCGCTGGCCGAACTGGCATCGCGGTTTGACGGCGTGCAACAGCAGCACCCCCTCGTGCCGCAGGAAGAACTGGTCCGCGCGCTGGAGGCACTTGATCCGGCGGTCCGTGCCGCTCTGGAAGAGTCCATCGCGAGGGCTCGCGTCTTTGCCGACGCGCAGAAGCCGGACGATGCCACGGTGGAGATCGCCCCAGGCGCCACGGTCACGCACAAGTGGGTACCGGTTTCGCGGGTGGGCCTGTACGTCCCGGGCGGGCTGGCGGTCTATCCTTCGTCGGTGGTGATGAACGTCGTTCCGGCGATGGCCGCCGGCGTTGGTTCGATCGCATTAGCCTCACCACCGCAGAAAGACTTCGGCGGCCTGCCGCATCCCACCATTCTGGCGGCGGCCCGTCTGCTGGGTATTGACGAGGTCTATGCCATCGGCGGTGCGCAGGCAGTGGCGGCGTTTGCCTATGGTGTTCCCGCCAATGACTTCGGCCCCGCGCTGGCCCCGGTCGATGTGGTCACCGGTCCCGGCAACGTCTTCGTTGCTACGGCCAAGCGCCTGGTCAAGAGCGTGGTGGGTATTGACGCGGAGGCGGGCACCACCGAAATTGCAATCCTTGCGGACGACAGTGCAGAGCCGGCTTTCGTCGCGGCGGACCTCATCAGCCAGGCGGAGCATGATCCCCATGCCGCGTCCGTTCTGGTGACGCCGTCGGAGAAACTGGCCGAGGCCGTCCGTCGGGAACTTGCTGCGCAAATTAGCAGCACGAAGCACGTGGAGAGGGTCCGCGAGGCCCTTTCCGGACCGCAATCCGGCGTAATTATGGTCGACGACGTCGAGCACGGCATTGCGGTTTGTGACGCTTATGCGGCCGAGCACCTCGAGATACACACCCAGAATGCCTCGGGGATCGCCGGACGTATCCGCAACGCCGGCGCCGTGTTCGTGGGCAATTATTCACCGGTGAGCCTGGGGGATTACTGCGCCGGCTCCAACCACGTCCTGCCGACCAGCGGGACAGCCACATTCGCATCCGGCCTCAACGTCACCACGTTCCTGAAAGCTGTCCAGATTGTCGACTACAACCAGCGTGCACTGCGCGAAGTAAGCGGGCACATTGTTTCGCTGGCCACAGCAGAAGACCTGCCGGCGCATGGCGATGCCGTCACTGTAAGATTCCCGTCGTAACACTCGCCGCCGCCGCCGCAACATGGCTCAGACACAAGATGTAGTAATCACACGCTTGTAATTCGCAAGATGTAGTTTTATGATTGATCAGTTGTTGTCTGGACCACGAAAGGATTCGGTATGTACTGTCCGTTCTGCCGTAATCCTGATTCCAGGGTCGTGGATAGCCGTCTGACCGATGATGGCTCGGCGATCCGCAGGCGCCGGCTGTGTCCTGAATGCGGCCGGCGATTCACCACCCTCGAAACCACCAGCCTCAGCGTTATTAAGCGTTCCGGCGTGGCGGAGCCGTTCTCCCGGGCCAAGGTCATCAACGGCGTCCGGAAGGCCTGCCAGGGCCGCCCCGTGACCGAAGACGACCTGGCCATGCTAGCCCAGGAGGTGGAGGAATCGATCCGGTCCAGCGGGGCAGCGGAAATTGACGCCCACGAAGTCGGTCTCGCAATTCTTCGGCCGCTGAAGAACCTGGATGTGGTGGCCTACCTGCGGTTCGCCAGTGTCTATCAGGCGTTCGACTCCCTGGAGGATTTCGAAGCCGCGATAGACCGGCTGCGGCTTGAATCCGAGGCCACCAAGAATCAGGGCCCCTCGGGAACCCAGCGGCCGTTGACGGCACAGTAACAACGCCACAGTTTCCGGTGGCGGCCACGGAGGGGAAGCCGCGGCTGCCACCGGCACCACATAAGGAAGGGTCCGCTGCTGCGGGCCCTTTTCCTTACTTGAAGTACTTGAAACTGAGCGCTGCTTGCAAAGCCCCGCCCACAATGCCGGCGTTGTTCTTCAACTCGGCGGGAATGATCTCGGTATTGAGATCGAGCTTGGGCAGGAAGTCCTGGCTGCGCTTGGAAATGCCGCCGCCGACAATGAACAGTTCGGGCGAGAACAGGAACTCGACATGGGAGAAATAGCGTTGCAGGCGCACCGCATAGGCATCCCAGTCCAGTCCATCGCGTTCGCGCGCGGTAGCTGAGGCCTTGGACTCGGCATCGAAACCGTCGATCTCCAGGTGCCCGAGTTCCGCATTCGGTATGAGTTTGCCATCGTGGATGAAGGCCGAACCGATGCCGGTCCCCAGGGTAATGACCAGTACTGTCCCCGCGACTCCTTCACCCGCTCCGTAACGTGCTTCGGCCAGACCCGCGGCGTCCGCGTCGTTAATGACCTGGACTTCCCGCCCCAGCTTTCGGGTCAGCAGCGCGTCGACGTCCGTGTCTACCCAGCTGGGGTCCACGTTCGCGGCGGATTTGGCAACCCCGTGGCGGATGATAGCCGGGAACGTGACGCCTACCGGGCTGTCGGCCGCCGGGGCTTCCGGGCGGGAGGCGAGTTCTTCCACGATCTTGGCCACGACATCGGCAACTGCCTCAGGGGTGGAAGGACGGGGAGTGTCAATGCGGAAACGTTCGCCCAGCAGTTTGCCCTTTTTCAGGTCGACAATGCCGCCCTTGATGCCGGTTCCGCCGATGTCAATGCCGATGACGGACCGGGCAGCCTTTTTGGCGGCCTTCTCGTCGGCGCTGCTGGGCATGGGATCTCCGCACTGTCGTTCGAATTACGTCTGGCCAACAGCCTACTGTCGTCTCAGGGCAAAGTCAGGACTTCCGCACCGGAGTCGGTCACCACGAGGGTGTGTTCGAACTGCGCGGTCCGCTTGCGGTCCTTGGTCACGACGGTCCAATCGTCCTTCCACATGTCCCACTCGATGGTGCCCAGTGTCAGCATGGGCTCGATGGTGAAGACCATGCCGGGCTCCATGACGGTGCTGTAGGCGGGAGCGGCGTCATAGTGCGGGATGATCAGGCCGGAGTGGAAGGCTTCGCCGACGCCATGGCCGGTGAAATCCCGGACCACGCCGTAACCAAAACGCTTGGCATAGGACTGGATGGTCCTGCCGATGACGTTGATCTGCCGGCCGGGGGCGACCGCTTTGATGGCGCGGTTCAGTGATTCCTGGGTGCGTTCGACCAGGAGCCGGGACTCCTCGTCAACGTCCCCGACGAGGAAGGTGTAGTTGGTATCCCCGTGGACACCGTTGATGTAAGCAGTGATGTCGATATTGACGATGTCCCCGTGCTGCAGCACCGTGGTGTCCGGTATGCCGTGGCAGATAACTTCATTGACGGAAGAACACAGCGACTTCGGGAACCCGCGGTAGCCGAGGCATGACGGGTAGGCCTTGTGGTCAAGCAGGAATTCGTGCCCCACCTTGTCCAGCTCGTCCGTGGTGACGCCGGGGCGAATATGTTTGCCCACTTCGACAATGGCCTGGGCAGCAATCTTGCTCGCCACCCGGATCCGCTCGATTGTCTCGGCGTCCTTGATTTCCGAGCCCGTGAACTTGGCCGGCGCCGGCTTCCAGACGTACTCCGGCCTGGGAATCGACGTCGGGACGGGCCGGACTGGACTGACGGTTCCCTGGACAAGGGTGCCCAGGGGTGCTGTTGCTACGTTGTGGGGCATACCATCGATCTTATAACCCGGTCCGCTATCGGGTGCTAATCCGAACGGGCCGAGCAACCGCAACGCAAGGGAGTAGCCAAATGCCGGAATTCTGGTACAACGTCGTCACCCACGAAGTCGAAGTGGGGGCACAGTCCGACTGGACGCAGCTCATCGGCCCTTATGAGACCCGGGAGGAAGCGGAAAAGGCGCTCGAAAAAGTGCAGCAGCGCAACGAGGCCTGGGACGCGGACGACGACGAATAGCGCCTTCCAGCGTACGGGGACCGCTGGTCCGGGGCAGCTAGAAGGAGTGCTCCTGGCCGGGAAAGGAACCGCTGCGCACGTCGTCGGCATAGGCCTTGGCCGCATCCGAAAGCGTCGCTCGTATGTCGGCGTACTGCTTGACGAATTTCGCGAGTTTGCCGCCGCGCAGCCCGGCCATGTCCTGCCACACCAGCACCTGGCCCGTCGTGGAAGCACCGGCGCCGATGCCGATGGTGGGGACGCGCAGTGCCTTGTCTACTTCCGCGGCTGCCTGGGCCGGCACCATCTCCATCAGGACGGCAAACGCGCCGGCAGCTTCGAGGGCCACCGCGTCGTCTACCACCCGCTGTGCGTCCTCGCCCCGGCCCTGCACCCGGTAGCCGCCCAGCGAATGTTCGCTTTGCGGGGTGAAACCGATGTGCGCCATGACGGGGATGCCCGCCTGAACCATGGCACGGACATAGTCTGCGTAGAAGGCGCCGCCTTCCATCTTGACGGCGTGGGCGCCGGCCTCCTTCATGAATCGCACAGAGGTCTCGATCGCCTGGGCAGGCGAGACCTCGTAGCTGCCGAACGGGAGGTCCACCACCACGAGCGCACGTTTGGCCGAACGGCTCACTGCGCGGCAGAGCGGAATCAGCTCATCGACAGTCACTGGCAGGGACGTCTCGTTGCCGTACACGTTGTTGGAGGCGGAGTCGCCGACCAGCAGGACTTCGATACCTGCTTCATCGAAGATTTCGGCGGTGTACTGCTCGTACGCGGTGAGCATGGCAAAGCGCTGGCCGTTGTCCTTGGCCTGCTGCAGGTGATGGGTGCGGACACGGGACACCGGTTTGGAGCCGGACTGCCGATGAGCGCCGGCACCGGCTCCGTACGGGGCAGGCTGTTCGGCACCAGAAGTGTGTGAGGTCATGGGTAGAGCCTAATGCCGCGGCCTTTGTTCACTCCAGCCGCACCCGTCACTGTTGCACGGTGCAGGAGCCCGGGCGCATTAGGCTAAGTACAGTAGTAAGCAGGCAAGCCGGAGGCTTTGCCGTGGCCAGGGCGCGGAAGGATATTCATGGACCGTCAGCAGGAATTTGTCCTGAGAACCATTGAAGAGCGGGACGTGCGTTTCGTCCGTCTCTGGTTCACCGACGTCGTCGGTTCGCTTAAATCCGTGGCGCTGGCTCCCGCGGAGGTCGAGGGCGCCTTCGAGGAGGGACTTGGCTTTGACGGCTCGTCCATCGAGGGGCTGGCCCGGGTCTTCGAGTCCGACATGCTGGTCCAGCCGGATCCCTCGACCTTCCAGATCCTGCCTTGGCGCGGCGAGGAGGAGCAGACATCGCGGATGTTCTGCGATGTTCTCACTCCCGACGGCGAACCATCCGTCGCGGACCCGCGCAACGTGCTCAAGCGGACCCTGCGCAAGGCCGGCGACATGGGCTTCACCTGCTATACCCATCCGGAAATCGAGTTCTACCTGCTCAAATCGCAGGAACTTGGCCCCGACGGTGTTCCGGTTCCGGTGGACCGTGCCGGATATTTCGATCATGTGCCCGGCGGTGTGGCCCAGGATTTCCGCCGCACCGCGGTGACCATGCTGGAGAACGTCGGTATCTCCGTGGAGTTCAGCCATCACGAAGACGGTCCCGGGCAGAACGAGATCGATCTTCGGTACGCGGATGCCCTGCAGACTGCCGACAACATCATGACGTTCCGGACCGTGGTCAAGGAAGTAGCCCTGATGGAGGGCATCTACGCAACGTTCATGCCCAAACCCTTCTCCGACCATCCCGGTTCCGGGATGCACACGCACTTTTCCCTCTTCGAAGGCGATTCCAACGCCTTTTTTGAGGCCGGCGCCGAGTACCAGCTCTCCAAGACCGGCCGCCAGTTCATGGCGGGCATCCTGAAGCATGCGCCCGAATTCACCGCGGTGACGAACCAGTTCGTGAATTCGTACAAGCGGCTGTGGGGCGGCGGCGAAGCTCCCAGCTACATCTCCTGGGGGCATAACAACCGCTCCGCACTGGTCCGCATCCCGTTGTACAAGCCGAATAAGGGCCAGTCCGCCCGGATGGAATACCGCGGAATCGATTCGGCGGCGAACCCCTACCTTGCCTACGCCGTGCTGTTAGGCGCAGGTTTGAAGGGCATTGAGGAAGGCTACGAGCTGCCGCCCGCAGCGGAGGAAGACATCTGGAGTCTCAGTTCCGCCGAGCGCCGGGCCCTGGGCCACGACCCGCTTCCCTCGAGCCTGCACGACGCCATCCGCGCGATGGAAGAGTCGGAGCTGGTAGCCGAAATCCTCGGCGAACAAGTCTACGAGATCTTCCTGCGCAACAAGCGTGCCGAATGGCATGACTACCGCATCCAGGTGACGCCGCACGAACTCAAGCGGAACATCGACATCCTCTAAGGTGAGGCCATGAGTCTGAACCGGCGGCTGATCTCCAAGGGCTTCAACGATCTGGAGAAAAGCACACGCTTTCTCGAATCGTCCGAACTCGAAGGGGTGGACCAGCAACGGCTCTTTGCCGGGTTTGCTTACGCCGCCGATCCGGACCTGGCCCTCGTATCCCTGGTCCGGCTACTGGAGCGGCATCCTCAGCTGGCCGGACTGGTCAATGCCGGAGAAGATGAGAGCGAGGCCCTGTTCCGGCTGCTAGGTTCCTCGGAGGCCCTGGCCGAATTTCTGCTGCGCCGGCCGGAGCATCTGGACGTCCTTTCGGCCAAGGTCAGCGCGGAGCCTGGAGCTGTGCCGGCAGAAAAGCTGCGTGCATCACTGCTGAAGTCCGTTGGAGCCGATCCTGCCGCCGAACAGCCGCTGGCCGCCCTGAGCGGCAAAGAGGCCTACAGTCTGCTGCGGTCCACTTACCGGCGGCACCTGGCCGAACTGGCCATCCGGGATCTCGGTGCGGCCTCGCCGGTGGACTATATGCCTTCCGTCGGACGTGAATTGGCGGATCTCGCGGCCGCGGCAATTGAAGCCGGCCTGGCTGTCTCCCGAGCCGAACTGGCCGCACGGTTCGATCCGGAAGAGATTGCGGGCGTACGCCTGGCCGTGATCGGCATGGGCAAATGCGGCGCCCGCGAACTCAACTACATTTCCGACGTCGACGTGGTTTATGTGATCGAGGCCGAGGGCATGGACGAGGCGCATGCTTCCACCATCGGCACGGCCTTGGCTACCGGGATGAGCAGGGCCGTCTTTTCCGCCGGACCGGAGCCGGGCCTGTGGGAGGTGGATGCCAACCTCCGTCCTGAAGGGAAGGAAGGCCGGCTGGTCCGGACGCTCGAGTCCCATCTGACCTATTACAAGCGGTGGGCGCAGAGCTGGGAGTTCCAAGCGCTGCTGAAAGCGCGTGCCATCGCCGGTGACACCGATCTGGGCCGCCGGTACGAGGAAGCCGTTGCACCGTTGATCTGGAACTCGTCCGAACGGGACGGCTTCGTCGAGTCCGTGCAGGCCATGCGCGGACGGGTGACAGAGAACATTCCGGTGCATGAGCGCGGCCGGCAGCTGAAACTCGGCCGCGGCGGGCTGCGTGATGTGGAATTCACTGTCCAGTTGCTCCAGCTCGTTCATGCCCGGGTGGACGAAACGCTCCGGGTCCGGGACACCACCACGGCGATCGCGGCCTTGAGCGCGGCCGGGTACATTGGCCGCTCGGATGCCCGGGAGTTCGACGAGGCCTACCGCTATTTGCGGGTGCTGGAACACCGCATCCAGCTGGTCCAGCTGCGCCGGACGCATTTGATGCCCCAGGACGACAATGCCTTGCGGGCGCTGGCCAAATCCTCGCTCGGCTCGCTCGAAACGCAGCGTCCCGGCCCCGAAGCCCTGCTGCAGAAGTGGCAGCGGACCAAGCGCCGGGTACGGGAACTTCATGAACGGATCTTCTACCGTCCGCTGCTGGTCTCCGCCGCCAACCTGAGCGCGGACGAAGTGCGGCTGACGCCCGAAGCTGCCCAGGCGCGGCTCGCGGCACTGGGCTATGTCGATCCACGCGGAGCGATGCGCCATATCGAGGCCTTGACCAGCGGAATCAGCCGGCGGGCGCAGCTACAGCGCCAGTTGCTCCCCGTCCTGCTGGAATGGATCGCCGATGGCGTGGACCCGGATGCCGGCTTGCTCGGATTCCGGCGGCTGAGCGAGGCGCTGGGGGAGTCGCACTGGTATCTGGGCATGCTCCGTGACTCCAGCTCGGCGGCTGAGCGGCTCTGCCACATTCTGTCCAGCAGCCGGTTCATCACGGACCTGCTGGAAGTCTCGCCGGAGTCTGCGGCCTGGCTGGGTTCGGACAAGGATCTGGTTCCGTGGTCGTTCGACGCGCAGTGGTACGAGATCAGGCACAAACTGGCCCGACACCAGGACCCCAAGGCAGCCATGCGCCTGATTCGTTTGATCCGCCGTCGCGAAACGCTGCGCACAGCCATCGCCGACAGCTCAGGGTTGCTCGACCAGCGGCAGGTCGGCATTGCGCTCTCCGACACGGACCGGGCGGCCATTCTTGGCGCACTGCATGTTGCCGAGGCAACTGTCTTCGCCGAGGGGGAGCAGCTGACCAACCTCCTCGTCGTCGCCATGGGGCGCCAAGGCGGCAGGGAGATTGGCTACGGCTCGGACGCCGATGTCATGTACGTGCACAAGCCGCTGCCCGGCGCTGACAACGACGCCGCCCAGCAGCAGGCCATGCGGATCGTTTCGCAGATTTCCGCACTGCTCCAGCAGCCGAGCAGCCCGCCCGTGCTGGCCGAACGCACCCTCGAAATTGATGTGTCGCTGCGTCCGGAGGGGAAGAACGGACCGATCGTGCGTTCGCTCGATTCATACCGGGAGTACTACCAGCGGTGGTCACTGATCTGGGAGGCACAGGCCCTGCTGCGGGCCCGGCCCATCGCCGGCGACGACGACCTCGCGGCCGAGTTCACAGCGCTGATCGACCCTATCCGTTACCCGGCCGACGTCGGACCGGAGGACGTGCGCGAAATCCGCAGGATCAAAGCCAGAGTGGAATCCGAGCGCCTGCCCCGCGGCGCCGATCCGTCCCGGCACCTCAAGCTGGGCCGTGGCGCCCTGAGCGATGCGGAGTGGCTGGTGCAATTGCTGCAGCTGGAACACGCGCACCGGGTACCCGCGCTACGGACAACCGGCACCTTGGAGGCCCTGGAAGCGATCGGCGAGGCAGACCTGCTCCCGGATGCCGATGTGCTCACGCTGCGCCAGAGCTGGTCGCTGGCGAGCCGGATCCGTTCGGCAAACGTGATCTGGAGCGGAAAAAACACGGATCTGCTGCCCTCTTCGCGCCGGGATCTGGAAGCCGTTGCCCGCTGGTGCGGCTACAGCCCGGGACACGCCGGAGCGATTGAGGAAGACTATCTGCGCATTACCCGGCGCACCCGCGGCATCTTCGAACGCTACTTCTACGGCTACGGAACATAGGAAAAACCGGCGGTCCGGCCTGGATGAGGGCGCAGTATCCCGCTGTGGGCCGGTCGATGCGGTGCGTGGAATGGTGCGGGCGGTGACGGCTCTGTAGCCTCTTGGAGGACCTTTTGCGCCGGGAACCGGTGCGTCCTTCACAGAATCTAGGAGTTGTTCAGATTGCAATCCCTCCAACGTGCCGGTCGGCGCCTGCTGGCCCTGACCGGGCTATTGGCGGTGCTGTCGCTGGTCTTCGGGTCAGCGGCCTCGGCGGCTGACCAGACCGCGGATAGCGCCAGCGGTAAGAGCTACGTCATCGGCACGGACACTACCTTCGCACCCTTCGAGTTCCGGCAGGGCGGCGAACTGGTGGGCATCGACATGGACCTGCTGCGTACCATTGCCGAAAACCAGGGCTTCGAGGTGGAGATCCGCTCGCTCGGCTTCGACGCCGCCCTGCAGGCGCTGCAGTCCAACCAGGTGGACGGCGTCATCGCGGGCATGTCCATCACGGACGAACGCCGGCAGGTCTTCGACTTCTCCGACCCGTACTTCGACTCCGGTGTGCAGATGGCGGTGGCGGAGACCAACAACGAGATCACTTCCTACGAGGACCTTGAGGGCGAGACGGTGGCGGTCAAGCGCGGCAGCGAGGGAGAAGCCTTTGCCGACTCGATCGCCGACGAGTATGGCTTCACGGTCAAGCCGCTGGACCAGTCCGCCACAATGTACGACGACGTCAAAGCCGGCAACTCGGTCGCCGTCTTCGACGACTACCCCGTGCTGGCGTACGGAATCGCGCAAAACAACGGGCTGAAGGCGGTCACGGAGAAGGAACGGGGCAGCTCCTACGGCTTCGCCGTGAACAAGGACCAGAACCCAGAGCTGATAGCGGCGTTCAACGCGGGCTTGGCCGAGCTAAAAGCCAGCGGCGAGTACCAGCAAATCCTGGACAAGTACCTCGCGTCCCCGGAAACGGCTGGGCAAACGAGCTTCTGGCAGTTGCTGACCGACAGCCTCCCCGCCCTGATGAAGGGCCTGGGCCTGACCCTGTTTGCCACGGCTATCTCCATTGTGATCGCCCTTATCCTGGGCGTCGCGTTCGGGTTCCTGAAAGTCTCCCGCCGGATTATGCTGCGTGGCATTGCCACCACTTATGTCGGCATCTTCCGCGGAACCCCGCTGCTGGTGCAAGCGTTCTTCTTCTACTTCGGCCTGCCCCAGCTGACCGGTATGCCCATCGACGTGCTCACCGCCGGCGTGCTTACCCTGAGCCTGAACGCCGGCGCCTACATGACCGAGATTGTCCGCGGCGGCATTCAGTCCGTGGACCCGGGCCAGATGGAGGCCAGCCGCAGCCTCGGCCTGGGCTACATCAAATCCATGCACAAGGTAGTAATCCCCCAAGCCGTCAAGATCATGACACCCAGCTTCATCAACCAGTTCGTCATCACGCTCAAGGACAGCTCGTTGCTTGCCGTCATCGGTTTCGCCGAACTGACCTATCAGGGCCAGCAGATCTACGCCGGAAACTTCCGCACCGGCGAGACCTTGCTGATTGTTGCTGCGCTGTATTTCGTGGTGATCACTCTCCTGATCAAGCTCTCCAACATCCTGGATAAGAGGTTCAACAAGTGAGCAAGATTAACGTCGCCGGACTGACAAAGAGCTTCGGCAGCAACGAAGTACTCAAAGGCCTGGATGTCGAGGTGGCCGAAGGTGAGGTGGTGTGCGTCATCGGGCCGTCCGGGTCCGGCAAGTCCACCTTCCTGCGCTGCCTGAACAAGCTGGAGGACATCACCGGCGGCAAGGTGGTGGTGGACGGGTTCGACCTCACCGATCCCAAGGTCAATCTGGACGAGGTCCGCCAGCACCTCGGCATGGTCTTCCAGCACTTCAACCTGTTCCCGCACATGACCGTGCTGGAGAACATCATGCTCGCGCCGGTGGAGCTGAAGCAGCTCAGCCGGCCGCAGGCCCGGAACAAGGCCCTGGAACTGCTTGAGCGCGTGGGCCTGTCCAACAAGGCCGACGCCAGGCCGGCGCAGCTCTCCGGCGGACAGAAACAGCGTGTAGCCATCGCCCGCTCGCTGGCGATGAACCCGGACATTATGCTCTTCGACGAGGCGACCAGCGCTTTGGACCCGGAGATGGTGGGCGAGGTGCTGCAGGTCATTAAGGACCTCGCTGCGGAAGGCATGACGATGGTGGTGGTTACGCACGAGATGGGCTTCGCCCGCGAAGTCGCCGACCGCGTCATCTTTATGGCCGAAGGCCTCATTGTCGAGGAAGGCAAGCCGGAGGACCTCTTCGGCGCTCCGCAGCAGACCCGCACCCAGGAGTTCCTGGCCAAGGTGCTCTGAAACGTCGGCGACGGTGCCCGCTCAAGGTGGGCGCCGTCGTCGTACGCGTCCTTCGACACAACGGTGGCCGCCCGCGCCCCGCTGCGGCTAGGCTGAGGCCAGGACCACTGCTAAAGGAGCGCAGCGACATGACTGATATCGATGTGATTGCCCGCGAGCATCTGAGTGCGGCGGGCAGCGCAACGCATGGCCGCAGTGCCGCGATGGTGGCCCAGGACGGTCCGCTGCGCCAAACGGTGCTTGCCCTGCGGGCAGGATCGGTCCTGGGCGAGCACAATGCTCCGCTGGCCGCGAGCATCTATGTCCTGGAGGGCTCGGTCACCGTAGTCTCGGCCAGCGGCCGGCTCGTCGTTAATGAGAACCAGCTCGAAATCATCCCGCAGGAACGCCACTCGGTCGAAGCCAACGAGGACTCGGTCTTCCTGCTTACCGCTGTCACCGAAACCCATCTGGACTCCGGTTCCAGCAAAGCGTAACTACTGCGCTTCAAGCAGGTGCCGTTCGTCTTGGACGCTGATGGCGTAGGCAAAAAGCGCTTCTTGGTGTTCCCGGTAGTGGTGGGCGCACCAGGAGAGCATGCCGCCGGTATCGAGCATGACCTGGACGTAGGCGGGGACTCCGCATCGATCACACAACATTTCGCCCTCCTCGGTGTGATGCAACTGGCTTGTATCACCAGTGTGCCCCTCCGTGCTTGGGGTGGGCTTGGGATGATGTCCGACGGACAAAGAAGAGTCCGCACTTGCCGCCGTCACCGAAGTGTTGGCCGCTCGTGCGGACTCTCTGCAAACTAACCGCGCTTCTGACGCGGGATCTGGCTAGCAGCCGTAGTAGAGCTCGAACTCGTAAGGGTTCGGGCGCAAGGCCAGCGGCGCAATTTCGTACTCGCGCTTGTAGGCGATCCAGGTGTCGATCAGGTCCTGGGTGAACACGCCACCGGCCTGCAGGAACTCGTTGTCAGCTTCGAGGGCTGCCAGAGCTTCCTCCAAGGAACCTGGAGCCTTCTGGATGTCCTTGGCTTCTTCGGCAGGCAGCTCGTAGAGGTCCTTGTCGATCGGATCGGCCGGCTCAATCCGGTTCCGGATGCCGTCCAGGCCTGCCATCAGCTGGGCGGCGAAGGCCAGGTAAGGGTTGGAGCTGGGGTCCGGTGCGCGGAATTCGAGGCGCTTGGCCTTCGGGTTGGACCCGGTGATCGGGATGCGGATACCGGCGGAGCGGTTGCCCTGGGAGTAGACCATGTTGACCGGAGCTTCGAAGCCCTTGACCAGGCGGCGGTAGGAGTTCACCGTCGGGTTGGTGAAGGCCAGCACGGCCGAAGCGTGCTTGAGCAGGCCGCCGATGTACCAGCGGGCGGTGTCGGACAGGCCGGCGTAGCCCTTCTCGTCGTAGAAGAGCGGCTCGGAACCGTTCCAGAGCGACTGGTGGCAGTGCATGCCCGAGCCGTTGTCGCCGAACACGGGCTTCGGCATGAAGGTGGCGGATTTGCCCCAGGCATCTGCGACGTTCTTGACGATGTACTTGAACTTCAGCAGATCATCGGCGGCGTGGGTCAGCGTGGTGAACTTGTAGTTGATTTCCGCCTGGCCGGCAGCGCCGACCTCGTGGTGGGAGCGCTCAACTTCAATGCCTACCTCCTCCAGCTCGACACAAATGGCGTCGCGCAGGTCGGCCTGCTTGTCGGTAGGAGAAACAGGGAAGTAGCCGCCCTTGACCGGGGTCTTGTAGCCCTGGTTGCCGCCCTCTTCCTTGCGGCCGCTGTTCCAGTAGGCCTCGACGGAATCCACCTTGTAGAAGGAGTGCTCCGGGCTGGACTGGTAGCGCACGTCGTCGAAAATGAAGAATTCGGCTTCGGAGGCAAAGTAAGCCGTGTCCGCGATGCCGGTGGACGCCAGGTAGGCCTCGGCGCGCTCGGCAACGCCGCGAGGGTCGCGGTGGTACGGGTCGCCGGTGCGCGGGTTCACGATCGAGAAGTTCAGCGCGAGGGTCTTCTCCACGCGGAAGGGATCGATGAATGCGGTGGTGACGTCCGGGATGAGCTGCATGTCGGACTCGGCGATGCCCTGAAAACCACGGATGGAGGAACCGTCGAACAGCTGGCCGTTGACAAAGAAATCCGCGTCAACGGTCTTGGCCGGCACGTTGAAGTGCTGCTGGACGCCTGGCAGGTCTGTGAATCGGATGTCGACGAACTTTACTTCTTCGTCGGCGATGTACTTGAGGACCTCGTCCGCATTCTTGAACATCGGGTCATGCTCCTTACGCATTCATGGGGGTACCTGCCGGCTGCAACACAGGCGCCAGCAACAGTTACTAATGTAGAAGCAGGGAATTTCCCTTTGGTGTCGCGATTGTTTCCGGCAGGTTACTTAATCGATGTGCACCTAAGCCTAGCGCGGTGTTACCGTCAGCACCCAGACGGCGTTACGCAGGTCACTTCCGGCGGCCGTCACGACCGCCTCCTGCACAGAGGTCGGTAGGCTAGAGGAGTGGTAAGCAGAAAAGACCTTGGTTCCTGGCTCGAAGGACCGCCTCCCTCCAAAGAGCAGCAGTGGCCCGGCCAGCGGTTGGGGCTGCCCCAGCGCGGCCCGGGCTCGATCGCCCGCCTCGGCCGCCGCGTCATAGCCCTGATGATCGACTGGATCCTGTGCTATCTCATCGCCGCATGGCTGTTCGAAGGCAACGAGCTGAGCATTCTGCTGATCTTCGCCATTGAGCAGCTACTCCTGGTCAGCACCCTCGGCTACAGCATCGGGCACCGCGCAGTTGGCATCCAGGTACGGAAGCTGGACGGTTCCGCGGCCGGACCGCTCCCGGCCGTTGTCCGCACCGTGCTGCTCTGCCTGGTTGTTCCCGCCGTAGTCTTCGACGCCGATCAGCGCGGCCTGCACGACCGCGCGATGGGCACCGTGCTGGTCCGCATGTAGTTCACAACCTTACTAACGACGGCGGCGCCTCACCTTGGAAGGTGAGGCGCCGCCGTCGTTAGTGGCTTGGTATGGTCAGCGGCCGCGCATTGCCTTGCGGTCCGGGCGGGCCTTGAACGGATCGACGCCCTTGGGGATGGGAAGCTTGTTGCTGCCGAGGGCCTGCAGGCGCTTATCCACCGCATGCACCTCCTGCTTGGTCAGTTCCTTCTTGAGCTTCTGGACCTTCTTGGCCACCTTGCTCAGTTCAACCTGGCCCTCGCCGCGGCCGGTCTCGATGACGTGGACCTTCACGTTGGGCAGGATGCGGTTCAGCTTCCGGCGCTCGGAGTCCACCAAGGTCTTGACCCGGTTCGAGGGTCCTTCGGTGACGAGGATGACGCCCGGGCGGCCGATCGCACGGAAGACTGCATCCTGGGTCCGCGGGTTGACTGCCACCGGCTGTTCCTGCAGGATCCAGCCGCGGCGCAGCACGCTCAGGGCCGCTCCGGAAGCACCGGGCTGGCCCTCGATCTGGGCGAAGGCGGCGCGTTCGGCACGGCGGGAGAGGATGAAGGTTGCCGCCAGCAGGCCCAGCGGGATGGAGATGATCAACAGGGTGACCCAGTTGTTGATCAGGAACCCGATGAGCAGGCCAACGGCCACGATGCCCAGGAAGGCCAGCAGCATGAGCCAGACTACGTTGGGATCGTTGCGCCGGGTCATCTGGAAGACCTGGCCGATCTGCTTCAGGCGCCCGGGGCCTTTTTTCGCCTTGGCAGGCTTCTCGGCTTTGGGCTTGCGTGAGAAGAGACCACGCTTGGTATTTGCGTCGGAATCGGTGCTATTGGCCATAATGACTCAATTCTATCGTGAAGCGGGCCGGAATTTTGGCCGTGGCGCGGGCACAGCGAGAGGGCCCGGCGCTGCGGCGTCCGGACCCCCTCGGGTGAAAAGTTGCAGCCGGGTGGCGCTACCGGGAGATAAGGCTGGAGGCTTCCTGGCGGGTGGCGCCGGAATCTTCGATGCCTTCGGCGATGTGGGCGAGTTCTGCGGGCAGTTCCCGTCCCTTCTTGCGCATCGCCGTGGCCCACAGGCGGCCGGCCCGGTAGGACGAACGCACCAGCGGGCCGCTCATGACGCCCAGGAAGCCGAGCTCGAGCGCTTCTTCCTGCAGTTCCACGAATTCCTGGGGCTTGACCCAGCGCTCCACCGGGTGGTGGCGTTCGGTGGGCCGCAGGTACTGCGTGATGGTAATCAGGTCGCAGCCGGCCTGGTGCAGATCGCGCAGCGCCTCGGAGATTTCCTCGCGGGTTTCGCCCATGCCCAGGATCAGGTTGGACTTGGTGACCATGCCGTGCTGCTGGCCCTGGGTGATGACGTCCAGGGAGCGTTCGTAGCGGAAGGCCGGGCGGATGCGCTTGAAGATGCGCGGCACGGTCTCGACGTTGTGGGCGAACACTTCGGGTTTGGTTTCGCAGATGGCGCTGATGTGCTCTGGCTTGCCGGAGAAGTCCGGGATCAGGATTTCGACGCCGGTGCCCGGATTTAGTTCGTGGATCTTGCGGATGGTTTCCGCGTAGAGCCAGACGCCTTCGTCGGCCAGGTCGTCGCGGGCCACGCCGGTGACGGTGGCGTAGCGCAGGTTCATCTGTTGGACCGACTGGGCCACCTTGGTGGGCTCCAGGATGTCGATGGGGGAGGGCTTGCCGGTGTCGATCTGGCAGAAGTCGCAGCGGCGGGTGCATTCGGAACCGCCGATGAGGAAGGTGGCCTCGCGGTCTTCCCAGCACTCGAAGATGTTCGGGCAGCCGGCTTCCTCGCAGACCGTGTGCAGCCCTTCCTTCTTGACCAGGTTTTTCATGCTCACGTATTCGGGGCCGATGTTGACCTTGGCCTTGATCCAGTCCGGCTTGCGCTCGACCGGGGTGGCCGCGTTCCGTGCTTCGACGCGCAGCAGGCGCCGTCCTTCGGGGGCGAGAGTCACTTCAGGGCTCCTTCGGGCTGGCTGGCGCCAGCTGTATTGACGGTGTTCTCGGGCAGGCCGGACGGTTTGACCAGCGCTGCCTCGTACTTGTTCAGTTCCTCTTCGACCCGGTCGGCAACATCGGCGGGGGAGATGTTGCGTCCCGCTTCCACACTCATGCTGGTGGTGCCGGCGTCGGTGATGCCGCAGGCAATGATCTGCGCATACGGGGCCAGATCATTATTGCAGTTCAGGGCGAAACCATGCATGGTCACACGGTGGTTGACGCGGATGCCGATGGCGGCGATCTTGCGGTCCTGCCGGTCGCCGTCGCCCTTGATCCAGACACCGGAGCGGCCTTCGATCCGGGACCCGTTGATGCCGAAGCCTGCGAGCACGTTGATCAGGACCTGCTCCAGAATGTCCACGTAGTCGGCAACCTTGGTGGGGTCCGGCAGGGCGAGGATCGGATAACCGACCAACTGGCCCGGGCCGTGCCAGGTCAGTTTGCCGCCGCGGTCCACATTGATGATGGGCGTACCGTCGAACGGCTTCTCATGTTCTTCGGTCCGCTTGCCGGCCGTGTAAACCGGGCTGTGTTCCAGCAGGAGGATTTTGCCCTCAGCGGCGCCGGCAACCACATCACTGTGGATTCGACGCTGCAGGTCCCACCCTTCCTGGTAGTCGACGAAGTCGGGGGCAAACCCAATTCGGGAAAACTCAAGGCTCATGGCGACAGCCTACGCCTTGAGCCCGTAGTGGCTCCATTTGTGTGAAGGGCCCCTGGCTGTGGATAACTTCTGCAGTGGAACGGCGGCTGTAGTAAATCTGGAGCATGATGCTTCAGCACTCGTCACATGCCGGCGACAGCAGCCCCGCAGATGAACCGGCCCGGCCGCAGGTTCCCGGATTCCGGGTGCAACGCTGGCTCGGCAGTGGTTCTTCGGCAGCCGTGTGGCTGGTGGCGGAAGAATCCGGCGGCCGTGAATACGCGCTGAAGGTCTTTAATCGCAATGCCGGCAATGCCCGTCCGGAGGCGGATCGGGAACGGCTGCTGACCGAGGGACTGCGGCACGACCATCTGGTGCAGGTCTTCCGCAACGTGGAGACGGACGCCGGTTCGGGATTGCTGCTCGAATACGCCGCGGGTGGATCGGTGGGTTCGGTCATTGCCGCCCGCGGCCCCTTGTCCGTGGCCGAAACAGTTACGGTACTGACGCCGATCGCGCAGGCGCTGGCGTTTCTGCATGCGGGCGGCAGGACGCATGGCGACGTTTCGCCCGGCAACGTCCTCTTCACCTCGGTGGGCAAACCGCTGCTAGCGGACTTTGGTATCGGCCGGGCGGTCGGCAGCCACCGGGCCGACGACGGCGGGACGCAGGGATTCCATCCGCCCTCGCCAAGGCGGGGCGACGTCGGGCAAAGGCTGGAGCCGGAGGCGGACATCTACGCGTTGGCCGCCCTTGGCTGGTTCATGCTCACCGGACGGGTACCGGCCGCCACCGCCCAGCGCCCGCCGCTGAATGTCATGGTGCCGGACGTGCCGCTGCCGTTGGTGGAGTTGCTGGAAGCGGCACTGGCGGACGGCGCCGCACAAAGGCCAGAGGCGGAAGAGTTCGCGCGCCGGGTTTACCGGACCGCGGACCCGGCACCGGTGGACCTGTCCGCCGCCGTACATCCGTCAGTGGCCCCGCAGTTGCTGACCCGGCGGATTGCCCGGGACGGCAAGAAGCGGACCGCCTTCGGAGCCAAGCGCCGCCCGCCGCGGGCGGTAAAAAAGCCGGACGGCCTCCGGAAGCCGCAGGTGGTCCGGCGTGCTGCTGCCGCCGCAACCCGGCAGGGTAAAGCTGCCCTTGGCCGCGTCGTTGTTGTTACAACCTCATTGGCGTTGGCCATTGCGCTGGCCGTTTTCGCGGGTAATCTGCTCGTCGGGTCCGAGGCGGCTGACACAGTCGGGGACCCGGCCGCGCAGGCCGCAGCAGCGGCGGTCCCGGGCGAGGCCTCCTCCGCTCCAACCGGACCGCCGACTGCGCGGCCGCTGCCCGATGATCTGACGCGGGCAGTTACCGCGGAGGATCCGGCCGCTGCGGTTGCCGCCTTGACCTGGTTGCGCACCGAAGCACTGCGGAGCAGGGACGTGTCCCTGCTGGACGACGTCAATGTCGCCGGATCCGCTCCCATGGCAGCGGATACTGAGGTTATTTCCACGTTGGCCTCGCTGGAGCACTGGTTCAGCGGACTCGCAGCCAAAGCGGAGGACGTCCGGACGGTGTCCCATACCGGAACTTCGGCGGTGGTCGAAGCCACCATCAGCACTTCACCTTTTGAACAGCGCGACGCCGGCGGCGGCCTCGTCCTGTCTGTGACGGAGGCCAAGAGGCAGCCGCTGGTGCTGGTGCTGGAACGCCAGGACGGCAGGTGGCTGATTGGCGAAGTCCGCGACGGCGCCTGACGCGACCTGACCCGGCGTGTGCGGGCGGGCTCAGTTGTGGCGGCCCAACTCTTCGTGGACCCAGCGGGCGGCGTCGTGCACGTTTGCCTGGCCGAACTCGAAACCCGCGGCTTCAAGACGCTCCGGAACCATGCGTTGGCTCGCCAGGATGATGTTCTCAGCCAAGCCGGGCAGAACCGTGGTCAACACTTGCTGCGGGACGCGGAGCATCGAAGGTCGGTGCAGTTCGGCCGCCAGGACGGAGACCAGTTGGTCTACCTGGGCCGGAACCGGCGCGCACACATTGACGGGGCCGGACAGCCCTGATTCCAGCAGGAAGGCCAGGGCGCGTACTTCATCGGCCAGCGTGATCCACGGCCACCATTGCCGGCCGGTACCCAGCGGGCCACCCAGGCCCAATCTGAGCGGCAGCAGCAACCGCGGCAGGGCTCCGCCGTGGGGTGTCAGCACCACGCCGGTACGGGTGACGATGGTCGGACACGAGGCCTGCAACGCCGCCTCTTCCCAACGCCGGCAGACATCGGCCATCACGGGCGAGCTGCCGGCTGCGGATGCTTCCGTAACGACCTCATCGCCGCGGTCCCCATAGATTCCGGAACCGGACTGGCTGATAAAGACCTTCGGCGGGTTCTCGAGTTGGTTAATGGCTCCGGCGAGGGTGCGGGTGCTGGCAACACGGGAGGAATACAACTGCTCCCGCGATGACCTGGTCCAGGGCCGCGCCCGCAGGGGTGAACCGGACAGATTGACTACGGCATCATGGCCCGCAACAACCCGCGGATCCAGACGGCCGGCCGCCGGATCCCATTCGAACTCACCCTCACCGCGCGGCGGGCGACGGACCAGCCGGCCGACTCGGTGTCCGGAGGAAACCAGATGTCCGGCCAGCGCCTTGCCGATCAGTCCGGACGCGCCGGAAATGAGGATCTTCATCTGCCCATCACATCATCGAATAACCAGTTGGGGAACGGCCTGCGGCAAGTCACCGACCGGTCTGCCGCACCGAGATGGTTAAGATCGAAGCATGACCTCATCGAGTTACTTCCGCTATCCGCACGTCCACGCCGAGCTGGTCACCTTCGTGGCCGAGGACGATGTGTGGGTGGCACCGCTTCAGGGCGGCCGGGCCTGGCGGATCTCGTCGCTGGGGCTTCCGGCCCGGAACCCGCGTTTCTCACCCGACGGCGGGCAAATTGCGTGGAGCGTGGTGCAGGGCAGCGCCCCCGAGGCTGTCGTAGCCGCCGTGGACGGCGGCGGGTTCCGGCAGCTGACGTACTGGGGCCACGCCTCCACACGGGTCAAGGGCTTTACCGCAACCGGCGACGTTATCGTCACCAGCGCCCACCAGCGTGAAGAATCCCGCCATACTTGGGCGCACGCGGTGCCGCTGGACGGCTCTGTCGCCAAGGTGCTGAAATTCGGTCCGGTCGATTCGATCGCCTTCGGGCCGGTCGTCGGTGACGAGCGTCCCGTGGCGATCGGCAGCGTGCTCTCCCGCGAGCCGGCCTGGTGGAAGCGCTACCGCGGCGGAACCGCCGGCAAACTCTGGATCGACCGGGACGGTTCGGGCGAATTCCAGCGTCTGGCGGCGGAGCTGGACGGCAGCCTGACCGATCCCATGTGGATCGGTGGCCGCATTGCCTTCCTCAGCGACCATGAAGGCTACGGCAACCTCTACTCCATCGCGCCGGACGGGTCCGGCCTGCGCCGGCATACCGATCATGAGGAGTTCTACGTCCGCCACGCCGCCACCGACGGACAGCGGATCGTGTATGAATCTGCGGGTGAACTGTGGCTGGTGGAGTCGCTCGGAGATGAACCCAAGAAGCTGGACATCAGCCTCGGGTCGGCGTCGACTTCGCGCCGTCCGCGGCCGCTGGACGTTGCCCGGCACCTGGCCGCCGCGGTTCCCAACCAGGACGGGACGGCCTCGGTTGTGGAAAGCCATGGCACCATCCACTGGCTCACCCACCGCGACGGACCCTCGCGCGTCGTCGAAGCGACCCCCGGCGTCCGTGCCCGGCAGGCCCGCCCGCTCGGTGCGGACACGGTGATTTACGCTGCAGACCACGACGGCGTCGAGGCGCTCTACCTTCGCCGCGTCTTCGAGGACCTCCCGGCTGTCACGCCGGCGGCGTCCGCGCAGGCCAAGAAGCCAGAGCCCGAACCGGACGCCGCCCTGCCCCGGCCGGTCTCCGCCGCGGCTGTGGTGGCAAAGCCCCAGCCGGCAGCGCCGTCGTCGTCCGTTTCCACGGATGAAACAGCGAACGACGGCGGAACGCCGCCTGAGCAGGCAGCCAGCCAGCCCAGCGGAACCCGACGCATCGACTTTGCCGCTCCCACACGCGTGAGCACCATTTCCACCAGCCCCGACGGCAAGCTCGCGGCCGTGGCGACGGAATTCGGCCAGCTCCTGGTGCTTGAGGCCGAATCCGGGGAGCTGCGCGAAGTGGCCTCGACGGGCCACGGCGCGATCAACGAGGTTGTTTTTTCACCTGATTCGCGGTGGCTCATGTGGACCGAGCCCGTATCATCCGAGGGCAGCCGGACCAAACTCAGGCTGGCGGAGGTCACCGCCTCCGGTGGCGACCGCGTTCTGGACATCACCGACGGGCGCTTCCGGGACCACGGGCCGGCCTTCAGCCCGGACGGCAAATTCGCCGCGTTCCTCTCGGAACGCAGTTTCGACCCGGTGTATGACACGCACAGCTTCGACCTGAGTTTTCCGCAGTCCACCAAACCCTTCCTGGTGGCGCTGGACTCCGCGACGCCATCGCCTTTCGGTCCGGCGGTCCACGGCACCGTCCCTGAGCCGGCGCCGGAGGTCGGCGCGGAGCCCGACGCCCCGGCTGGAGTTCCTCTCGTTGTTGTCGATCCGCTGCAGCTGCCCGAGCGGATCATTCCCCTTCCGGTGCCGCAGGGCCGCTACAGCAGCCTGACAGCGGTGGACGGAGCGTTGCTCTGGCTCGCCACGGAGGCTGCGGGCGTCACCGGTGAGGGTCGGGCATCCGCGGAAGATCCGGACCAGCCGAACAGGCTGGAGCGGTTCGACATCTCGCGCCGCGAGGTCAGCGTTTTGGTGCCGGCGCTGGAATCCTATGCCGTGTCCGGGGACCGCAAACGCCTGGTGTACCTGAACAAACAGCAGGTCCGGGCGGTGCCGGTGGCTGCCAAGGTCGACGACGACGCGCCGGACAGTGTCCAGGTGGATCTGAGCCGGATCCGCCTGCTGCTGGATCCGCTGAAGGTGTGGGGCCAGGCCTTCGACGAAGCCTGGCGGCTGCAGCGGGACTTCTTCTGGGCCGAGGACATGGCCGGTCTCGACTGGGACGGGGTCTACCAGCGGTACCGTCCGCTGGTGGAGCGCCTCGGCTCCCACGATGACCTGGTGGACCTGCTGTGGGAACTCCACGGCGAGCTGGGCACGTCGCACGCCTATGTTACTCCCGCGCCCGTGACCGAGCCCGGGGCGGGCAGGCAGGGGCTCCTCGGGGCGGATATCGTCAGTACGGACGCCGGGTGGAGCGTGCAGAACATCCTGGCCGGGGAGTCCTCGGACCCGCTGGCACGTTCCCCGCTGAATGCACCCGGTGCCGGCGTCAGGAACGGGGACGTCATCGCCGCGGTGGACGGCATCCCGGTGGACCGGCTCAGCGGTCCGGGACCGCTGCTGGTAGGAGCCGCGGGCAAGACGGTGGAACTGACCATCATCAACGGTCCCGAGACGGCGGAACCGGGCAAACAGCGCCGGATCGCCGTGGTGCCGGTAGCGGATGAGGAACGTTTGCGGTACCAGAACTGGGTGGCCGGAAACCGGCGGATCGTGCGGGAGGCTTCCGGCGGCGGCTTCGGCTACCTGCACATCCCCGACATGGTGGCCCGCGGCTGGTCGCAGCTGCACCGGGACCTGGATGTGGAGACCACCCGGGACGCGCTCATTATCGATGTACGGAGTAACCGGGGCGGACATACCTCCCAGCTCGTGGCGGAGCTGATCGGACGCAAAGTAACCGCCTGGAACCTTGCCCGGGGCGAGCAGCCGGGAACGTATCCGGCCCACGCCCCGCGAGGCCCCGTCGTCGTACTTACGGATGAATATGCCGGTTCGGACGGGGACATCATTACGCAGGTCGCCAAGCTGCGGGGAATCGGTCCGGTGGTCGGAACTCGGACCTGGGGCGGCGTAGTGGGGATCGACGGCCGCTTCTCGCTGGCAGACGGCACCGGCGTCACCCAGCCGCGGTATGCCTTCTGGTTCACCCAGGATGTGGGCTGGAGCGTGGAGAACTACGGCGTGGAGCCGGACATCGAGGTGCCGTATCCGCCGCACGCCTACGCCGCGGGGGAGGACCCGCAGCTGGAGCACGGCGTGGGGATCCTCAAGGAGATGCTGAAGGAACTGCCGACCGACCGGCCGCCGGCGTTGTCCGGGTACCGTTCACTGCGGCCCGGCAAGCTGCCGCGGCGCCCGCAGGACGCCGGCTGAAAGCCGCTTTAAGACACTGAAGGACCCCGGTGCAGATTACGCACCGGGGTCCTTCAGTTGAAGCTGTCGCAGCCGGCTAGCTGGCCAACGTTGCTTCGACGGTGATGCTGGGAACCGAAGCCAGTGCACCCGATACGGGGCAGGTGTCCTTGGCGCCGGTGGCCAGGCGCTGGAAGTCCTCGTTGCTGATGCCCGGGACGGTTGCATCCACGGTCAGGCGGATCTCGGTGATCCCGGTGCCCGGAACGAAGTCAACGGCGGCCGACGTCTTGATGCTCTCGGCGGTGGTCCCGTTTTCCTTGAGCATGTTGCTGAACTGCATCGAGTAGCAGGTGGCGTGGGCAGCGGCCAGCAGTTCCTCCGGGCTGGTCTTGCCTTCCGCCTTTTCCGCGCGGGCGTCCCACGTCACGTCGTAGGTGCCGAGGCCGGAAGTGTCCAGGGAAGTCTGGCCGGATCCGGTGAAAAGGTCGCCCTTCCATACGGTGTGGGCCGAGCGGGTTGTAGCCATGTGCACTCCTTGGGTCGGAACTGATTCGGATGATCCTACTGTGCGGGCAGCGGCCACTGGCCGGTGCCTTCGTCTTCATCCTAGGGTGCGGCAGAATCGTTTGCCACCACGTTGCGTCCGGTATGCAAACGGCCGGCACCCCGGAGGGATGCCGGCCGTCGGATAAACTCCGCGGATCAGTTCCAGAGGGTTGCGAGGGCGATGTTGAGCAGGGCCAAACCACCCACGGCATGCGCCAGGCCGGTGGAGATGGGTTCGTTGGCCTTGTACTTGCGGCGGCCGATGAAGGCCAGCACACCGACAACCAGGGCGATGACGAGCTTGATGCCAAGCTTAATGTAGTTCGGGTCGGTGAAGTCATCGGGCATGGCCGGGATGAGCCCCATCATGATGACGCCGGTGATCAATTGGAGCATGGCGCCGTCGAACTGGCGCGGGTGGACGGTCGGCTTCTTCATGTTGCCGATCCAGATGCCCACGATCATGGCCGCACCTACGACGTGCAGAAAGACAAAAATGCTGTAAAGGATCTCCATGGCACTTAGCTTATCGGCTCTGAGCAGGGAATACGCCGCGCCACGGAGCCTCAGGAGACAACTTTTCTACGAACTGTAGTAGGAACCCGCCGGAACTGTGCCGTTAAGCCGACGACGGCGGCGGGTGACGTTCGCTGGAACGCCACCCGCCGCCGTCGTTGTCCGGACCTTGCTAGAGACCCAGGTCAGCCTCGAACGCGCCCTCTTCCAGACGGGTGCGCAGCGTCTGCAGGAAGCGTCCTGCATCGGCGCCGTCGACCAGGCGGTGGTCGTAGGTCAGCGACAGGTACATCATGGAGCGGATGGCGATCGAGTCGTCACCGTTCGCATCGGAGACCACAACCGGGCGCTTGACGATCGCACCGGTGCCGAGGATACCTACCTGCGGCTGGTTGATGATCGGGGTGTCGAACAGGGCACCCACGCTGCCGATGTTGGTGATGCTGAACGTACCGCCGGACAGCTCGTCCGGGCCGATCTTGTTGGTCCGCGTGCGGTCCGCAACATCGGCGATCTTGCCGGCAAGGCCGGCCAGGTTCAGGTTTCCGGCGTCGCTGATGACCGGGACGAGCAGACCCTTGTCGGTGTCCACCGCAATCGCCAGGTGCTCGGCGTTGTGGTAGGTGATTTCCTGCTTCTCTTCATCGTAGGAAGCGTTCAGCTTGGGGTGCTGCTTGAGCGCTTCCGCAACCGCCTTGGCGATGAACGGCAGGAAGGTCAGCTTGGCGCCGTTCTGCTCCTGGAACGAGTTCTTGGCCTTGGCGCGAAGCTTGGCAACCTTGGTCATGTCCACTTCGTGGACCTGCGTGAGCTGCGTGGACACATCCAGCGACTCGCGCATGCGGCGGGCAATGACCTGGCGGATGCGCGGGGCCTTCTCCACCGTGCCGCGCTTGCCGGCACCGGCTGCCGCCGGAGCGGACGCCGCGGCCTTGCCTGCCGACGGAGCGGCCGGGGCAGCAGGAGCCTTGGCTGCCTCGGCAGCGGAGAGCACGTCCTGCTTGCGGATACGTCCGCCGACACCGGTGCCCTGCACGGAGGACAGATCGATGCTGTGCTGGTTGGCCAGCTTGCGCACCAGCGGAGTCACGTAGCCGGCGTCCGAAGTGCCGGCACCTTCTGCAGTCTCGGCCTGGGCCGGGGCTGCCGGTGCCTTCTCAGGAGCGGGGGGCGCTGCCTGCTTGGTGGGAGCTTCTTCCTTGGCCGGGGCAGGCTGTTCGACCGGTTCCTCGCGCTGCTGCGCAGGTGCGGCGGCAACGGGCTCTGCCTCTGCCGGAGCCGCCTGGGCGGGGGCGCCTGCGCCGGAGCCGATGACGGCGAGGACGGAGCCGACCTCGGCGGTCTCGTCCTCGTTCACCCGGATTTCCTGCAGCGTACCCGCTACGGGGGAGGGAATTTCGGTATCGACTTTATCCGTGGAAACCTCAAGCAGCGGCTCGTCGACGGCTACCTCTTCGCCGACCTGCTTCAGCCAACGGGTGACGGTGCCTTCAGTGACGCTTTCACCCAGCGCAGGGAGCGTAACTTCGGTGCCCTCGCCCGAGCCGGATGTGCCCTTGGCGCCGGATTCGGCGGCCGGAGCCTCCTGCTTCGGAGCCTCTTCGGCGGGAGCTTCCTGTGCGGGTGCCTCCTGAGCCGGGGCCTCCTGTGCCGGAGCGGCCTCGGCCGGGGCAGCATCGCCGGAACCTGAACCGTCGCCGATGCGGACCAGTGCGGCGCCGACGTCGGCAGTTTCGTCTTCGGCGACGAGGATTTCCTCGATAACACCCGCAACCGGGGACGGGATCTCTGTATCGACCTTGTCGGTGGAAACTTCGAGCAGGGGCTCGTCTACTTCTACCCGGTCACCGACCTGCTTCAGCCAGCGGGTAACGGTACCTTCGGTGACACTCTCACCGAGGGCGGGCAAGTTCACGGTTTCAGACATTTCGTCCCCGTTCTCCTTAAATCTGTTTTCTCCGGTCCAGCTCTGGTCGGGCTGGGGAATCTTGTTTTGAGCTTAGTGCACCCCGCCTCAGGACGGAGTGCACTAAGCAGGGGGTCTGGCTAACCGTGAAGCGGCCGGCCGGCGAGGGCCATGGCGGCCTCGCCGAGGGCCTCGTTCTGGGTCGGGTGTGCGTGGATCAGGGCAGCGACGTCCTCGGGGTAGGCTTCCCAGCTCACGATCAGCTGCGCTTCACCGATCTGCTCGCCGATGCGGCCGCCGATCATGTGCATGCCGACGATGGGGCCATCCTTCTGGCGGACCATCTTGATGATGCCGCTGGTGCCGAGGATGGAGCTCTTGCCGTTGCCGGCCAGGTTGTATTCGGCGGTTTCGACGTTCTCCTTGCCGAACTTCTCTTCAGCCTGCGGCTGGTTGAGCCCGACGGAGGCGATCTCGGGCTCGCAGAAGGTCACCTTCGGGATGTTGATGTCTTCAACGATCGCCGGGTTGTTGCCGGCGATTTCCTCTGCCACGAAGATGCCCTGCTGGAACCCGCGGTGGGCCAGCTGGACGCCGGGAACGATGTCGCCGACGGCGTAGATGTTGCCCACGCCGGTGTGGCAGCGCTCATCGGTGATGACGAATCCGCGGTCCACGGTCAGGCCGGTTTCCTCGAAGCCCAGGCCCGAGGTGCTGGCACCGCGGCCAACCGCCACGAGCAGCAGGTCGCCATCGAAAGTCTTGCCGTCGGCGAGGGTGACGACAACGCCGTCGTCGTTCTGTTCTACCTTTTCGAAGAAGACGCCGGTGTTGGACTTGATGCCGCGCTTCTTGAAGGAGCGCTCCAGGACCTTAATGATCGAGGGGTCCTCGTTCGGAACCAGGGAGGGCAGGCCTTCGACGATGGTGACGTCCACACCGAACGACTTCCAGACGGATGCGAACTCGACGCCGATGACGCCGCCGCCGAGGATGACTGCCTTCTTCGGCAGCTCCGTCATTTCCAGCGCTTCGTCCGAAGTGATGACCTTGCCGCCGATTTCCAGGCCGGGCAGGGTCTTCGAGTAGGAGCCGGTGGCCAGAATGATGTTCTTGCCCGTGTAGGTGGTGCCGTTGACCTCGACGGTGTCTTTACCGGTGAGCTTGCCCTCACCCTCGATGACGGTGATGCCCTTCATCTTGATCAGTCCGCTCAGACCCTTGAACTTGCCGGCGACGATGCCGTCCTTGTAGGCCTTTACAGCGTTCATGTCGATCGAATCCAGGGTCACGTTCACGCCGTACTTGGCGGAATCGCGCGCGTGGTCGGCCAGCTCGGCGGAGTGCAGCAGCGCCTTGGTGGGGATGCAGCCGTTGTGCAGGCAGGTGCCGCCCAGCTTGCCCTTTTCAACCAGGCCTACCGTGAAACCCAGCTGCACGGCACGCAAAGCGGCGGCATATCCACCGCTGCCGCCGCCGAGTACCAGGATGTCGAATTCTTGCGCAGTTGCCGAATCGGCCACGTGTACGCTCCCTCGGGGTGTCAGGACGTGCGTCCGCACGTCGACTTTGATTGGGTGAAGTGAACTTCTAGGTGTTTTCTGATCACCTTAGCGTCACCCAGCTACCATCATCTACTCGGTGAAGGTGAATCCGGACCGCAATGTGCGCGGATTCACTCCACCGTGTGATTGACGGATAACGGCAGGGTGACGCCTGTCAAAAGGTGACCCGTTTAGCGGGCTCTTGCCACCACGTCTTCCGCATAAGCTACCAGCGTCCGGACCGCGACGCCGGTACCTTCTTTCGGCGTGTAGCCGTAGGCCGCGCCCTCGTTGAACGCGGGGCCTGCGATGTCCAGGTGCGCCCACGGTATCTTTTCCCCGTTTACCTCGCCGACGAATTCGCGCAGGAAGATTGCCGCCGTGAGCATGCCGCCGAATTTTTCGCCCATATTGGCCAGGTCGGCCACGGGCGACTCCAGACTGGAACGCAGTTCCTCGGGCAGGGGCATAGGCCAGAACAGCTCGCCCGCACGGTCAGCGGCAGCCTTGACTGCGTCCCGCACACCGTCCTCGCCCATGACTGCGGAAACCCGGCTGCCGAGCGCAACCATCTGTGCACCGGTCAGCGTGGCAACGTCGATCAGCGCATCCGGCGCCTCCTCGCTCGCCGCAGCGAGGCCGTCGGCCATCACAAGCCGGCCTTCGGCGTCGGTATTGAGGATTTCGACTGTCTTGCCGCCGTACACCGTCATGACGTCCGAGGGCCGCTGGGCATGCCCCGACGGCATATTCTCCGCCAGGCACAGCCAGGCGGTGACCTTGACCGGCAAGCCCAGTTCGGCAATGGCCAGCAAAGCGTTAAGTACGACGGCGGCGCCCGCCATATCGCACTTCATCGTCACCATGCCGTTGGCCGGCTTGAGCGACAGACCGCCGGAGTCGAAGGTGATGCCTTTGCCGACAAAGGCGAGTTTAATCTTGGCCCGGGCGGGGGAGTACTCCACTTTGACCATGCGCGGCGGACGGGCGGAGCCCTTGCCGACGCCCACGAGCCCGCCGAAGCCCTCGCTTTCCAGCTTTTTCTCATCCAGCACGGTCACCTTCACCGGCAGATCCTTCGCCAGGGCCGCGGCGGCATCGGCGAACGTTTCGGGGTAGAGGTGGCTCGGCGGCTGGTTGACCAGGGTGCGGGTGGCGTTGACCGCACGACCGATGATTTGCGCACGTTTGACGGCTGCAGTCACGCTCTTTTCGCCGGCCACCGGCGTCAGTACGGTGACCATTTCTACGTGTTCGGGTCGCTTTCCGGACGCGGAGCCGCTGCGGTGTTCGTTGTATGAGTACGCGCCCAGCGCCGCGCCTTCGGCCACGGCAGCCGCGGCGGCCGGTGTCTCGGCGGGCAGAGCCAAGGCAACACTGGAGATGCCACCCAACTGGCGCACGGCCGATCCTGCGGCCCGGCGGAGAGTTTCCTCGGACAGGGGGACACCCTGCTCAATCTTCCCCAGACCGGTCAGGACCAGGACCTCGGCATTGAGTTCGGGCAGGCCAGGCAGCCTGCGGACTTCATCGGTGGCACCGGTGATGCCCAGTACCGCCAGCGAGTCGTTTAGCACCTGGGCAGCTTTGCCGCGGAGCGGGCTGCCCACCAGGACTGGCCCGGACGTGTCTTGGGCCACCCCCACCACCAGTGCGTCGCACTGGATCTTCCGGACGTCCTTGGCCGTGGCATTGATCCTGGGCTCGGTGGTTCTGATCACGAAGTGCTGACCTCACTTGTCTTGAGTAGGAGTCCACCGGGATGGCCCGGCCGATGCGTCCATTCGTAGCGTTGTGTCTACAGTAGTCCGTAGGGGCTTTGATGCGCCGGAACCTGACGGAACGGCGCATATTCCGATGCGGGCGGCTCCGGTTCCAGCCGCTTCGGCAGAGCCGCCGGAATTATTTCGCCAGCGGGTGCGCTGATACAAAAGATAGTTGCGCCAGTGTGCGCCCAAGCCGACCATCAGAACGGAGGACAGGATGCTCGATGCTAATTCACTGTTCAGCACAAATGCCGAACTGATTGGTTCGCCGGAATTGCGTGGTCTCAACCTAGTCATGGGGTTTACCGGAATTGCCGAAGCCGGCCATGTCGTTTCCCAACTCGCGGAAGAACTGCTGGAGCAGTTGGATTCCGAACTCATTGCATCCTTCGATGCGGACCAGCTCATCGACTACCGCAGCCAGCGGCCGCAGATTTCTTTTGTAGGCGACCACTTCACGGACTACGAGCGCCCGAAGATTGAGCTATACCGGTTGCACGACGGGATGGGCCAGCCGTTCCTTCTCCTGACTGGCGCTGAGCCGGATTTGCAGTGGGAACGCTTTACCCGGGCAGTGATTTCCCTGGTGGAAAGGCTTGAGGTGCGGCTGGTGACGTGGGTGCAGGCGCTTCCGATGCCGGTGCCCCACACCCGTCCGCTCGGCGTGACGGTCCATGGAAACCGGCCGGAGCTCATTGACGGTATTACGGCCTGGAAACCAACCGCCCAGTTGCAGGCAGCCATCGGCCCCCTGCTGGAGGTGCGGTTGATCGAAGCCGGACATGATGTCACGGGTTACTCCGTCCACGTCCCGCACTACCTGGCCGAGGCGGAGTACCCGCAGGCTGCCGTGACGGCGATGGAGTATCTGGGCGCAGCTGCTTCCCTGGTCCTGCCCACCGACCGGTTGCGCGAGACGGGCCGTGATGTGGAGGCCCAAATAGCGCGGCAGGTTGATGAATCTGTCGAAGTCCAGCATGTGGTTAGCAAACTTGAAAAGCGCTACGACAAGTACGCCGAAAACGAGACGCGTCGCTCTCTGCTGACCAAGGATAATGACGAGCTTCCGGACGCGGAAGAGCTCGGTGCCGAAGTGGAAGCCTTCCTCGCCGGCCTTCCGGATACCCACCGCGGCCCTGAACCGGGCGCCGACTCCACCGACTGAGGCACGTCCGGTAATTAGTCTTCTGCCCGGGAGACGCCAATAATAAGAGGCATGGATACGCGGCGCGCCTGGTGGATATGGGGAACAGGCGTCTTCGCCTACCTCGTCGCCATCACCCAGCGCACCTCCTTCGGTGTCGCCGGCTTGCACGCCACCGAACGCTTTGATGCCACCGCCGCGGCGCTGTCCACCTTTACCGTGGTCCAGCTCCTGGTCTACGCGGGCCTGCAGATTCCCGTGGGTCTCATGGTGGACAGGTTTGGACCCCGGTTCATGATTACCGGAGGTGCAGTTCTGATGTGTGCCGGCCAGGTCCAGCTCGCATTTGCCTCCTCCATTCCGGAAGGGCTGGCTGGCCGTCTGCTCGTGGGCGCAGGCGACGCGATGACCTTTGTCTCGGTGCTGCGGCTGCTGCCGATCTGGTTCAGCGGAAAACGTATCCCTTTGCTGACCCAGCTCACCGGGCAGTTCGGGCAGTTGGGGCAGCTGCTCAGCGTTATTCCGTTCGTAGCCTTGCTGAATCTGCAGGGCTGGCAGACAGCCTTCCTCTCTGTGGCCGCTCTCTCGGTTCTGTCCGTCATCCTCGCGGCGAGTGTCATCCGCAATTTCCCCTCCGGGGTGGAGCAGGACCTGCCGCCCACGCTTCGGCAGACCGGTGTCTCTCTGGCGCAGGCGTGGAAACAACCGGGAACTCAGCTGGGGCTTTGGTCGCATTTCACAGTGCAGTTCGCCGGAAACGTCTTTATTCTGACTTGGGGATTTCCCTTCCTGGTATCCGGTCAAGGACTGGAACCGGCTGCGGCTTCGGCACTGATGACTGTTTTCGTGGCGGTGGCACTGTGCAGCGGGCCGTTTTTCGGACGGTGGGTTGCCCGCCATCCGCTCCGCCGTTCCTCGCTCGTATTGCTGATCATTGCCGCGACGGCAGCCGTCTGGCTAGCCGTGTTGCTGTATCCCGGGAGGGCACCTTTCTGGCTGCTGGTGGTGCTGGTTCTCGTCCTGGCGGTCGGCGGCCCGGGTTCAATGATTGCGTTCGACTTCGCCCGGACGTTCAACCCGGTCAGCCGGGCCGGCACAGCAACCGGAATCGTTAACGTCGGTGGTTTTGTCTCCGCGCTGCTCGTGATGTTCTGCGTCGGAGTGGCGCTGGATGCTCTTTATGCCAGCGGATACTCACAGGGGGAGCTCTACTCCCTGGACTCGTTCCGTATCGCCTTGAGCGTCCAGTTCCTGTTCCTGGGCGGCGGCACGGCTGCCATCCTGTTCATCCGCAGGAGGGTCAGGGCCAATATGGCTGCGCAGGGCCAGAATGTGCCGCCGCTAAGGGTGGCATTGGCCCGGCAGCGCCGGTTGCGCAAACAACGCAGGGACCGCCGCCGCGATGCCAGCGCCGGCCGGCACTAAAGCACGGACACACGCCGCCGGAGGTGGTCCAACGGCTCCTGGGCGACGCATCCGAACCGCACGGCCCTTCCTCCACAAACGGGGCTCGGTGCCAGTTGCTCCACATCGCGCCGTGGGTCTCTGTCCGACGGCATCAGGCTCGGCCAGATTGGGGGAATGAACAAACAAACAATCCATGTGTCCCGGCCAGAAGACATCCTTGGCTACGTACCCCACGCTCTGGAGTTCCAGCCCCGGCAAAGCCTGGTGCTGCTGTCCCTAAACGGTAAACGGCTAGGGGCTACCCTTCGCGTGGACCTGCCGAAGGACGGCGGCGAGGAAGAACTGGCGCGTTTCGCCGATGCTGCCACCGCTTACCTCCGCAAGGACAGCCGGGCGGACAGCTCGCTGCTGGTGTTGTACACCGATGCCTTGGAAAGGTGCGTGCAGTTTCCCCCGTATGAGACCCTTTTGGACTTGCTCCTGACTTCACTCGATGGTGCCGGCATGCCCGTCCGGGACGGGTGGGTTGTGGGTCCGGAATATTTCCGCTGCCTCCACTGCAAGGGGCCGGGTTACTGCCCGGCCGGTGGGCATCCGGTGGAGCGTATCGCCGAAAGCACCATCAACTCTGAGATGATTTTCCGGGGGAGCAGCGTCGCCCCGTCCGTGAGCCAGGCCGTCGCGCTCCGCCGCTCGGAAACCGCTGTCGCGAAGTCTGCAGCTTCAATGTTCAGTGAGAGCAGCGAGATCCTCCGGATGTTTGAGGGGCGGTGGCATGCACCTGAGGTGTTCCGGCGGACCTTGCTCTGCTGGGACACAGCCATCCGCTCTGCGCCCGGACCGGAGCGGATCCCTTTTCTGCTCGCGAGCCTGACTTCGTTTCATGTCCGCGACGCCGTGATCGTGCTGATCTGCCGTGGACTGGACGCTGCCTACGGAGGCGCAGTGAGCAGCGGAGTGTTGACCGGTACCGAGCCGACCGGCATCGATGTCCCTCCGGCGGGCCCGTTTCCCTGCGCGACGTGGAAACCGGGTATGACTTTGGATGCGTACCGGCGCATCTTCGATGCCGTGCTGCTCGGGGACTCCCCGCAGGCCCCGCACTGGGCCAGGGTGGACAGGGCAGCGGATCTTCTCGTCGCCCTTTATGGCGGGTCGGAGGGTCCGTCCAAGGCAGCAGCCGGAACTCTGCTGGCGTGGATTGAATGGGCCCGCGGCCGCGGATCCATGGCGCACGAAGCGCTGGAAATGGTTCTGCAGGAGTTTCCGGACTACGGCCTTGCCCGGCTGCTCAATGACTTCGTCGCGACTGGCACCCTGCCTGTTTGGGCTACGGACCGCGACTCATCGTGGTCCGGTCAGCGGAACGAGCTGCCTGACCGGCATCGCTGACCTCAGGGAAAGCCAGCTGAGCCTTGCCGCCCGCCCTCTCCATACAGTCGCGGCAACACAGGCGAGGAAGGCATTTGTCCGTTCACCAGCGGGGTGAAAACGTGAGACAATGGGAACCGAGACCCGGTCGGGTTCGTGTTGCAAGTGGGTATGACCAGTATGGGAATACCCGCGGCGCAGAGCAGGTTATGTATCGCAGACCCTGCATCTGTGGCTTTTGCTTGAAATCAAACACGGACTTGACAGGGTCATAGTGGTGTTACCCACAGGTATCATCACAGACCGCCCGTATGAAAGGTTCTCTGTGTCACCTGAGAAGAAGACTGCTGCAGTTCCCGTGGAGGAGACTGCTACCGCCACGACGACTTCTGCCTCTCCCGCCGCGCCCAAGCGCCGCGGTCGCAAGCCAGGTGCAGCCGCAGCCAAGAAGGGCCCCGCAGCCAAGAAGACCACAAAAGCCGCTGAGGACCAGACTGACGTTGACGTCGAGGATGAGGACGCCGAGCCGGACGTTATCGACGAAGCGGACGAAGCTGACGAAACCGCAAAGCCTGCCGGCAAAGAAGGCGGCTTCGTCTACTCCGACGCCGACGATGATGATGCTCCCGCCCAGCAGGTAGTTTCGGCCGGAGCCACTGCGGATCCGGTCAAGGATTATCTGAAGCAGATCGGTAAGGTTGCCCTGCTGAACGCAGAGCAGGAAGTCGATCTCGCGCTGCGCATCGAGGCCGGGCTTTTCGCCGAAGAGAAGCTGGCCAAGGACGACGGCAGCATGGAAACGCGCCTTCGCCGTGATCTGGAGCAGATTGTCCACGACGGCAAGCGTGCGAAGAACCACCTGCTCGAGGCAAACCTTCGTCTGGTCGTTTCGTTGGCCAAGCGTTATACCGGCCGCGGCATGCTTTTCCTGGACCTGATCCAGGAAGGCAACCTGGGCCTGATCCGTGCTGTGGAGAAGTTCGACTACACCAAGGGCTTCAAGTTCTCGACCTACGCCACTTGGTGGATCCGCCAGGCCATTACCCGTGCCATGGCCGACCAGGCCCGTACCATCCGTATTCCCGTGCACATGGTCGAGGTCATCAACAAGCTTGCCCGTGTGCAGCGGCAGATGTTGCAGGACTTGGGCCGCGAACCTACGCCGGAGGAACTGGCACTTGAGCTGGACATGACGCCCGAAAAGGTTGTCGAGGTCCAGAAGTACGGCCGCGAGCCGATTTCCCTTCACACCCCGCTGGGCGAGGATGGCGACTCCGAGTTCGGTGACCTGATTGAGGACTCCGAGGCGGTTGTCCCGGCGGACGCAGTCAGCTTCACCCTGCTGCAGGAGCAGTTGCACTCCGTCCTGGACACCTTGTCCGAGCGGGAGGCCGGCGTCGTTGCCATGCGCTTCGGCCTGACCGATGGCCAGCCTAAGACTTTAGACGAAATCGGGAAGGTCTATGGCGTGACGCGGGAACGCATCCGCCAAATCGAATCCAAGACGATGTCCAAGCTGCGCCACCCGTCGCGTTCCCAGGTGCTGCGCGACTACCTGGACTAATCTCCACGGCCAATAACAATGGCGCCGTCCCCCGAAAGGGACGGCGCCATTGTTATTTATGCAGTTATCGGCTGTGCGACAGAGGAAATCCTGAAGTCTATTCCGCAGCCATGGCAGGCGTCTCGCGGAGCCGGCCGGTTTCGTCCTGCCATTCGGCAGCCTTCGAACGCAACTGCGGTTCGTGCTGGCGGGCGTGGTGTCCGCAGAAAAGCAATTCTCCCCCGGAGGACTCCAACACAACTCGGACGTAGGCCTGGGCCCCGCAGCGATCACAACGGTCCATTGCGGTCAGTTCTCGGGTAGCTACTGCTGTTGTCATGACGACCTCCTTACAAATGTGTATGTCCATACAACCACTGCTTCGGGTGTTTTCTTCGCACCTTTGGATCACTTTCGCTGACCGCGTATCACATGTACGTAACGGGGAGGATCTGCTGTGATCCCCGACGCGCTTGCCGAAGAGGTGCACATCCGTGCTGCCAAAGGGGACTAGCCTAGTATCGGTCCTGTATTTTGCAAGCGGCCGCCCGGGGAGCCCCGGGATGTTTGAGTTCACTTTTCGTATGGCCAAGGAGTTCCTAGTTCAGTGGCGCCACCGAGTTCCGATTACACAGCCCGCCATCTTTCCGTCCTCGAGGGACTGGAAGCGGTCCGCAAGCGCCCAGGCATGTACATCGGGTCCACTGATTCGCGTGGACTCATGCACTGCCTCTGGGAAATTATCGACAACTCAGTGGATGAGGCCTTGGCCGGATTCGGCCAGAGCATCACTGTCATCCTGCATCCGGACGGGTCGGTGGAAATCCACGATGACGGCCGCGGCGTTCCCGTTGACGTTGAACCGCGGACCGGCTTGACCGGCGTCGAAGTCGTTTTCACCAAATTGCACGCCGGCGGAAAATTCGGCGGAGGTTCTTACACCGCATCCGGCGGTCTGCATGGCGTCGGCGCCAGCGTGGTCAACGCCCTCTCGTCCCGTTTGGATGTCCAGGTGGACCGCGGCGGCAAGACGTACCAGATGTCCTTCCGCCGGGGCGAGCCCGGACATTTCGCGGACACGGGCAAGCACCCCAGCCCCGATTCGAAGTTCGAGCCTTTCCTGCAGAGCTCCACGCTCGAAGTGGTGGGCAAAGCTAAGCGGGGCGTCACCGGTACACGGATCCGCTACTGGGCCGACCGCCAGATATTTACCGCCGATGCCAAATTCTCCTATGAGGAACTACAGGCCCGCGTGCGGCAGACGTCCTTCTTAGTGCCCGGGCTCCGGGTCACTCTGCGCGACGAACGCCAGCTGCCCGGTACGCCCGGAGAAAACGGGCCGATTGAAGAGGTCTTCCAACATGACGGCGGGATCGCCGAGTTCGTCGAGTATCTCTCCAACGACAGCCCGGTCACCGATATCTGGCGTGTCCACGGCTCCGGCAAATTCAAGGAAAACGTGCCGGTGCTGGACGAAAAGGGCCACAGCCGGATGGCGGAAGTTGAACGCGACTGCGAGGTAGACATCGCTCTTCGTTGGGGGATTGGCTATGACACAAGCGTCCGCAGCTTCGTCAACATCATCGCCACACCGAAGGGCGGCACACACCAGGCCGGTTTCGAACAGGCCCTGCTGAAAACCTTCCGTAAGGTCATTGAAGCCAATTCGCGCAAACTCAAGGCCGGCAACGACAAGATCGAAAAGGATGACGTCTTCGCAGGCCTGACTGCCGTGCTGACCGTGCGGCTGGCCGAACCGCAGTTTGAGGGGCAGACCAAGGAAATCCTGGGTACCTCCGCCGTCCGCAATATCGTCTCGCGCGTGGTGGAAAAGGAAATCCAGGCGAAGCTCACCTCCACGGCCAGGGGAGACAAGGCCCAGTCTGCGCTGCTGCTGGAAAAGGTTGTCAGCGAGATGAAGTCGCGGATCTCCGCGCGCGTGCACAAGGAAACGCAGCGGCGCAAGAACGCCTTGGAAACGTCTTCGATGCCGGCGAAGCTGCTGGATTGCCGTACGGATGACGTGGCGCGTTCCGAGCTGTTCATTGTCGAAGGTGACAGCGCACTGGGGACGGCGCGGCTGGCCCGTTCCTCGGACCATCAGGCGCTGCTGCCGATCCGCGGCAAGATCCTTAACGTCCAGAAGGCCTCGGTCGGAGATATGCTAGCCAACGCCGAGTGCGCCGCGTTGATTCAGGTGGTGGGCGCCGGTTCGGGCCGGAGTTTCCAGCTCGACGCCGCCCGTTACGGCAAGGTCATTCTAATGACCGACGCCGACGTCGACGGTGCGCATATCCGTACGCTGTTGCTCACGCTTTTCTTCCGCTACATGCGCCCGTTGGTGGAAGCCGGCCGGGTGTACGCCGCGGTACCACCGTTGCACCGGGTGGAAGTGATCAATCACGGGTCAAAAGCTAACGAGCTCATCTATACCTACTCGGAGAATGAACTGCTGCGGCTGCTGGCGGAACTGGAAAAGAGCGGCCGGAACTACAAGGAGCCGATCCAGCGGTACAAGGGCCTGGGCGAAATGGACGCCGACCAGCTGGCCGAGACGACCATGGACCCGCGGCACCGGACGCTGCGGCGTGTCGGCATCGAGCATGCCGAAGCTGCCGAGCGGGCTTTTGACCTGCTGATGGGTTCGGACGTGGCGCCGCGCAAGGAGTTCATCGTTGCCGGTGCAGCCATGCTGGACCGCGAGCGGATCGACGCCTAGCGAAGGCCATGCCTGCAGTGCAGGGAAGCCACTTGCAGGCAACGGGGAGCGGAGCCGCCGTTCTGTTACTACCCGGCCAGCCCGGGGGCCAGGAGCAGGACGGTCGGCACAGCCAGAAGCAAGGCCGAGCAGGCCAGCACCAGTGCCTGCGCTGGCTTGCCCAGAGGCGGCGACGGCGACAGTAGCCGGTGCAGCCGGTGGGCAGTGCTCAGGGCCTCAGACTCTTCCGGGGTCAGCAACTCTTTGGCGGGCGCGCCGACGCCGGATGGCCGTTCGCCGCTAGCCACCACGGCAACGGCACGGATCAAGGTTTCCCTGTTCGCGGTTCTGAGTGCCCCGTCATCCGCGAGCATCTCGATCAGTTCGTTCACGGCACGCTGCGCGAGCTGCGATGTCGGCAGCCAGGGAAGCGCGGAGCGCCAGGCAGCAAAGGCCCACAGCAGCAGGTCGTGGCGCTGATTCAGATGGGCGCGCTCATGGTTCAGAACCGCCTCGAGCTCTTCGGGCCGGAGCAGCTCCAGCAGGCCTTCCGAGAGCACTGTTACGGAGCCACCTCCGCCGGGGAGGCAATACGCCACGGGTGCGGGATGGCTGATCACCAGGGTCTTGGGAGAGTTTTTGACCGGAGAACTGAGCAGGTTCAGCAGGTCACGGTGCTTGTTGCGTTGCTTGCGGATCCGGTAGTACGTCAGCAGCAGGGTAAAGACCAGATGTACGCCCAGCAGCAGGGCGGCACTGAGCGCGAACACATGAATCAGGTCCAGGCCTGGTGCCGGCGTGTAACTGACTAGCAAATCTGCCAGACCTTGGAGCCCCGCGAGGAGGTTCTCGCCCAGGGGTTCCAGACCCCAGGTCAGCATGGCGCCGATCATGGATAGCCCGCCAGCCAACGCGATGGCTTGCCACAGTACCAAGGCCGTAACCGGTGCCCGTGCTGTCCACTTTGCCCGCGCGAGCAAAACCGGCACCGGCCACGCCAAAATGACCGCCATGGCGGCCAAGAGGTACGAGGCCCAAAACACTAAGGGCTACGCAGTCAGCAGCTTACGGAGGGTTTCGGCTTCCTGTTCGGAAACGCTGCCGATGAATTTGGCGAGCACGGCCTCGCGGTCCGGCGCCGATCCAAGCACTTCGTTCATTAACTCCACCGTGTGTTCCTCACGGCTGGTCACTGCCCGGTAGCGGTGCGGACGGATGTCCCGTTCGCGTTGCACCAGGCCCTTCTTCTCCAGGCGGGACAACACCGTGAGCACAGTCGTTACTGCCAGTTCCTTGCCATCCGGGCTTGAATCCGTTTTCCGTGCCAGACGGTCACGCAGGGCGTTTGCGGTAAAAGCGATCTCCGCTGGATCTTCCGAGTCGGCCTGCCACAGCAGGTCCATAACCGCGCGTTCCAGCTCCCCAAGAGTTGCCATGTATTTCCTTCGTCCTGCCAAACTAGCTGCTCGCCCCGGCGGCTCAGGCTGCCGGGATGTGGTCTCACTCTCTAATTTACCGCGTTTAGAGAAATTGTTCTACACTACGTAGAAAGATCTACTTCTACGGCCTGTAGAAATGTTTCCCGCCGACGCCATAGCCTGTGCCGGCTCGTCCCGAAGGGGTATTTATCGTGGAAGCCCTGGAAATCGCCCGCTGGCAATTCGGCATCACCACCGTCTACCACTTCCTGATGGTGCCGTTGACTATCGGTCTCGGCCTGGTGGTCGCCGTCATGCAGACGGCCTGGTACCGGACCGGCAAGGACCAGTACCTGCGGATGACCAAGTTCTGGGGCAAACTTTTCCTGATCAACTTCATTATGGGTGTGGCCACCGGCCTGGTGCAGGAATTCCAGTTCGGCATGGCGTGGAGTGAGTACAGCCGCTTCGTCGGAGATGTTTTCGGCGCGCCGCTGGCGCTGGAATCGCTGCTGGCCTTCTTCGTCGAGTCCATCTTCCTCGGCCTGTGGATCTTCGGCTGGGGCCGGCTGCCCAAGTCCATCCACCTGCTGAGCATCTGGGCTGCATCGCTTGCCACCATGGGCTCGGCCTACTTCATCCTCGCGGCCAACTCCTGGATGCAGCACCCAGTCGGCGTCGAAATGATCGATGGCCGCCCGGTCATGGTCGACATCTGGGCCGTCCTCACCAACAACACGCTGCTGGTTGCCTACCCGCACACCCTTTTCGGAGCGTTCTCCGTGGCCGGCGGCTTTCTGCTCGGCATCAGCTGGTACCACCTATGGAAGCGTCGCCGCGACGGGATCGATACCGTGGGCGCCGATGGCAAGGTCATCGTGGGCTCCAGGCCTGCTATCGGCCGCGACGCCGCGGACCACAAAGTCTGGCTGCGCTCCCTCCGGATCGGCGCCGTCGTCGCCATGGTTTCGTTCGGCGGGGTTGCCCTGACCGGCGACCTGCAGTCCAAGCTCATGTTCGAGCAGCAGCCGATGAAGATGGCTGCGGCCGAGGCGGCGTGCCACGACGGGACAGGCTTTTCGATTTTGTCCGTGGGTGACCTGGGCTCCAACAGTTGTGATGACCTGGTTGCCGTCGTTGAGCTGCCCGGGCTGCTGTCCTTCCTGGCCAACGGTGATTTCACTACCGAAATCCGCGGGATCAATTCGCTGCTGCCCGAGTACAAGGAGAAATTCGGGACGCATTTGCCGGACAACCCGATCTACGGCGAGCGTGCCGGAGCCGAAATCGACTATGTCCCGGTCATGGAGGTTACCTACTGGGGTTTCCGGATGATGATTACCTTCGGCATGCTGGCCGCTGGCGCTGCGATGGTTGCGCTGTGGATTGTCCGCCGAGGCACCGTGCCGGAATCCAAGTGGCTGATGCGTCTGGCCGTGTTCGGGATCCTGGCCCCGTTCGGTGCCAACTCGGCCGGCTGGATCTTCACGGAAATGGGCCGCCAGCCTTTCGTCGTCGCGCCGAACCCTGATCCCGACGGCATCGACAACGTCTTCATGTTCACGGCCGCGGCGGTCTCGCCGGGCGTGTCACTGGCCGAGCTCGTCTTCTCGCTCTCGGCCTTCGCCCTGGTGTACGGCGTGCTGCTGGTGGTGGAAGTGAAGCTGCTTTTCGCCTACTGCCGCGGCGGGGTGCCGTCCGCCATGCCCGAGCTGCTGCACGAGGACAAAGATGACGACGGCGACGAGGGCCGCGGCAAGCGGAAGGACGACGACGATGTGCTCGCCTTTGCTTACTGAGGACAACCGCCCGGCCGTATTCGATCCGGACAGTCTGGAGATCTGAATGGAAACCCTGCCCACTCTTTGGTTCATCATCATCGCCTTCTTCTGGACCGGCTACCTGTTTCTCGAGGGCTTCGATCTGGGCGTCGGCATGCTTATGCGCGGTTTCGCCCGCAACAACACCGAGCGCCGGGTGCTGCTGAACACCGTGGGACCGGTCTGGGACGGGAACGAGGTCTGGCTGGTTACTGCCGGTGCCGCTACCTTCGCCGCCTTCCCGGACTGGTACGCTTCACTGTTCTCGGCCCTGTACCTGCCGCTGGTAATTGTGCTGCTCGCCTTGATCTTCCGCGCGGTTGCGTTCGAGTACCGGGGCAAGATGGACTCCGACCGCTGGCGCAGCGTATGGGACTGGGCTATAGTCCTTGGCTCCTTCGTGGCCGCCTTCGGTGTCGGAGCCATGCTGGCGCTGACCACCACAGGTTTGCCGCTGAACGAAAACGGGGACCGGGTGGGTGGCCCCTTTGCCTGGTTTAACGGCTATGCGGTCCTCGGCGGTCTGGCCGTCGTCTTCTTCTGCCTTGTGCACGCGGCTGCGTTCCTGGCGCTCAAGACCGACGGCGACATCAGGGTGCGCGCACGCAAGCTATTGCTTCGCTGGCTGCCTGTCGCCCTGCTGCCGCTGGCGTTGTGGGCCATTGCGGTAGTTGTGGCCGGCGGCAAATCCGTCACCTATGTGACCTTGCTGGTGGCAGTCCTCGGTGCCGTGTTCGCGTGGATGATGGCTCGGCGGGAACGGGACGGGTGGAGTTTCGGGGGCCTGGGTGTCTTCCTGCTGGCGGGTACCGCGACCATTTTCACTGCGGTGTTCCCGAATGTGCTGCCGTCCACCATCGACTCCGCCTACAACCTGACAGTCACCTCTGCGTCGTCGTCGGATTACACGTTGGGCGTAATGAGCGTTATTGCCGCCTTCGGGATTCCCGCGGTACTCGTGTATCAGGGCTACACCTACTGGGTCTTCCGCAAACGTGTCAGTGCTTCCTCGATCCCGGCGGCCCACGCCGTCGTCCCGCAGTGAAGCCGCTGCTTCCAGTCAGTGCCACGAGCAGGCGGGCGCTCTATCTGCTGGGCCTGCTGGCCGCATGCAAGGCGCTCGGTCTCATTTTGCTGGCCGAGGCCGTTGCCAGCGGAATTGCCGGGCTGGCGGCCGGCGACCTCGACTGGCAGCACGTTATGGTGCTGGGAGCGGCCGGCGCCGTGCTGCGTTCGCTGGCCGTCTGGGCTCAGGAAACAGTGGCCCAACGCGCCGCTGCCGGCGTCAAGCAGGAGTTGCGCGCGGACCTGACCCGGCGGATCATCGACGACGGCGGGGCCAGCGCCATTGCCGGGAGCGGCGCCCTGACCGTCCTGGTGACGCGCGGCCTGGATTCGCTGGATAACTACTACAGCAAGTACCTTCCCGCCTTGGTGACCTGCGCCGTCGTGCCTTTGCTGGTTGGTCTGCGCATTCTTGGTGCGGACTGGGTCAGTGCGCTGGTTGTGGTGCTGACCATCCCGCTGGTGCCGGTCTTCATGATTCTGATCGGCCAGCACACCGAGGACAAGGCCCAGGAAGCCGCCGCGGCGCTGGACCGGCTCTCGGACCACCTGCTGGAACTGGCCCGCGGGCTGCCGGTGCTCGTGGGGCTCGGCCGTGCCGCTGCGCAGACGCGCGCGCTGAGCGACGTTGCCACCGAGTACCGCAGCCGCACCCTGGCCACCCTGCGCGTCGCGTTCCTGTCTTCGCTGGCGCTGGAACTGATTGCCACTATTTCGGTGGCCGTGGTCGCCGTGTTCATCGGCGTGCGGTTGGTGCACGGCGAGATGCCGCTTGAAGCCGGTTTGCTCGCCCTGATTCTGGCTCCCGAGTGCTACCAGCCGCTGCGCGATCTGGGCAGCGCGCACCATTCCAGCGAGGACGGACTTGAAGCACTCAAACGCAGCAACGCGGTGCTCGACTCGCCCGCAGGCCGGCCGCTGGTGTCCGCCAATGCGCAAACGGGCTCGGGGAACATTGCCGTGTCGAACTTGAATATCCGGTACCCGGGGCGTGCGGAGGCGGTGGTTGATGGGCTGGACTTCACCGTGGCTGCCGGCGGAATCGCGGCCCTGGCCGGCCCCAGTGGCTGCGGTAAAACCTCTGTCCTGGAAGTGCTCGCCGGCGTGCGGCGGGACGGGGCGGGCGCCGCGGTTGACGGCTCCGTGGCGGGAGTCGGCAGGGACCAGATTGCATGGATTCCGCAGCATCCGGTGCCGGCGGAGCTGATGGTGGCGGACGAGATCGCCCTGTATGCCGGCCTGCCGGCTTCTCCGGCGGGGCGACGGGCTGCCGAGCGTGCGCTGGCACAGGTCAACGGGGCCGGTTTGATCGACGCTGCCACCGGTGACCTGAGCCCGGGCGAACTGCGGCGAGTCGCCGTGGCCCGCGCCCTGGCCCGGATAGAAAACGTGCCCGGAGTGCGGTTGCTGCTGGCAGACGAGCCGACCGCCCACGTCGACGCAGCCAGTGCCCGTGCCATCGAAGACGCCCTGAAGCGGCTGCGCGGAAGCGTCACCATAGTCCTGGTGGCTCACGATCCTGCGACCGCAAGACTTGCGGATCAATTGATCGAGATCGGCGCCGGCACAAGCCCGGCGGGCGGAGTAATGCATCCGGTCCTGGCCCCGGCAACCGGACCGGAAGCCGAAGCGGCTCTCGCTGACCATGGCACCGTCAACGAGAGCCACCGTGCCCAGCGACCGTCCCTGTGGCGGAACCTCGTCATGCTCCGTCCCTGGAGCAGGCAGTTTGTGGCCGCGCTGTTCTTCGGGCTGGGCGCCACGCTGTTCGCGGTCTCGCTCAGCGGCCTCTCCGGCTGGCTGATTGTCTACGCCAGTGAGCAGCCGCCGATCCTGTACCTGATGACATCCATTGTCGGGGTGCGTTTCTTCGGCCTGGGCCGTTCCGTGCTCCGCTATCACGAGCGGCTGCGCCTGCATGATGCCGTCTTCGAAAGTACGGACCGGCTGCGCACGCGCTTGTGGAACGGGCTGCTGCAGCGCCCGGCGGGCTGGCGGAAACTTGCCCGGGGCGGGGGAGCCCTGGAGCGGCTGGTCGGCGACGTCGATGAACTGCGCGACATAGCCCCGCGTGCGGTGTTCGCGCCGTTGGTGGGAGTCTTGACCGCCCTGGCCTCGTGCGTGGCCACCGCACTGCTGATGCCGTCAGGCCTGGTGTGGCAGATTCTGCTCGCCGTCGTCGGGATTCTGGTGGCGCCCACCCTGACCCGCCTGGCCGACCGTTCGGCGCAGGCCGCGACGATCGGATTGAAAGGGCAGTCGCTGAACGCTTTTGCACGGCTGCTGGGCGCCGCGGCGGATCTGCGGGCCAATGCCGCGGATGCCCCGCTGTTGAAACGGACCCGGGACCTGGATTCCAGCACGACGGCGGCGCTGCAGCGCAGTGCCTGGGCTCAGGGACTCGGCCAGTGCGTGACCGTCCTGGCCTGTTCGGTCAGCGCCGTGGTGATGATCAGCCAGTCTGCTGGAACGGTGCCGGGAGTTGCCGCCGTCGTTATTTTGATGCAGTTGGCGCTGGTCGAGCCCTACGCGGCAGTCAATACCGCCGTCCAGCAATGGGGCGCCTGGCGTGGGCTGGGGGAGCGCGTACTGCCGGAACTGGGTACCGAGGACATGCCCTCCAGCAGCACCGAGGCGTCCCGGACGCGGGGGAAGTTCGCCTCGCTGCGCCTTGAGCAGGTCGCTTACGCCTACCCCGGGCAGTCCCGTCCCGTGTTCAGCGGGCTGGACCTGGAGCTGCGGCCGGGGCAGTGGCTGGCAGTGACGGGACCATCCGGCAGCGGGAAGTCCACCCTGCTGGGCGTGCTGCTCGGGTTCCTTGAGCCGAAGCAGGGCCGGTATCTGGTGAACGGCAAGCCGGTGGAGTCCGCCACCTCCGGCGCTGAGCGAGGCATTGCCTGGACGCCGCAGGAGTCGCACTTGTTCAACTCGACTTTGCGCGCCAATCTGATGCTGGCGCGCAGTAAAGCCGATCCTCCGTCGGAGGCCGAGATGCTCAAGGCGATTGACGACGTCGGCCTTGGTAGTTTCGTGGCAGGCCTGCCGGAGGGACTGGACACCCGTATTGGGCCGAACGGACATTTCCTTTCCGGTGGCCAGCGCCAGCGTGTTGCGGTGGCCCGTGCGCTGCTGACCCACGCGGAGGTGCTGCTGCTGGACGAGCCGACGGCGCATCTGGACCGCGAATCTGCCCAGGCGCTGCTGGCCGACCTCCGCCGTGCGCTTGCGGGCAAGGCGGTAGTCATGGTCACGCACCGGCCCTCCGAGGCGGAATCATGCGAGCTGCGGCTGGAACTGGGTTCCCCGGCGCAGCTGCCTGCCTTAGCCTAAAGGCATGAGCAGCCCGGCGCTTCCTGACTACCTTGACGCACGCTTGGACTGGCGGCCTATGACACCCGCCGACATCGACAACTGGCATGCCTTGATCCGGCGTATGGCCGAAGTGGATAAACCGGTGTGGGTCGAAACGCGCGCGGACCTTGAAGAGGCCTTTGAATCCGCCGCGAACGACCCTTCGGTGACCACCCTGATGGGGACCGACGCCGACGGGACTGCCCGCGCGGTCGGCAAGGTCAGGGCCAACGCCGGTTCGGCTACGGCGCATACCTGGGGCGGGGTAGATCCGCAGTGGCGCCGGCGCGGGATCGGGCGTGCGGTCTACCGCTGGCAGGAAGAATGCCAGCGCCGTCGGTTCCTGGACGCCGGCATAAGCGGCGGTGTCCTGCGCACGTATACGGAGGAGCGGGACCATGCGCACAACGCACTGATGGGGGCCGCTGGCGCGAAGATTGTCCGCTATTTCACGGAGATGACCCGCTCGCTTGCTGATCCGATACCGGATCTGCCGCTGCCGGATGGCTATGTCTTCGCCACTCTCAATCCGGACCAGAGCGAAGCGATACGATCTGCCCACAATGAGGCCTTTGCCGACCACTGGGGCAGCGAGCCAAAGGACGAGCAGAAATGGAAGTTTCTGGTGAGCCACCCGCAGCTCAAGCCTGAATGGAGCATGTCCATCATCGAGCCTGCTACCGGGGAAACTGTTGCGTACCAGTTGGCGAGTTTCGATCCGGACTACCGCCTGCAAGCCGGGCATGACGAAGGATTCACGGACCTGCTCGGCGTCCGCCGGGCCTGGCGCGGCCGGAAATTCGCTCCGGCCCTGCTGGCTGAGGCCATGCGCCGTTTCAAAGCCGGCGGCATGGCGAACGCGGGGCTGGGCGTAGATACCGAAAATCCGAGCGGGGCCCTGGGCCTTTACAGCCGGATGGGTTACGTGCCGACCAAGAGGGATCTGGCCTACGACAAGCAGCTCACCTGACCCGATGTGGACTGACCCGGTATGGGCTGGCTACGTGTGGGTTGGCCAGGCGTGAGTTGCCCTGTTATGAATTGCCTGATGGAAGAGCCGGCCCGGAGTCAGCCGTTAACGTCGTGCAGGTGATGGAGCACGTCGTGCAGAAAATATGCGCCCAGACTGGTTACGGTGAAGATCGAGCCGTTACTGCGCACGCCCTGGCGTTCCCATTGATCGACTACGACGGCGTCGAAGGCAGCCGAAACGGACAGCGCGGCGTGTTCAAGCTCTTGCGAGACCTCACGCGGATCCTGCCGGCCGTAGTCGTTCTCAATGGCCGCGGCATCCTGGTTCCAGTCAGCGAAGTTTGGATTGTTGCGGGACAACATCAAGGCCAAGCGATCTTCGAAGACCTTGCAGACATCGCGGACATGGGCCGCGTACTCCAAGCCGGACCAGATCGACTCGTTGCTGCGCTCAGCGACTTGCGGACGGCCGAGGACGGATTGCCAACGCGGGATGGTTTCCCTGACAGCAGAACCTACCTGGCCCGGCGTAACGCCCGTGGGGTCAAAACCACAGTCCGTGCATGGCCGCTCGGTAACCCAGGTCCAGTCTTTTGTGTCAGGAATGATCGCCATGCGGCCAGTCTATCCAGCACCACCTTTCTGTTATCCACCGCCGGATTGAACGCTTGTGCCCTTCATCACTCCGCGATAGAATCGAATGTATGTTCGAGTCAATCGTTCCAGCAGAGATGGATCCGGTGAAGCCGGTCCCCGGCGACCCGGGTGCCGCCCTGGTCCGCTCAATGATCCTGGAACTGGCTAACATGGACCCCGACGTCTCCGAAGGCGTACGGATCGACCGGATCGCCGCCCTGGAAGAACTCAAGGCCGCCTCGGCTGCGGGGCAGGCCCGCGAGACCGAGGCGTTCGCGGCCTCCCGGCGGGAGGCCCGGGCCGCGGCCGGGGTTCCGGCGGAGCGGCGGGGCCGCGGCCTGGCGAAGGAGATCGGCCTGGCACGCAAGGATTCGCCGAACCGGGGCGGTAAGCACCTGGGGATGGCGACCACGCTGATCCGGGAGATGCCTCACAGCTATAGGGCGTTGGCGGAGGGCCGGCTGAACGAGTGGCGGGCGACCATCCTGGTCCGCGAAACCGCGTGCCTGAGCGTGGAAGACCGCGCCCGCATCGACCGGGAGTTGTGTGCTGATCCGAAGACGCTGCAAGGGTGCGGGGATAAACAGATCGGGGCGATGGCGAAGCAGGCCGCGCTGCGGCTGGACCCGTTGTCGGTGGTCCGGCGGGCCGCGAAAGCCGAAAACGAGCGCCATGTCTCCTGCCGTCCGGCGCCGGACACCATGGCGCAGGTGAGCTGCCTGGTGCCGGTGACACAGGGCGTGGCCGTCCTCGCGGCCCTGACCAAGGAAGCCGACCGGCTGAAGGCGCAGGGCGACGAACGCTCCCGGGGACAGCTGATGGCCGACATCTTCGTCGAACGCGTTACCGGCCAACCGGCGGAGAACCCGGCAAAGATCGAGGTGCAGCTGGTCATGACCGACCGCACCCTGTTCCAGGGCGATTCCGAGCCGGCGCATCTGGCCGGGTACGGCATCGTCCCCGCGCAATGGGCCCGGGACCTGCTCCGCACCGCAGACACCGACACCGACGACACGAACGGCAGCGCCGGCACGGACACCACCGACGCCGGGAACCCGGTAAATGGTGCTGCCAAGGACGAAGGCGGTGCTGGCACAGCCGATCCCGGCACCGGGGACGGCGCTACGGCATCCGGCCCGCCAGGAACTGGCGAACCGGAACCGGTCATCGATACTGCTGCCGGTAACGGAGATACCGGCGACAGCGACGCCGGCATTACAGGAGAAGCCGGCACGGCGACCGGGCCTCCCGGTTCGAAGCGAAGAGCCCCCGGCGATGCAGGTGATGCGACGGAGGTGGAAGTGTGGGTCCGCCGGCTTTACACGGCGCCGGGCACCGGGCAGCTGCTCGGGATGGATTCGCGGGCAAGGTTGATGCCGGCAGGGATGCAGCGGGTGATCCAGGCCAGGGACCAGCTCTGCCGCACACCCTGGTGCGACGCGCCGATCCGCCACCACGACCACGTCGTGCCCTGGCGCAACAACGGGGAGACCACAGAGATCAACGGGCAAGGTTTGTGTGAAGCGTGTAACCTGGCGAAGGAATCCGACGGCTGGCACGCCCAAACCGTCCCCGGACCGCGGCACACCGTGGAAACCACCACCCCGACCGGACACACCTACCTATCCACCGCACCAGCACTGCCCGGCACACCACCGGCAACCGAGCAACCTGACGAGACCCTAGAGCCGGCGCTCAACACGCACTTGAGGGCGCTGTCGCCCGAAGAAGAATCAGTGCCTGTGCCACAGGGAGCGCCGCCCCTCGAGTCGGCGGAAAAGTTGGCCGCAGAGGAGCGGCTCCCATCCCCGGTACATCGCGCTATTACCGGACGCGTTGACTTCATCTACTACCGGGCGGCGTGACCGACAAAGGCTCGCGTATCCCGTCAGGACAAGCTCGGACCGACAGCTTCCACCGTCTGCGACAACGGAATGCCGGAGCCGTCCCGGCGCCCATGCTCGGTGGGGAGGGAACGAGTCACACCGCTGGCCGCGGAGGCCTTGGCCGGACCATGGCCTGCCCAGCCCAAGCTGAGCTGGTCTTCGCCCTTGAGGAAGCGGTGCGCCCTCACTCCGGCAGTGGCCCTGCCCTTGGCCGGGAATTCCTCGAGGGCGGTGACCTTCACGGATCCCGGAGACGTGCCAGGCAAGGCTTGCGCCGTCGTAGCAATAGTGACGACGACGGCGGCGTCATCGTTAGGATCCACGGCACCGAAGAACACTACCTCGTCGTCTTCAGTCAGCTTGATGCCAGCCATGCCGCCAGCCGTGCGGCCCTGAGGTCGGACTGTGGCTGCCGGGAAGCGCAAGAACCGTGCCTGCCTGGTCATGAAGACCAGATCATCGCCCTCGGCAGCTGCTGTAACGCCCACGATATAGTCCTTGGGCTTGAGCGAAATGACTTCCCAGTCCTCACGGTTGAGCGGATAGTCCGGGCTGACCCGCTTGACGATGCCCCGGGCCGTACCAATGGCGAGAACAGCATTCAGCGGCGCTAAGGCCACCAAGGTTTCACCCTTGGCAAGGGTGATGAATTCGCGAGCAGGGACACCACCGGTCAAATTCGGAACTCCCGCGGCTGGAGCGAGGGCCGGCATATCCACTACCTGCAGCCGGAGCATACGTCCCAAGGATGTGACAGCGGCAATCTCGGCGCGCGCTGAGGTTTTGACCACTGACGTGAACACATCGTGCTTGACACGTTGGCCACCGTCCAGCAATTCATCCTGATTGGCAGTTCGGGCTAATTGTCCCGAGGCCGAGAGGATCACCCAGCAGGGATCGTCGGCGATTTCCAGCTGGACGGGTACTTTGGTTCCTTTTTTGCCTGCAGGTGCCGCGGTTGCACCGGTAAGAGCGCCTGTGGCTTCCGATTCGAGCAGGATTGTTCGGCGGGGAGTGGCGTATTTCGCCGCGACTTCGCCAAGTTCATCCGAAACCAGCTGGCGCAGTTTGGACTCGGAGTTCAGGATTTCTTCCAGCGCCTCAATCTCCTGGCGCAGCTGCTCCTGCTCCTTCTCCAGCTCAATCCGGGAGAACTTGGTCAGCTGCCGCAGCCTCAACTCCAGGATGTGGTTGGCCTGGATTTCCGTCAGGTCGAAGACCGCGATCAGGCGCTGCCTGGCTTCGGCAGTTTCTTCCGAGGCGCGGATGATCTGGATGACTTCGTCGATATCGACGATTGCGATGAGGAGGCCCTCAACCAGATGCAGGCGGTCCTTCTTCTTGCCTAACCGGAAGGCAGTGCGCCTGCGGACCACGTCGATGCGGTGGTCCACGTACACCTGCAGCAACTCCAGGAGCCCCAGTGTCCGTGGCTGGCCCTCTACCAGCGTGACGTTGTTGATGCCGAAGGAATCTTCCATCGGCGAATAGCGATACAGCTGCTGCAGGACGGCGTTCGGGTTGAAGCCGTTCTTGAGTTCAATGACCAAGCGCAGGCCATGGTTGCGGTCGGTGAGGTCAACAATGTCGCTGATGCCTTGAAGTTTCTTCGACGTCACCGCGTCTTTGATCTTTTCAATGACCTTCTCTGGACCAACCATGTAGGGCAGTTCGGTCACGACGAGCCCGGTGCGTCGGGCGGTGAGTTGTTCGACCTGGACAGTGGCCCGGGTCTTGAAGGAGCCCCGGCCGGTGGCGTAGGCGTCCCGGATACCATCAAGGCCGACAATCTTGCCGCCCGTGGGGAGATCGGGTCCCGGCACGAAGCGCATGATGTCATCCAGCTGCGCGTCCGGATTCTGGATCAAGTGCTGGGCTGCGCCAATAACCTCGCCGAGGTTGTGCGGGGCCATGTTGGTAGCCATACCGACAGCGATGCCGGAGGAGCCGTTGACCAACAGATTGGGAAATGCCGCCGGGAGGACTTCCGGCTGCATGATCTGGTTGTCGTAGTTGGGCACGAAGTCGACGACGTCTTCGTCAAGATGGTCTGTCAGTGACAGCGCCGAGGCGGCGAGCCTGGCCTCGGTATACCGGGGTGCCGCAGGTCCGTCATCGAGCGAACCGAAGTTGCCGTGTCCGTCGATCAGCGGCATACGCAGTGCAAACGCCTGGGCCATGCGCACCATGGCGTCGTAGATGGCGGTGTCGCCGTGCGGGTGCAGCTTACCCATGACTTCACCGACAACACGTGCCGACTTAACGTGCCCGCGGTCCGGGCGAAGGCCCATCTCGCTCATCATGTACAGAATTCGCCGCTGCACGGGTTTCAGGCCGTCACGGGCGTCGGGCAACGCACGCGAATAAATCACCGAATAGGCGTACTCCAGGAACGAGCCTTCCATCTCGGCCGTGACATCTATATCAACGATGTTCTCGGTGTAGTCCGGTTCGTCCTGGACGGTCTTCTGTCGACGGGCCATGTGAAAAGCTCGGGTCCTTACTGCTTATTAACGGTTACAGTGAGTCTATGGTGGAAGAGGCGCAAACCCCGGACTATCCAGAATACTGGGAAGCTGATGTCGTCCTTCGAGACGGCGGTACAGCGCATTTACGCCCCATCGTCCCGGAAGATGCAGAGGCTCTTCAGGCCTTCCACGTGGGTCAGTCGGAGAGCTCGATCTACCTGCGTTTCTTCACTTACAAGTCCAAGCTCAGTTCACGTGAGCTGGCGCGTTTCACCAACGTGGACTATAGCAACCGCGTCGCCTTTGTCATCACTATTGCGAGCGAAATCATCGGAATCGGCCGCTACGACCGGCTGGATGATCCGGCGGAAGCCGAGGTTGCGTTCAACATAGCTGATACCCATCAGGGTCGTGGTCTCGGATCTATCCTGCTGGAGCATTTGGCCGCCGCCGCCCGGGAAAACGGAATCCGCAAGTTCTCGGCTGAAGTGCTGCCCGAGAATCGCAAGATGATCACCGTTTTCAACGACGCCGGATACGAGGTCCGGCGTCGTTTTGACGACGGGGTGGTGATGCTTGAGTTCGACATCGACCCCACGGAACGATCCAGAGCTGTGATGGAATCGCGCGAACACCGTGCAGAGGCGCGCAGCGTCGCCGCGCTGCTGGCGCCGTCGTCAATTGCCGTCATCGGGGCCAGCCGCGAGTGGGGCAGTGTGGGTTATTCACTGCTGGAACACATCGTGGAGGGCGGTTTCCATGGGACCGTTTATGCCATCAACCCCCAGGCCTTCGAGCTCGGTGGCATGGTTTCCTACGCCACAATCGCCGAGGTACCCCACGAGGTGCAGTTGGCCATCATCGCCGTGCCTTATGAGCAGGTTCTCAAAGTAGTGCAGGAATGCGCTGACGCCGGTGTGAAGGGTCTCATCGTCGCCACCGGCGGATTCGCAGATGACCGGGTTGAAGGACTGTCCCGCCAGCGGGAGCTGGTCCGCAACGCCCGCGCCAACGGCATGCGGGTGATCGGACCGGCATCGTTGGGCATCATCAACACCGATCCCAAGGTGTCGCTCAACGCGTCGATGGCGCCGAAACTGCCGAAGCTCGGGCCGTTGGGACTGTTCAGCCAGTCAGCCGCAATCGGCGTGATGCTTTATGCCGCCGCAGCACGGCGCGGGCTGGGACTGTCTTCCACGCTTTCGGCCGGAAACCGTGCAGACGTTTCCGGGAACGACGTCATGCAGTACTGGGAAGATGATCCGGCTACCAGCGCCGTCGGCCTGTATCTGGAGTCCTTTGGCAACCCCAGAAAGTTCTCGCGCATCGCCCGGAGGCTCTCCCGGAGCAAGCCGGTCATCGTGGCGAAATCGGACCTCATGGGCCTTCAGCTGCCGCCCGGACACCATGTGCGGACCACGCAGGCTCCACAGGGCGCTTTGGACGCGATGCTGCGCCAGTCCGGAGTCATCCGGGTCGGCACCAATGAAGAACTGATGGACATTGCCCAGATCCTCGTGAGTCAAGCGCTGCCGCAGGGGCCCGGGCTGGCGGTTTTCAGCAACTCGCTGGCACTGGGCAAGGTAGTGGCGGACGCGGCCGCTACCCACGAAATGAAGGTCTCCCGCCTGGAAACGGGCCTGGACCTCAATACCGGCCAGTCCGTTGCCCTGGATCTGCTGCGCACGAAGCTGATGGAGGCACTGCGCTCACCCGACGTGCATTCCGCCGTCGTTACTCTCCTGCCTGCCGTTGGACTGGGTACCGATGATGTAGCAAGGGTTCTGCAGGAATGCTCGGCGGAAGCAGGCAAGCCGGTGGTCGCGGCCTTTACCGGGATTCTTGATCCGGCGGTGAGGGTTGAAGGCCTGCTTGCTGCCGATACCGCGGGGCAAGCCGGGGCGCGTCAGCCTGCCGTCCCCAGCTACTCAAGTCCCGGTGCCGCAATCGCTGCGCTGTCGGCGGTCGTCCGCTACACCGAGTGGCTGGCCAGGGACCAAGGCGAAGTTGTCGAGCCGACTGGGCTTCGCCGTGACGAGGCTGCCGGGCTGATTGACAGCCTCATCGAAGGCGTCTCCGGGGCGCGGCTTGTCACCATGACGGCGCAGCAAGCCGGCGAGTTGCTCGCGTGCTACGGGATCTCGGTGTTGCCGTCGGCGGGGTTCACCACGGCGGACGAAGCGGTAGCTGCTGCCAACTCTTTGGGCTGGCCGGTGGCGCTGAAAGCCACTGATGAGCGGCTGCGCCAGCGGCTGGATCTGGGTGGCGTGCGGCTCAATATCGTGAATGCCGAATCACTCCGGCACAACATCGAGCACATGCGCCAGACCCTGAAGCCCTTTGGCGACATCGGCCTGGAGATCCAGGCCATGGCGCCGTCCGGCCAGTCCTGCACGGTGCGGGCGATCGAAGATCCGCTGCTGGGGCCGGTGGTGTCCTTCGGGCTGGCAGGCGACGCAGTGAACCTGCTGGGGGACTGGTCCCACCGGATCCCGCCTCTGACCTCGGTGGACGTGGCCGACCTGGTACGCGGTCCACGGGCGGCAACAAAGCTGTTCGGATATCAGGGCCTGCCGGCGGTGGACGTCGCCTCGCTCGAAGACCTGATCAACCGCGTGGCCCTGATGAAGGACGACCATCCAGAAATCGCCCTGCTCGAATTCAACCCCGTGCTGGTGTCGCCGCAGGGTCTGACGGTGCTCAGCGCGGACCTGCGGTTGGCCAACCACGCCCAGCGGACGGACAGCGCGCGCCGCGCGATGCGGGACTGAGACGGCGCGCAGTTCGCTTTAGCTGACCGGCTGCGCAAAAATGGTCCCATGAGCCATTTTTCAACCACCGAACGACGCAGCCTCGACGAGGACCTGAACAGGGCAGGTTTCTACCCCGTTATGGTGGCCGATGTGGTTCATGACGCTCTCGACGAGCGCGAGCCGCTGTCCCACGTGGTGCACCTGGAGACCCATTTTGACCGCAACGAGGTGCACCGCCACATCACCGTCCTGGTCCTGACCGAGGACATGCTGGTGATCACCCATGTCGACGACCAGCAGCTCGACGACGCCGGGCACCAAATGGTTGCGCAGATCTCCACGGAATCGGTTCCGGTCAGCCAGATCCGTTCCGTTGTGCTCAGCTACATCTACGCCCAGCCTCAGGACTACAAGCCATCGGATCAGGCCCGGGAGCTCACGCTGGCTATCGCCTGGTCCGGCGGGCAGCGCCTGGATATGGGCCCGGCAGGATGCGCCGATCCGCAGTGCGACGCGGACCACGGCTACACCGGCAATATTGTGCAGGAAGACATCGTCCTGCGGGTCAGCGCCGAAGCGGACGGGGCGCAGGCCGTCCAGAATGCCAAGAGCTTTGCCCGCGCGCTGCGGAAAGTCAATACCTCCACCCCGGTCCCGGTCCGGGCCACGGAAACCGTGCAGCCGCGCCAACGCCTGGGGACCAGGCTAGCCCGCGGACACCACCAGCGCTAGGATGCCGTTGCATCACGAACCGCTGCCCCCGGCACCCGGCTTCGGCCGGGACACCATCGCCGATGTCTTCAGCAGTGCGGCAGCAGCCCTTGACGTACCGGGTTTTGAGAATGTCCTGGGTCTGCCCGGCGCCAGGCGCATTTGTGTAGTCATGGTGGACGGACTGGGCAAGGCCCTGCTCAAACAGCGCGGCGGGCACGCCCCGTTCCTGCGGAAATGCCTCGAAAACTCGCGCACCCTGCGCAGCGCCTTCCCATCAACGACGGCGTCGTCGCTCGCCAGCTTAGGGACGGGGCTTGAGCCCGGTCTGCATGGCATGGTCGGCTACGATGTGCTGGATCCGGCGCAGGACAAGGTGGTCAACCAGCTGGGCGGCTGGGACGCGGAAGTGGATCCGCGCAAGTGGCAGCCGCATGCCACCGTCTTCGAACGCGCTGCCGAACACGTCTCCGTAGCGACGGTCAGCCTGCCCAAGTTCGCCGACTCCGGCATGACCCAGGCGGCGCTGCGCGGCGGATCCTTCATCCCGGCGACCACGGGCCATGCACGGACCCAGGCCACGGTCGAGGCCCTGGCCGCGCAGGACCGTGCACTCGTCTATCTGTACTTCAACGAGCTGGACAAGGCCGGGCACCGCCATGGGAGTGCGTCGGTGGAATGGGGCAACGCTCTGGAGGAGCTGGATTCTGACATGCGCCGGCTGGCCGGCCAGCTGCCTGCCGACACGCTGCTGCTGCTGACTGCGGACCACGGCATGCTCGATGTCTCTCGCGAACACCGGTACGACTATTCCCTGCAGCCGGAACTGGTCGAGGGGGTCCGCCACACAGGCGGTGAACCGCGTCTGGTGCATTTGTATCTAGAGCCCGACGCCGGTGAGCGGCAACGCGACAAGCTCACCACCGCATGGCGTGAGTCGTTTGGCAAGCAGGCCTGGATTCTTGATCGGGACGAAGCTGTGGCTCACGGTCTTTTCGGCCGTGTGGATGCTTCCGTTCTGCCTCGGATCGGGGATCTGATGATCGCTGCGCGGGAGCCGATCGCGCTGTACGATACGCGCAGGGTGGCGGAGCGTGCCATGGACGTAGTGGGCCAGCACGGGTCATTGACCCGGGCCGAACGCGAAGTGCCGTTGCTTACGCTGAGCTCGACGGTCCGTTCATCCGGCAAGAAGAACACCACCAAGGGAAAGTAACAGCAGACGTCCTGATCGACTCAGGCCGCCTGCTGCTCCGGGACTGCCGGAGGCGTCCGCCCGGCTTATTCGTGCTTGGTGCCGAAAACGATCTCGTCCCAGCTCGGGACGCTGGAGCGCTTCGGTTTCATCGACCGCTTGCGCTGCTGCTCTTCGGCCGCGGCCGCATCTGCCGACGCCACCGCTTCCGCAGAATCTGTCGGCTCCGAACTTTGGTCCTGATCAGCAGAGGCGGATACGGAGTCGGCGTCCGGTGCCGCTTCAGCATTCTCCTCCGGCAAGGGGGCACCGGAGACCGTTATTTCCCTGGTCTCCATGCTGACGCCCGGATGAAGATCGAGCGAAGAGTCGGCCATGTGGTCAGATGAGGCGAGACTCAGCGTGAACGGGCTGCTCGGCCGCCCGCCGCTGCCGTCTGCATCCGTATCATCACCGGCCAGGATTCCGTCACGCGGATGGGCAGCGGGGATACCGCCCTGGGTCAGCAGGAGTGCCAGGGCGTCGTCGGCTTCTTCGTCAACGCCGAGCCGCTGGCCCCGGCGGGACCGAAGTACTTCCAGCAGGTTGTCCGAGTCTGTGGTGTCTTCGTCCCCGGGGGTGGAGTCAGTTTCGGGATCAGCTGCGGTGTCGGCCTCGAAGTCGAAGACCCGGTCAGCCACGGCCGTGAGGCGGCGCGCCGGAACGGGGCCGTCCAAGGGCTCAAGTTCGCTGAGTTGCTGCGCCCAGCGGTTGCTGTTCTGCACAGTTTTGCTGGTGGGGCTGTAAAGCCACTTGGCGGGAGGTTCCTCACCGATTGAACCGCTGGCAACGGCGGGCGGCTGGAAACGGGCAACGATCTCCCATGCGCCGTCCTGGCGCCGCCAGGAGTCCCACTCCAGTGAAGCCGCGTCGATGCCGAACGCATTCACCCGGTGGGCGACCATCTCCCCAAGGGTGGCGGGAGCGTCTCCGAATGCAGAGCGGTAGCTGTCGTGTGACGGCAGTGCCGAAGCGACCTCGACGCGCTGCGCCTGCTGGACCATGTAGTCCCGTTCGGCACGGACAGGGCCCTCATACCGCAGGATCCGTGCCATGTCGAGACCCGATTCAGCGGCGACCTGCTCCGCGGAGGCTCCGGCACGGATCCGTGCCTGAATCTCGCGGGGGGACATCGCGGCGCCCCCGTTCTCCGAATCAGCAGCGGGAACCCGCACTGACGGGCGCGCTGCTGCGGAACGGAGTGCTTCATCAATCGCCAGGCGGTAACTTTCCCCGCCGTCGCCGCTCAACAGCAGATGTTCGCCATCCTCATGGACACCCACCAGCCGTAGATCCTGCATGAAAACCCTCCACCAGACGACAATTCCTCCCTGAAACTCTGCCACCGATAGCGCCTAATACCTACTGTTTGGGCGGGTGTGGCGTGCAGTTCGTGGCCTAAGTTGCCCCGTAGAGGTGCTTATCCGGTCGCCGGCGGAGGAAGGGTTTGATATTCGGGCTTCGAATAGGCCACAATCTTCGCGTTATGGGCACAAAATCCGCGTTGTGGACGTTGTGATCTGACACATCATCGGGCGTGATGGGCTTGCCGGCCCGGAAGACCGGCTTACAACTGCAACACGGAGCGTGAAGACACAATTATGGCGACTGATTATGATGCGCCTCGCAAGACCGATGAGGAAACCAGCGAGGAATCCATTGCGGAGCTGAAGACCCACCGCACGAGCAAGCAGTCCGCCGTCGTTGACGAGGACGAAGCTGAAGCGGCCGAAGGATTCGAACTGCCGGGGGCGGACCTGTCCAGCGAAGAGCTGACGGTGCGCATCATGCCTGCACAGGCAGACGAATTTACCTGTGCGTCATGCTTCCTGGTCCGTCACCGGTCCCAGGTCGCCAGGGAAAAGGACGGACTCCTGTACTGCAAGGACTGTGAAGGCTGAGCAGCCGAATTCACCGGCGGCAGCGGTTGCTGCGGTAGCGGTTGCCGGATGGCAGGCACTGCCGGACGCGCCGAGCGCATGGGCGGCCAGGTGATGGCCGCCCATGGTCCATCGGTTACTGGCCTTGCGGGCTGGACAGTGCGGCGACGAGCTGGTTCGGGCGCCGCGTGGAGGTGATCCAGTAGGGCGTCCGGTCCGCCTCATCGGTGATCTCGATCTTGACTACGGGCTGGATCCAGCCGCGGAAACACATGTAGGCGGTGCCGTTCAGCTCCGTTCCGCGCTGGGCGGTGGCGTCGTCGCCGGTGAAGGCCTCGACCCGGCCGATGAATTCCCGCTCGATCTGGGCGCGGCCCACCTGAAGCGTCTTCTGGGTCACAGTGATCCGCGGCGCCGAAACGATCAGCAGGACCGTCAGAATGACCGCAGCGACCGCTGCGGCGATGTAGCCGGTGGTCAGGCTGATCGGTGCCAAGACGAAAATCACCGCTCCGGCCGTGCCTGCCGCGATCAGCCAGATCCAGAAGTTCGGCCACAGGCGTTCCTGGTAAATGACGGCTCCGGGTGTCCCGGAAGCGGAGCCGGTGTTACCGGCGGGAGTGGCGTTTGTGCTCATGATTCCAGCTTTTCACCTTTCCCATGGCTTTTCACCTCGGAGGCCGGCGGAGCCGCGGCGGCCTGCTGTGCATGACGTAGTTGTTCCGCGCCAAAAGCGTTAGAGTGATGTGCGGAAACTCTCGCGGCGGCAGGGCCGCCATCGGCAAGGAAATGGTAGCGAGTGCAGGATATTCAACCCACGCTGAACGTTCAGCTGAAAATGCTCGACGACGGTCTGGAGGCACCGGGCTACGCCCATCCTGGCGACGCCGGGGCTGACCTGCGCAGCCGCATTGACTTCAGGATCGGGCCGGGGGAGCGGATCCTTGTCCCTACCGGTGTGGCCATCGCGCTGCCGCAAGGGTATGTGGCGCTGATCCATCCGCGGTCGGGACTGGCGACGAAACACGGCTTGACCATTGTTAATGCACCCGGCACGGTTGATGCCGGCTACCGCGGCGAAATCGCCGTGACGCTGCTGAACACGGATGCCACCGAGACCCTGACCTTCAAGCGCGGGGACCGCATTGCGCAAATGGTCATCCAGCGCGTAGAGCACGCTGCCTTTGAACATGTCGACGAGCTGCCGGGCTCCATCCGGGGAACCGGCGGGTTCGGGTCGACCGGCGGCTTTACGGCAGCCCAATGAAGCGCCGACCGAGTACAACTGCCGCTGGCCAGCCAGCGGCTCCAGAGAGGACCCGACGATGATTTTTGGGCGCCGCAAGAACAAGAACGAGACGAGCGATCTGCCGGAGACCGCAGCGGAGAACGCCGAAGAGCAGGCTCCGGGCGAAGCGCCGGATCCCGCAGCGGACCCGGAACAGGCAGAAGCAGCCCAGACTTTGCCGAAGGCTGCCAAAACCGACGCGGAACTGCGCAGCAGCGGTCCGTTCGATAGCGCCGAAAAAGATACCGATGAGGGATACCTGGATCTCGGCGCGCTGAAAATCCAGCCCCGTGATGGACTTCAGCTCCGCCTGGAAGTAGAGGAAAAAACGCAGCGCGTGATTGCAGTAACGCTGGACCTGTCGGGTTCCAGTTTGCAGCTGCAGGCGTTCGCCGCGCCTAAGTCCGAGGGTCTGTGGGAGGAAATCCGCGAACAGCTGGCCTCATCCATCGGTTCCCAGGGCGGGACCGTTGAGGAGGTAAGCGGGCCGCTGGGGACAGAAGTTGTGGCCAAGCTGCCGGCCCAGACACCGGACGGGAAGCGTGGCTTCCGGGTAGCGCGCTTCATCGGCGTCGACGGTCCGCGGTGGTTCCTGCGCGGAGTCATCGGCGGTGCGGCGGCATTGGACCGGGCGAAGGCCGCGGAGCTGGAAGAGCTCTTCCGGCAGACCGTTGTGGTCCGGGGCGACCAGCCGCTGCCGCCACGGGATCTGCTGACGCTGCGGCTGCCCAAGGACGCGAGCCTGCGCACGCAGGACGGTCAGCCCGCTCCCGGCCAGCCTGCTCCAGGCTTGAGCGAACCCGAGCGCGGACCCGAGATCACCCACATTGGCTAAGGACAGGCGTCCCGGTGCCGGGTCCGCCGTCGTTATTCCGTTGGAAGCATTGCCGAAGCGTGGGCGCGTGCGCTCCGTGGGATATGTGGAGTCCATCACGATTCTGCCCGTCGGCCAGGCGCCAAGCTTTTCGGCCGTGCTGACCTCGGCGGGGCCCGGAGTCCGGGCCACCGACGCCGGCGTGCAGCAGCGGCCAGCGAGGATCCGCCTAATCTGGCTAGGGCAACGGCGGGTACCGGGGATCGATGCCGGCATCCGCCTGGGTTTCGAAGGAACCGTGTTCGAAGTCGACGGACTGCCGACGATGTACAACCCGCGCTATGAAATCCAAAGCCTGTTGGAGAATTGAGCCATGACTGAAAAACCCGAACCTCGCGATGAGCAGGAGAAATCCGTCAGCGAGCTCGCCGGTGCCTACGCGGCGCGGGCGGGAGTGGAGCGCCGCGAAGACGGCCAGATCGACGTGCTCAAGTCCGTGGGCGGCGTCCGCGGTCTGACCGAAAGCATTCTGCCCGGCCTGGTTTTCCTCGTAGTCTTCACCGTTGTCCGCGATCTGGCGTCGGCCCTGATTGGGGCGCTGGGCATCGCGGCGGTGTTCACCATCCTGCGGCTGATCCAGCGCGGGACGGTGGTCCAAGCGTTTTCCGGACTGATCGGCGTGGCCATCTGTGCCTTTGTCGCCAACACGACCGGCCGGGCCGAGACGTTCTACATTCCGGGCTTCTTCACCAACGCCGCCTACATCGTGGGCATGGTCATTTCGATTGCGGTCAAATGGCCGCTGGCCGGACTGCTGTTCGGCTTCATCCGCGGCGAAGGGACGGACTGGCGCAAGGAACCGCGCCGCTTGCGGGCCTACGTGCTGGCGACCTGGATTGTCATCGCCGTACTGGCCCTGCGACTGGCCGTCCAGGTGCCGCTGTACTTCATGGGCCCGGATGCCCTGGTGGCGCTGGGTACCGCGCGGCTCGTCATGGGCGTGCCGCTGTACGCGCTCGGCCTCTGGCTGGCGTGGATGGTCTCACGCCCGGTCGGCGGCGCCGTCGTCGGCGGCACTGCCGCTCCGGGCAGTCAGCACTGACCGCAGCTGGTCTTCGGCGGCGATGGTCGTCACGAAGAACAGCTCGTCGCTGTCCTCGATCACATCGTCCATGCTGGGCGTGATGGGCGCGTCGTCGCGCAGGATGGCCACGACCGTGGCGTCCTGCGGCCAGTCGATGGAGCCCAGTGTCCTGCCGACCAGCGGCGAATCGTGGGGCACGGTGAACTCGACCATGGAGGCCACGCCTGTCTGCAGCGTCAGCAGGCGGACCAGATCGCCGATTTCCACCGCCTCTTCCACCAGTGCGGTCATCAGGCGCGGCGTGTTGACGGCTACGTCCACGCCCCACGAGTCGTCAAACATCCAGTCGTTTTTCGGATTGTTCACCCGGCCGACGGTGCGGGCAACACCGAATTCGCTCTTGGCCAGCAGCGAGACGACCAGGTTCACCTTGTCATCGCCCGTCGCGGAAACCACCACGTCGGCTTCGTCCAGGTTGGCGTCGCGCAGCGTGGTGATTTCGCACGCATCCCCGATCAACCAGCGGGCACCCTTGAGGCCGCTGCGGCCGATCGCTTCCGGCTTCTGGTCAATCAGCAGGATGTCGTGATTGTTGGAGAGCAGCTCCCGGGCGATGGAGGAGCCGACGCTGCCTGCCCCGGCGATGACTACCTTCATTCGGACTCCTTAACCGGCGGCTTGGACAGGATGCCGGCGATCTTCTGGGTGGCGGCCACGTTCATCATGGCGTGGACAATATCGCCTTGCTGGTAGCGGGTTTCGGGACCGGGAAGCATGCCCTCGCCGAACCGCGTCAGGTACGCCACCCGGGCGCCGGATGCAGCCTCGATCTCCGCGAAGCCGTGCCCGACCCAGCCGTCGTGCAAGGACACTTCACCGAGAATCAGCCGCCCGGAAGCTTCCCGGAAGTCGCCCTTGATGCTCTGCTCGGGTAGGATCCGCCGCAGCACCTGGTCCGCGCTCCAGCGGACCGCAGCCACGGTGGGAATGCCCAGACGCTGGTAAATTTCGGCCCGCCCAGGATCGTAGATCCGGGCGACGACGTGGGGGACGTGGAAGGTCTCGCGCGCTACCCGGGTGGCCAGGATGTTCGAGTTATCGCCACTGGAGACCGCGGCGAAGGCATAGGCATTTTCAATATCGGCGTGGCGCAGCGTGTCGCGGTCGAAACCGACGCCGGTGATCTTGCGCCCGGAAAAGTCGCTGCGCAGCCGGCGGAAAGCGCTGTCGTCCTGGTCAATCACCGCCACGCTGTGCCCCGATTCGTCCAGCGTATGAGCCAGTGTCACGCCAACGCGTCCGCACCCCATGATCACGAAATGCGCCACCGGATTCCCTTCCCTTGAAGCATGTTGTCCAGCAGCAAGCTTATCGGCAAGAGCGCCGCAACAGCGCGGTGCCGCCCGCGGCAGTAAGCTTTCATGCGTGATGACTGTGTCCGTACCTGTGCGTGCGTGGAACGGCGGAACATGCTGACCTCCCTTAACGCGCTCAAGCGCATCCTGGTGGGCAGGCCGTTCCGGACCGAACGTGCCAAAGCCCAGCCGCTGCCGCAACGGCTGGCGCTGCCAGTGTTTTCGGCCAACGCGCTCTCCTCCGTGGCGTACTCTCCGGATGAGATCCTGCTGACCCTGGCGCTGGCGGGAGTGGCCGCCGTCGCGCTGTCGCCGCTGGTCGGCCTGGCGGTCATGGTGGTGCTGCTGGTCATTGTCGCTTCCTACCGCCAAAGCGTGCACGCGTACCCCTCCGGCGGCGACTACCAGATCGCCAGCGAGAACCTGGGCAAGAACGCCGGCATCACCGTCGGTTCAGCGCTCATGTTCGACTACGTGCTCACGGTGGCGGTCTCCATGTCGTCCGCCGCGCACTACGTCATCGCGGCGTTCCCCACGCTCAGGGGATGGCAAACGACGGCGGCCGTTGCCGGCGTCGTAATTCTTGCTTTGCTGCACCTGCGCGGACTCCGGCGCGGAGGTAGGTCGGTGGCCATCCCGACGTACGCCTTCGTGGGGCTGATCCTGCTGATGTGCCTGGTGGGTTTCATCCAGGACATGTCCGGTCAACTCCAGCTGGCGCCCAGCGCCGGGCTGGACATTGTGCCGGACGCGGAGTTCCAGGCCGGACTGACCGGCCTGGCCGGAGCGCTGCTGGTGCTGCGCGCGTTCTCCACCGGCGCGGCGGCGCTGACCGGTGTGGAAACCCCGGCGGGCAACGTCCAGGCGTTCCAGCCGCCGCGGGCCCGGAACGCCGCGACGGCGCTGCTGGTCCTCGGCGTGGCCGCGACCGTGATGACCATGGCGGTGCTGTATCTGGCCCGCGCCACCCGGGTCCACGTGGTGCAGGTTCCCGCCGAGCAGCTGCGGCTCAACGGCGGTCCGCTGCCGGCGGACTACCTGCAGACGCCCGTCATCAGCCAGCTCGCGGCGACCGTCTTCGACCGCGGCAACGTGCTGTTCTACCTGGTCCTGGCGGCCACCGGCCTGATCCTGGTCCTGGCCAGCCACTCCGCCTTCACCGCCTTCCCGTCGCTGGCCTCCATCCTGGCCACGGACGGTTTCCTGCCCCGGCAGCTGCGCACCCGCGGCGACCGGCTGAGCTACAGCAACGGAGTCATGGCGCTGGCCGGCGCGGCACTGGTGCTGATCCTGATTTTCGAGGCCGATGTCACCGAACTCATCCAGCTGTACGTGGTGGGCGTGTTCGTCTCCTTCACCTTCAGCCAGCTCGGCATGATCAAGCACTTTTCCCGGCAGATCCGCTCCACGCCGCACAAACCAGTACGACGGCGGATGGCCCGCTCGCGCGTCATCAACCTCATCGGGTTCATCATGACCGCCACGGTGCTGGTGGTGGTGCTCGTGAGCAAGTTTGTCTTCGGCGCGTGGATCGCGGTGGCCGGCATCCTCATTCTGGCGCTGATCATGTACAGCATCCACCGGCATTACGAGCAGGTGGCGCAGGAACTGGCCGTGGACGAGAACCAACCGGCCACCGCGCTGCCGTCCCGGGTGCACGCCGTGATCCTGGTCTCGCACGTGCGCAAGCCGGTGCTGCGTGCGCTGGCCTTTGCCCGCGCCTCCCGCCCGTCCAAACTCGATGCGGTCATCGTGGACATCGACGAAGAAGAGACGAAAGCGACGCTTGCAGACTGGGAACGCTACAAGATTCCCGTGCCGATCACCGTCCTGGCGTCCCCGTACCGCGACACCACCGTCCCGATTATCGAGTACATCAAGAACATCCGGCGCGATTCACCCCGCGATCTGGTGGTCGTGTACATTCCGGAGTACGTCGTGGGCCGGTGGTGGGAGCAGCTAGTGCACAACCAGACCGCCCTGCGGATCAAAACCCGACTGCATTTCGAACCCGGAGTCATGGTTGCCAGCGTTCCCTGGCAACTGGCTTCCTCCGACGCCGTCCGCAAATACCAGGAGTTTCCTAATGGCGCAGGCCGCTGACCCCACCGACCACACCGAGCTCGAACTGAGTATCGGCGCCCCGGCCCACGGCGGGCACTTTGTCGCCCGGCACGAGGGCCGCGTGGTCTTCGTCCGGCATGCGCTGCCCGGTGAGCTCGTCCGCGTGCGGATTACCGACGGCGGTGCGGACTCCGGTTTCTGGCGCGCCGACACCGTCGAGGTGCTCGAGGCTTCGCCGCACCGCGTGGGGCATCCCTGGGACCGCGCGGACGCCTTGCTGGCAGCCAAGCGCCACCGTCCGGCGGTGGGCGGCGCGGAGTTCGGGCACATCGAACTCGCCGAGCAGCGGCGGCTCAAGGCGACGGTGTTCGAAGAGCAGCTGCAGCGGCTGGCCCGCGTCGAACGGCAGGTCGTGGTGGAAGCTGCGGATGAGAACGACGACGGCGGACTGGGTTGGCGGACCCGGGCGGCTTTCGCCGTGGACAAGAGCGGGCATCTGGCCATGCACGCGCACCGATCCGATGAGCTTGTTCCGGTAACCGAGATGCCGCTGGCGGTGGCTGCCATCAACGAGCTGCGGCTGTGGGAAGCGGACCTGAACCAGGTGTCCCGCGTCGAGGTGGCGGCGCCGGCGAACGGTTCCGCGCCGCTGGTGCTGCTGGTACCCGAGCCCAACGCGTCGCCGCGGCGGATGGCTGCCGTGGCCGCTGCCATCGACCCGTCCGCGTCGGTTGCCGTCTGGGAGCCAGAGGAACGCAAACTCACCCGGCTGAAGGGCAGGACCTGGGTGGCCGAAACCTGCGGGGAGCACCAGTACCGGGTGACCGGGGACGGCTTCTGGCAGATCCACCGCTCGGCGCCCCAGGTGCTGACCGAAGCGGTCATGGCAGGTGTGCGGCCGCAGCCGGGGGAGCGGGTGGCGGACCTTTACGCCGGCGCCGGCCTGTTCACGGCCCCGCTGGCGGAAGCGGTGGGCGTCACCGGCACGGTGCTCTCGGTGGAAGGGTCCCGGGGTACCAGCCGCGATGCGCGCAAGAACCTGCACGACGCGCCGCAGGTGACCATCGTCCAGGGCAAGGTGGAGAAGGCACTGCGGTCACAGAACGGACTGGACGCCGTGGTCCTCGATCCGCCGCGCGCCGGAGCCGGCAGGACCGTGGTGCACCTGCTGCACGACCAGCGGCCGCGCGTGGTCGGCTACGTTTCCTGCGATCCGGCCTCCTTTGCCCGCGATCTGGGCTACTTCCAGGCCCTCGGGTGGGAGCTCAAGACCCTGAGGGTATTTGACCTGTATCCGAACACGCACCACATGGAGTCCTTCGCGGAGCTTGTGCCACCGCGGGCCTAAGCCGCGTTGGAAGTGCCTGTCATCACTGCGTCGCATTCCGGACGGAGGGCTAGGATGGGAAAAGGATGTCCGGGGCCGCGCACGGCACTGCTGCCGATGCGGCCGGAACCGTGAAAGCCAATTCCGGCGAATGCAGACTGCTGGTTCCATCAGTGTCTGCCACGATCAGCGGTGTGCGTGAATTAGGGAAGCCTAACTAGCGGGGGACTGCTGCCCGGACAAAGATAAAGTGTGGCGAGAGGAGTCCTGTTATGAGTAATGTGGACAGCTTCGGATCCAAAGGCGTACTAGACGTTGCCGGGTCCGAATATGAAATTTTCCGGCTGAATTCCGTAGAAGGCGCCGAGAGCCTTCCGTTCAGCCTCAAGGTCCTGTTGGAGAATCTGCTCCGGACCGAGGACGGCGCAAACATCACCGCGGACCACGTCCGTGCACTGGCCAACTGGGACCCGAACGCCCAGCCGGATACGGAAATCCAGTTCACCCCTGCCCGCGTCATCATGCAGGACTTCACTGGTGTTCCCTGCGTTGTTGACCTGGCGACCATGCGCGAGGCAGTCAAGGAACTCGGCGGCGACGCCTCCCGGGTCAACCCGCTGGCCCCGGCCGAGATGGTCATCGACCACTCCGTCCAGATCGATGCCTTCGGCAACGCCGGCGCCCTTGAGCGCAACATGGAAATCGAGTACCAGCGCAACGGCGAGCGTTACCAGTTCCTGCGCTGGGGCCAGACTGCGTTCGACGACTTCAAGGTTGTCCCCCCGGGAACCGGCATTGTCCACCAGGTCAACATCGAATACCTGGCGCGCACCGTCATGACCCGCGAAGTCGAGGGCAAGCTGCGCGCTTACCCCGACACCTGCGTCGGCACCGACTCCCACACCACCATGGTCAACGGCCTGGGCGTACTGGGCTGGGGCGTTGGCGGTATTGAAGCAGAGGCAGCCATGCTCGGCCAGCCGGTCTCGATGCTGATCCCGCGCGTGGTCGGCTTCAAGCTCAGCGGCTCCATCCCCGCGGGCGCAACGGCTACCGACGTCGTCCTGACCATCACCGAAATGCTGCGCAAGCACGGTGTTGTCGGCAAGTTCGTCGAATTCTACGGCGAAGGCGTCGCCGCTGTTCCGCTGGCCAACCGCGCCACCATCGGCAACATGAGCCCGGAATTCGGCTCGACTGCCGCCATGTTCCCGATCGACGACGTCACGCTGGACTACCTGCGCCTGACCGGACGTTCCGACGAGAACGTTGCCCTGGTTGAGGCCTACGCCAAGGAACAGGGACTGTGGCATGACCCGTCCCGCGAACTGAAGTTCTCGGAATACCTGGAACTGGATCTGTCCACCGTGGTGCCGTCCATCGCCGGACCGAAGCGTCCGCAGGACCGCATTGAGCTCTCCGCATCGAAGGAACAGTTCCGCAAGGACCTGCACAACTACGTGGCAGCAGCCAACGAGGACGCGCTGGACGAGGCCCTTGAGGAGTCCTTCCCCGCCTCGGATTCGCCCGCAATGACCTCCACCGTGCGCCACTCCGCGGCGGCCAACTCCAACGGGCGCCCGACCAAGCCGGTCACCGTCAAGATGGCCGACGGCCGTGAGTTCGTGCTGGACCATGGTGCGGTGACCATTGCGTCCATCACCTCCTGCACCAACACGTCCAACCCCTCGGTGATGCTGGCCGCCGCCGTGCTGGCCCGCAACGCCGTCGACAAGGGTCTGACCTCCAAGCCGTGGGTGAAGACCTCCGTGGCTCCGGGTTCGAAGGTGGTCACGGACTACTACGAGAAGTCTGGGCTGGTCCCGTACCTGGAGAAGCTCGGCTTCTTCACGGTGGGCTACGGCTGCGCCACCTGCATTGGCAACTCCGGCCCGCTGGAAACCGAGATCTCCGACGCCATCCAGAGCCACGACCTGTCCGTCACGGCGGTCCTGTCCGGTAACCGCAACTTCGAAGGCCGGATCAACCCGGACGTGAAGATGAACTACCTGGCGTCGCCGCCGCTGGTCATCGCCTACGCCCTGGCCGGCTCGATGGACTTCGACTTCGAGAATGACCCGCTGGGCCAGGACGAGGCCGGCAACGATGTCTTCCTGAAGGACATCTGGCCGAGCCCGACCGAAGTGCAGTCCATCATGGACACCTCCATCGACGAGGAGATGTTCGTCAAGGGCTACGAGGGTGTCTTCGAGGGCGACGACCGCTGGAAGGCGCTGGACACTCCCGCAGGCGACACCTTTGCCTGGGACCAGGACTCCACCTACGTGCGGAAGCCACCGTACTTCGAGGGCATGCAAGCCACTCCCGCACCGGTGCAGGACATTACCGGCGCGCGTGTCCTGGCCAAGCTCGGCGATTCGGTCACCACGGACCACATCTCCCCGGCCGGTTCCTTCAAGTCGGACAGCCCGGCGGGACGCTACCTGCTCGAGCACGGCGTGGAGCGCAAGGACTTCAACTCCTACGGCTCGCGCCGCGGTAACCACGAAGTCATGATCCGCGGTACGTTCGCCAACATCCGGCTGCGTAACCTGCTGCTGGACGGCGTCGAAGGCGGCTTCACCCGCGACTTCACGCAGACCGGCGGCCCGCAGGCCTACATCTACGACGCAGCGATGAACTACCAGGTCGCCGGCACCCCGCTGGTGGTGCTGGCCGGCAAGGAATACGGTTCGGGTTCGTCCCGCGACTGGGCCGCCAAGGGCACCGCGCTGCTGGGCGTCAAGGCTGTCATCGCCGAGAGCTTCGAGCGCATCCACCGCTCCAACCTCATTGGCATGGGCGTGCTGCCGCTGCAGTACGCCGCGGGCGAGAATGCCGCGTCGCTGGGCCTCTCCGGCACGGAGACTTTCTCCTTCGAAGGTGTGACCGAGCTCAACAACGGTTCCACGCCCAAGACGGTGAAGGTCACTGCCACGGACGAGGACGGCAAGTCCGTCAGCTTCGACGCCGTTGTGCGAATCGACACACCGGGCGAGGCGGACTACTACCGTAACGGCGGCATCCTGCAGTATGTACTGCGCCAGCTGACCGCAGCGTAACGGTTCAGGACCCACGGAAGGCTCCCGGAGTCCGCCCCCAGGGCGGGCCGGGGGCCTTCTGCGCGTTATGGTTAAGTGTCGACCGCGGCCCGAAGCAGAGGCGTCTGGCGGGCAATGCTATTCATCAGTAAGGGAGGCTTCCATGGGTCTACTGGAGACAATCCGTAATCCGCAGGACCTCAGCAAACTCAGCACGAGGCAGCTGGAAAGCCTCGCTGGGGAAATCCGCCAGTTCCTCATCACGAACGTGGCCCAGACCGGCGGGCATCTCGGACCCAACCTTGGGGTTGTCGAACTGACCCTGGGAATCCACCGGGTGTTCGATTCACCGCGGGACAGCATCGTCTTCGATACCGGCCACCAGTCCTACGTGCACAAACTGGTCACCGGCCGGCAGGACTTCTCTACGTTGCGGCAGGAGGGCGGCCTGTCCGGCTACCCGGAGCGCTCCGAATCCGTGCACGACATCGTCGAATCTTCCCATGCGTCGTCGTCGTTGTCCTGGGCCGACGGAATCTCCCGCGCCCGGAAGCTGAACGGCGAAGGTGAACGCTACGTCGTCGCCATGGTCGGCGACGGCGCACTGACCGGCGGCATGGCCTGGGAGGCCGTGAACAATATCGCGGCCGACAAGGACCGCCGCGTCGTCATCGTAGTCAACGACAATGGCCGTTCCTACGCGCCGACGATCGGCGGCCTGGCGGACCAGCTGGCCGCGCTGCGCTCCACCATCGACAAGGTCCGCACGCACAAGGCGTACGAAGGCACCCTGGACTGGTGGAAGGACCGGCTGGAGAACGGCGGCGTGTTCTCCCAGCTGGCCTACAAGAGCCTGCACGCCGCAAAGAAGGGCATCAAGGACTGGTGGGCGCCGCAGGGACTTTTCGAAGACCTGGGCATGAAATACATCGGCCCCATCGACGGCCATGACATGGCCGCGGTCGAGGAGGCGCTGACGCAGGCCCGCAAGTACGCCGGCCCGGTGATTGTCCACGCGATGACCGAGAAGGGCCGCGGCTACGCTCCGGCGCGGGCCCATGAAGCCGACCAGTTCCACGCCGTCGGCGTTATCGATCCGGAGACCGGCGAACCGGTTGACGCCGGGGGAGTGCAGTCCTGGACCTCGGTCTTCGCCAACGAAATCGCCGATATCGCCGATGAGCGCAAGGACATCGTCGGAATTACGGGTGCCATGTTGATCCCGGTGGGCCTGCACAAGTTTGCCGCGAACCATCCGGACCGGGTGATCGACGTCGGCATCGCCGAACAGCACGCGCTCACGAGCGCCGCGGGCATGGCCTACGGCGGGTTGCATCCGGTGGTTGCGCTCTATGCCACCTTCCTGAACCGTGCGTTCGACCAGTTGCTGATGGATGTTGCCCTGCACAAGGCCGGCGTCACCGTGGTCCTGGACCGGGCCGGCGTGACGGGGCCGGACGGGCCGAGCCATCACGGCATGTGGGACATGGCCATGCTGCAGATCGTGCCCGGGCTGCATCTGGCGGCGCCGCGCGATGCCTCCCGGTTGAAGGAAGAGCTGCGGGAGGCGGTCGCCGTCAATGACGCGCCCACGGTCATCCGCTTTTCCAAAGGTTCGGTCGGCTCGGAGGTCGAAGCCATCGAGCGGCTCAAGGACGGCGTAGATGTCCTGGCCCGCCGCCCGTCCGGCTCCACCGAAAACGACGTGCTCATCGTCAGCATCGGTGCGATGAGCGAACTCGCGCTGGAAGTCTCCAACCGGCTCGGTGCCCAGGGCATCAGCTCCACCGTGGTGGATCCGCGCTGGGTGCTGCCCGTCGCCCGGTCCATCATTGCGATGGCGGCGCAGCACCGGATCGTGATTGTGATCGAAGACGGCGTCCGTGCCGGCGGCGTTGGGTCCAGGATCCGGCAGGAAATGCGGGCAGAGGGCGTGGACACCGCGCTGAACGAGGTAGGTCTGCCGGTAGAGTTCCTGTCGCACGGAACCCGGTCGCAGGTGATGGAACGCGTCGGCCTGACCGCGCGCCAGGTTACCCACGACGTCGTTGCCCAGGTACTCGGAACCAAAGTGCCTTTCGCCCGGCCGCTGCCCGGCCAGGAAATGCCAACGGGCCAGATTCCCAAGATCCAGTGAGCGCGCCGGATCCCGCTGCGCCAGGCGCTGCCGCCGCGTCCCCATCCCGCCGCCCGGAACGCATCGAACCAGGTGAACTGGTCGTGATGCGGAACAGGAAGTGGAACGGCGAGCCCCACTGGGTGGTGCCGGGGGACTATCTGGGCGAGGACCGCTTCGGGCACTGGATATCCCAGCCCACCGGCTCCTTCGTGGCGAAACCCGCCGTTGCCTTTTACGCTGCCTCCGACGCCTTGGTGATGATTCCGCACGACGGGCACCATGTGGTGACATTCTTCGACGAGCTGCACCCGAAAAAGGTGGAGATCTACGTCGATATCGTGTCGGACATCCGGTGGCAGCAGCTCGCTGCCGGCATCGGGTACGAGGTCACGCTGATCGACATGGATCTCGATGTCATCCGTACCTTCGACGAGCGCGGAACCTGGATCGACGACGAAGACGAGTTCGCGGAACACCAGGTGGCCATGAATTACCCCGCCTGGGCCATCTCTGCGACCCAGACCGAATGCAACAGAATCTATTCGGCGGTTAAAGACCGCGTACCGCCCTTTGACGGCACTGCCGACGACTGGTTTCGAAAGGCCCGCCCATGAGCTTTCTCCGGCTGTACAAGCACGACGACAAGGGAGTCCTGCAGTTCCGCGAGGCCTGGTACGACGAAGACTACGGCCAGTTCGTGGTCAATCACGGCACCGTTGGGCACCAGAGCATCACCCGGGAAACGAACGACGTCGCCGAGGATCAGGCCGCGGCCCTGCTGGAGGCGTTTTCAGTCCAGTGCGCGGAGGACGGCTTTGCAGAGATCGCCCGGGAGGACCAGTTCTGGGTGATCGCGCAGTACGCGCTCAAGAGCAGCACCGGCACCGAACGGGACCAGTACCTCGAAGACAAAGCCACGCGGACCATCACCGAATTCTTCGCCTGGCGCGGGCTGGGGGTAGTGGACCGGTCCGAGTTTGCACCGGGAAAACTGAACATCTTCACGCTGGCACCGGACGCGGCCAAAGCGGTCGCCGGCCTGAAGACGTGCCTGCGCGAAGCGAAGCTGGATTTCACCAAGCTCAGCATCGGCGTGGCACCCTACGGCGATCCCGGCGCAGTGAAGCAAAAGCATCCGCTGCCGGCCAAAGCCCCCTTCAGCCTGGGCTAGAAAGCCCGTTCCGGCGTCTCGCCCTGCACGCTCCCGGCCAGTACCAGGCCGGCGGCCAGCGCCGGCTGACGGTACGCGGCGGCGAGCGTGGCCACGGTCTGGTGGGCGTTCAGCCCGCTGGGATTGGGCACGGCCCACAATTCGGCCCCGCCAATTGCTTCCGGCTGGCGTCCGAGTTGTGCCCTGGGACGTCCGAAACCGACGCGGTAGGCGGTAATCCCGGCCACCGCCACTACGCCTGGGCCAAGCACGGCGACTTTGTCTGCGAGCCGAAGCGCTCCCTCTTGCAGCTCTGCCCTGCCCAACTCGTCGGCCCGGGCAGAAGCCCGGGACACAACGTTGGTAATGCCGACACCACGGGCAATGAGGTGGCTGCGGTCGTCCTCCGTCATTCCTTCGCCGGCGCGGATGAGGCGGTCCGTGATGCCGGCGGCTGCCAGCGCCGGATAGAAACGGTTTCCGGGGCGGGCAAAGTGCGTTCCGGTCGCGGCCGACCACAGGCCCGGATTGATGCCGACGAAAAGCAGTCGCAGACCCGGACCCAGGAGGTCGGGAACCTCGGCATTTTGGTAGCCGAGCAGTTCAGTACGTGTGAAAGCCACGGCACAACTGTTCCATGGCTGGCCAGCGCGGCAAAGCCAGAGGCCCGGCGCTCCGTCGTAGAGACAGTGCGCCGGGCCTCCAAGCCACCCGCAGGGGCGGGACGGACGTGTCAGTCGGTACCGGCGTCGAACGCTGCGCGGTCCAGCGCCTCGTCGGCGGCACGGCCGGCTTCGTCGAACTCGGCGGTATCGGCGATCTCCTCGGCGCCGCCGGCCTCAAGGGCGCCGACCAGTTCGGCGGTCGGGCCGCCCACCAGACCCTGGGCGGCGTACTGCTCCAGCCGTGAGCGGGAATCCGCGATGTCCAGGTTGCGCATGGTCAGCTGGCCGATCCGGTCCAGCGGACCGAAGGCGGCGTCGCCCACGCGCTCCATCGAGAGCTTGTCCGGGTGGTAGCTCAGCGACGGGCCGCTGGTGTCGAGGATGGTGTAGTCCTCGCCGCGGCGCAGGCGAAGGGTGACCTCGCCGGTGACGGCCGAGCCGACCCACTTCTGCAGCGACTCGCGCAGCATCAGGGCCTGCGGGTCCAGCCAGCGGCCTTCATACATCAGGCGGCCCAGGCGGCGGCCCTGCGCGTGGTAGCTGGCCACCGTGTCCTCGTTGTGGATAGCGTTGAGCAGCCGCTCGTAGGCGATGTGCAGCAGCGCCATGGCCGGCGCTTCGTAGATGCCGCGGGACTTGGCCTCGATGATGCGGTTTTCGATCTGGTCGGACATGCCCAGGCCGTGGCGGCCGCCGATCGCGTTGGCTTCGTTGACCAGGGCCACGGCGTCGCTGTACTCGGTGCCGTTGATGGCGACCGGACGGCCTGCCTCGAACCGGATGGTGACGTCCTCGGTGGCAATCTCCACGTCGTCGCGCCAGAACGCCACGCCCATGATCGGCTGCACCGCTTCCAGGCTGGTGTCCAGATGCTCCAGGGTCTTGGCCTCATGGGTGGCGCCCCAGATGTTCGCGTCCGTGCTGTACGCCTTCTCGGCCGAGTCGCGGTAGGGGAAGTTGTGCGTGGTCAGCCACTCGGACATTTCCTGGCGCCCGCCCAGCTCCGAGACGAACCGCGGGTCCAGCCACGGCTTGTAGATGCGCAGCCGCGGGTGGGCCAGCAGCCCGTAGCGGTAGAAGCGCTCGATGTCGTTGCCCTTGTAGGTGGAGCCGTCGCCCCAGATGTCCACGCCGTCCTCGCGCATGGCGCGGACCAGCAGGGTGCCGGTGACGGCGCGGCCGAGCGGCGTGGTGTTGAAGTACGCGCGGCCGGCGCTGCGGATGTGGAAAGCGCCGCATGCCAGAGCGGCCAGGCCTTCCTCCACCAGGGCGGGCTTGCAATCGATCAGCCGGGAGAGCTCGGCACCGTATTCGGTGGCACGTCCGGGAACGGCGTCAATGTCCGGTTCGTCGTACTGGCCGAGATCGGCAGTGTAGGTGTAGGGAACCGCGCCGCCGTCGCGCATCCAGGCAACGGCAACGGAGGTATCGAGTCCGCCTGAAAAAGCGATGCCGACACGTTCGCCGACGGGAAGGGAAGTCAAAACTTTAGCCATGCTTTCGATGGTATGTGCAGTGACCCCCAAAGACAGAAGCGACCGCGCCGCTGACGCCTACGTGACGTGCCGGAAATCACCGGCCGACCGCGGCCACAAGGCCTTCCCGGGTAGGATTCGACACGGGCACACAAGCCAAGCGAAAAGGATGTAGTGATGGAATACCGCCGACTGGGCGCTTCAGGACTGACCGTCTCGGCAGTAGGACTCGGCTGCAACAATCTCGGCCGCAGCGGAACCCCCACCCAGACGCAGGACGGATCCACCGCCGTCGTCAATGCCGCTGTAGACGCCGGCGTCACACTTTTCGACGTCGCAGATACCTATGGGAAGACCGCCGGTCTGAGCGAGGAATTCCTGGGCAAGGCGCTGGGGCGGAAGCGCGACGATGTCATTGTCGCCACGAAGTTCGGCATGGACACCCACGGAGCCAACGGGAACGATTTCAACGCCCGCGGCTCGCGGCGGTACATCGTCAAAGCCGCCGAGGCGTCGCTGCGCAGGCTGGGCACAGAGTGGATCGATCTCTACCAGTTCCACACGCCTGACCCGCTGACGCCGATCGAGGAAACCCTCGCCGCGCTGGATGACCTGGTCAGCAGCGGCAAGGTCCGCTACATCGGGCATTCCAACCGTGCCGGCTGGCAGATCGCCGAGGCCGAGTTTACGGCCCGGATGCGCGGTTACACCCGGTTCATCTCCGCACAGAACCATTACAACTTGCTGGACCGCCGGGCCGAACTCGAAGTCCTTCCCGCGGCGCAGGCCTACGGGCTGGGCGTCCTGCCGTACTTCCCGCTGGCCAACGGGCTGCTGACCGGCAAATACAGGGACGGCAAGGCACCGGAAGGCAGCCGCCTGACCCATTCGCGCACCAACCTGCTCAAGGACGCAGACTGGGAACAGCTCGGTGCGTTTTCCCGCTTCGCCGCCGAGCGCGACCTGTCGGAAATCGAGGTTGCCTTCTCCTGGCTGGCGGCCCAGCCTGCCGTCGCATCGGTCATCGCCGGCGCCACCAAGCCCGAACAGATCCGGCAAAACGCCGACGCCGCTTCTTGGCAGCCCACGAATGAAGACCTGGCTGAACTGGACGGGATTTTCCCTGCCGCGCCCAAAGTCGCCCTCTTCTAGCCCGCCATGACTGAATCGGGAGCGCCGGTCCGGCTGCTGGTGGACAACGATACCGGCATCGATGACGCCCTGGCCCTGGTCTATCTGCTCAGCCTGTCCCACGTTGACGTCGAAGTGCTCACCAGCACGCCGGGCAACGTCGCGGTTGAGCAGGTGGCCCGGAACAATCTGGCTCTGCTGGAACTGTGCGGACGGACCGGCGTGGAGGTCGCCGTCGGGGCGACCGCGCCGTTGGAGATCCCCTTGACGACGACGCCGGAAACCCACGGGCCGCAAGGCATCGGTTACGCCGAACTGCCGGCACCGGAGGGCGCGGTTTCGCCGCATCATGCCGTTGACCTCTGGGTGGAGGCCGCGCGGCAACATCCGGGGGAGCTGACCGCCCTGCTGACCGCCCCGCTGACAAACTTCGCGCTGGCCCTGCGGAAAGAACCCCGGCTGCCGAAGCTGCTCAAACGCGTGGTCATCATGGGCGGCAGCTACTACTACCAAGGCAACACCACGCCGACGGCGGAGTGGAACACCCATGTGGACCCGCACGCCGCCGCCGAGGTCTTCGCGGCGTTCGAGGGCGAGCCCGAAGACCGGTTGCCGATTGTGTGCGCGCTGGAGATGACCGAACGCATCGAGCTGCGCCCGGAACATGTGGCGGAGCTGGGACGGCTCGCCGGCAGCGCCGAGGCCGAGCTGGTGCTTCCGGAAGATCCGGAAGGCCGGCGCAGCACGGCCGCCAATCCCTTGCTGCGCTGCCTCTCCGACGCCCTGCGGTTCTACTTCGAGTTCCACCGCCACTATGACCAGGGCTATTTGGCGCACGTGCACGATGTCTTCGCCGCCGCCATCGCGGCTGGTGCGGTTGACTACCGCACACGCCCGGCCACCGTGCACGTAGAGACGGGATCCGGTCTCCTGGTCGGGACGACCGTCGCCGACTACCGCGGGCTCTGGGGCAGAAAACCCAACGCCCGGATTGTTTCGTGGAACGATCCGGAGGCTACTTTCCGGGAGGTGCTCGGCTCCATCGGGGCGCTGGCCCGGCGGCTGGATTCCGCCGGCGGGTAGTTGCCCGCCGGATTCGCTAGAATGGATGACCGGGCCGAGGTGACATAGGCCCAATCCCATCAGTTTTTTCCAGCACTGAGGAATCTCTATGTCCACGTCCCTGACGCTGCCCTCGAACGCCGGCAGCACATCGCTGCGCTCCCGAATCCTGCCGCTGCTCGGCGCGGCCGTTATCGCTGCCACCTACCTGATGCTGGTCCTGCTCCAGCCGGTGGAAGCGGCCGCGGGCCTGTCCAGCTGGCCCGCCGTCACCGCCTTCGCCGGCTATCTTGCCGGGGCCATCCTGCTGCTGGTCGGCGTCCTGCCGCAGCTGCCGCCCTCGGCGGTGGCCATCATTCCGGTAGGCCTTGCCCTGAACATTGTGCTCGGCCAATTCGTGGGCAGCACGCTGGTGCCGCTCTACCTGGATTCCATCGGCACCGTCCTGGTGGGTCTGCTGGCCGGCCGGTCCGCCGGCGCCGCCACCGGTGTGCTGGGGTCGCTCGTCTGGTCCCTCTTCAACCCCACGGTGCTGCCCTTCGCCGCCGGCGCCGCGGCCATCGGCTACCTCGCCGGGACCGCCGGCCGGCTCGGTGTGCTGCGGCGCGTCTACTGGGCACCGGTGGCCGGCTTCCTGACCGGGGTCGTGGCCGCGGTGCTGTCCGCGCCCGTCGCCGCCTTCGTCTACGGTGGCACCTCCGGCGCCGCGACCGGCGCCTTGGTGGCCATGTTCCGCGCCATGGGTGACGGGCTCCTGGCTTCCATCACCAAGCAGGCGCTGATTTCCGATCCAGCGGACAAGGCACTGGCCTTCCTCGTGGCGGCGCTGCTGGTGGCGGCCCTGCCACGGCGGATCCGCCTGCAGTTCCCGCAGGTGCAGCGTCAGGCGTCCCGGCCCGGCGAATAGCGCTGCGCATGATCCGGCTTCATCCTTTCACCGGGCTCGCCTTGGCCGCCGCTGCCGCACTGCTCACGCTGGCCGCGGACCGCTGGTGGCTGAGCCTGGCCGTTACCGGGGCGGCCGTCTGCCTGGCAGTCCTCGCGGGAACGGCCGCCCGGCTGGTGCTCACGGCAGGGGCAGTGCTGGCCCCGCTGTGGCTGTCGCAGCTGATGGTCCACGCGCTGTTCGATCCCGCCGGCAGCGAGGTGCTCTTCGCTGGCGGACCCGTCCGGCTGACGCTGGAAGGACTGACGACGGCGGGCAGCCTGGGTCTGCGGGCGGCGGCCTTCGTCTCGGTGTTCCTGCTGTATTCGGTGACCGTTGACCGCATCGAGCTGGTCCGCGCGATCGACGCGGCCCGCGTACCTGCGCAGCTGGGCTACATCGTCGCGGCGACGCTGGCGTTGGTCCCGGCCACGGCCGAAAGAGCCCGAGCCATCGCCCAGGCGCAGGCCGTGCGCGGCGCCGGCGAGGGCAGCGGCCCGACCGGCTGGCTGCGCAGGAAACGGCTGCTCGCGGTTCCCCTGGTGCTGTCCAGCATCCAGGATGCCACCGAGCGCTCCGTGCAACTGCAGTTGAGAGGCTTTGCCGGCGGCCCCGGCCGGACGCAGCTCCATCCGGTCGCGGCGAAGAGCTGGGAGAAACCCTTCGGGCTCCTGGTGCTGTGCCTGGCCGCGGCCGCGGCGGTGCTCCTGGCCATCCCGGGCGGCCGCTGATGGAGCTCGAGATCCTGGACTACCGGTATCCGGGCCACGAGGCACCGGCGCTCTCCGGGGTGCGGCTGTCGGTGGCGCCCGCCTCGCTGACCCTGGTCGCCGGTGGTTCCGGCAGCGGCAAGAGCACGCTGGCCGGGATCATGGCCGGGCATCTGCCCGGCCGGACCGGCGGGCAGCTGACCGGGTCCGTCAGCCTTGCAGGCCAAACCCTGGAGTACGACGGCGGGACGCAGCCTCACGTCGTTGACCTGCGGCAGTGGGTACGGCATGTAGCCTACGTACCCCAGGACGCCCGCTCCTACCTCTCCATGGTGCGTTCCACTGTGGAGGAAGAGTTGGCCTTCGGCCTGGAGAATGCGGGTGTGCCCCGGGCCGAGATGGCGGCACGGATCCGGTCCATCGCCGGGCGGTTCGGCCTCGGCCCGTTGCTGGAGCATGATCCCGCCCGGCTCTCCGGCGGACAGGAGCGGCTGGTTGCCATAGCCGCAGCGGCCGTTACTGATGCCGGCGTGCTGGTGCTGGATGAACCGCTTGCCGGTCTGGACGAGACTGCCGCGGCCCGGGTGGCAGCAATGGTGACGGGCCTGCGGGACGCTGGCACCGCCGTCGTTATCCTGACTTCTGTCCTGGACGCCCGGTTCTTCGACGCCGGCCAGGCGCTGCTGCTGGAGAACGGCCAGAGTGTGGCCGAAGGCATGTCTGCGGTCCGGGAGCGTGCGGCATCGGCCGGAGTCGTGGTTTCCGGCGTCTCGGCGGCGGCATGGGGCGGCGCCAGCAGCCCGTCGGAACATGCTGCAAGGTCAGCGACGGATGTCCCTCTGGGAAGCAGGCCGGCGGAGCCAGAAAGCACAGACGGCGCCGTACTGCGCTACCGGAACGTCGAATTCAGCTACCCTGATCCGGACCATGGCCGGCGGCGGGCAAAACTGTTCCGCCGGCGCCCCGGTAAGGGTCCCGGCGGATCAGGCCCTGCGCTCAAAGGAGGGTTGCTGGACTCCGTCAGTTTCGCGGTGCATCCGGGTGAGTGCGTTGCCTTGACCGGGCCGAACGGAACCGGCAAAACGACGCTGCTGAAGATGGCCCTGGGCCTGATCGTCCCTGATACGGGAAGCGTTTCGGTGGCTGGCCGGGACACGGCGGAAGCTTCGGTGGGGCAGCTCGCGAAGACAGCCGGGCTGCTGTTCCAGAACCCGGCGGACCAGCTGTTCGAGCGGTCCGTCTATCATGAAGTCGCTTTTGGCCCGCCGGGTTCGCGGCCGAATCCGGAAGTTGTCCGTCAGGCACTGGACGCGTGCGGCCTGAACGGGTTCGAGGACGAGCATCCGTACGAGCTGCCGGTCTCCCGGCGGCGGCTGGTCGCCCTGGCGACGGTGCTGGCGCGCCGGCCCGCCTTGCTGGTGCTGGACGAGCCGACGGTGTCCCTGGACGGGCACGGCAGGAAGCTGCTGGGCAGGATCCTGGCGGCGGCGACAGCCGGCGGGGGAGCCGTCCTGCTGTCCACGCACGACAAGGAGTTCGCACGCGCGCATTGCCAGCGGGTGGTGGAACTGGGGCGGCAGCAGGCGCTTCGGCACACAGCTACCGCCCCGGAGGGCGTCAGCGCCCCGGATGGAACTTCCGTCCGTTGACCCGCTCCGCTGCCCCCACCTGATCGAGGTACGGCGTGATGCCGCCCAGATGCATCGGCCAGCCGGCGCCGGTGATCATGCACAGATCGATGTCCTCGGGGCCGGCTACCACGCCTTCTTCGAGCATGAGGCCGATCTCTTCGGCCAAGGCATCCTGGGTGGTGCGTAGCAGTTCCTCGCCGGTGACCGGGTAATTGCCGAACTGCAGCAGGTCCAGGGTGTCCTGCGGGATATGCGTGCTGCCGTCCTCGGCTGTCTCCCAGAGGGACGTTTTGCCGGCATCGATCAGGCGCTGCTGGTTGGCCGAGACATGGAAACGCTCTCCGAAGGCTGCGTGCAGTGATTCCTGCACGTGCTGGGCCACCGGGAGGCCGACCATGGCCAGGAGCGTGAACGGGGTCATCGGCAGACCCATCGGCCGCAGTGCCTCGTCGGCTGTCTTGGCGTCCGTTCCGGCGTCGAAAGCCCGGCTGACTTCACCCATGAGCCGCAGCAGCACACGGTTGACCACGAAGGCGGCGGCATCCTGGACCAGGACCGGCGTCTTCTTCAGCTCTTTGGCCAGCGCGAAAGCGGTTGCCAGGACCGCCTCCTTGGTCTTTGGCACGCGGACAATCTCCAGCAGTGGCATGAGCGCCACGGGATTGAAGAAATGGAACCCGACCAGCCGCTCCGGATGCTTCAGATCCGCGGCCATCTCCGTCACCGACAGGGACGAGGTATTGGTCGCCAGAATACAGTCGGGTGACACGACGGCTTCTACTTCCGCGAACACCTGCTTTTTCACCCCGAGTTCTTCGAACACCGCTTCAATGACGAAGTCGGCGTCGAAGAACGCGTCCTTCGTGACGGAGCCCATGACGAGGGCTTTGGTACGGTTGGCAGCAGCGGCGGACAGGCGCTTCCTGGCGAGCAGCTTGTCTACCTCGGCGTGGACATACGCCACACCTTTGTCCACCCTGGCCTGGTCAATGTCCGTCAGCACCACCGGCACCTTGAGCTGGCGGGCGAAGAGCAGCGCCAGCTGGCTTGCCATCAGCCCGGCACCCACGACGCCGACCTTGGTCACCGGCCGGGCGAGCTTCTTGTCCGGGGCGCCTGCCGGCCGCTTTGACCGCCGCTGGATGAGATCGAGGAAAGCGTAGACGGTATTGCGGAAATGCGGAGTCTGCATCAGTTCGGTCAGCGTTTCTACCTCGGCCGCGGCCGATTCCTGCTGGGTCCAGTCCCTGCCTTGTTCCAGCAGATCCAGCAGCTTCCCCGGCGCGGGGGCTGCGTTGGACGTCTTGGCCTCCACAAAGATGCGGCCCTTGGCGACGGCGGCGTCCCAGTCGGCGTCGTCGTAATTGGCTTTGCCGGCGCGACGTTCCTTCACCGCTTGGAGGGTCTGGGCGTCGCCGGCAATGATCTTCCCGGCCCAGGCCAGCGACTGCTCGAGAAAATCCGCGGGTTCGAACAGGGCGTCCGCGACGCCCAGTTCGTATGCGGCCGTGCCGTTGAGCATCTTGTTGTTGCTCAGCGCATTGTCGATCATGACCTTCACGGCATTCTGCGGGCCGATCAGCCGCGGTAACCTGTACACACCGCCCCAGCCCGGCACCAGGCCCAGGAACGCTTCCGGCAGGCTGATGCCGTTGGCACCGCTGGACACCGTCCGGTAATGGGCCGCAAGGGCAATTTCGAGACCGCCGCCCATCGCCGCACCGTTGATGAACGCAAAGGTGGGGACCTCCATACCGTTCAGGACGCCGTAGACCTCATGGCCGAGCTGTGCCAGCCGGCGGCTGGACTCGGCGTCCTGCAGCGAGCCGACGGCGGACAAATCCGCGCCGGCCACCAGGTAATACGGTTTGCCCGTGACCGCGACGGCGTCGATCTCGCCTCGGCCGGCGCGTTCGCGCAGCCCTTCCAGCGCGAGGCCGAGTTCGACCAGGGTGTTGGGTCCGAGGGTGGTGGGTTTCGAATGGTCGAGGTCATTGTCCAGTGTCAGCAGGGCCAGCGTGGCTCCGCCGGGCAGGCGCACGTCGCGGACGTAGGAGTGCGTGACCGTCTCGTCCGGAAAAAGCCGGGCCAGCGACTGGAAATCTGCGGTGCTCATGCGAGGTCCTTTCCTGAAGTGCCGGAAACGGCGGCTGCGGTGCTGCTGCGCAGGCTGTAATCCTGATGGTGCGGGTTCTCCCAGATGACCGCGGCGCCCATGCCCAGGCCGATGCACATGGTGGTCAGTCCGTAGCGCACGCCTGGATCTTCTTCGAACTGCCGCGCCAACTGGGTCATGAGCCGCACGCCGGAGGAGGCCAGCGGGTGTCCGACGGCGATGGCGCCGCCGTACCGGTTGACGCGGTCATCGTCCTCGGCGATGCCGAAGTGGTCCAGGAAGGAGAGTACCTGCACGGCGAAGGCTTCGTTGATCTCGAACAGACCGATGTCGGCAATGTCCAGCCCTGATTGCTTGAGCGCCTTTTCGCTGGCGGGAACCGGACCAATGCCCATCACTTCGGGCTCGACGCCGGCGAAGGCGAAGGAGACCAGCCGCATCCTGGCCGGCAGCCCAAGTTCGGCAGCCGTTTCGGCCGATGCCAGCAGCGCCGCCGTGGCGCCGTCGTTCAACCCAGCCGCATTACCGGCGGTCACCCGGCCATGGGCACGGAACGGGGTGCGCAGCCCGGCCAGCTCCTCAACCGTTGTTTCGGGGCGCGGCGGCTGGTCCGCGGTGTGCAGGTCCCAGCCCTGTCCCGGCTTTTTGGCGGCAACCGGCACCAGATCCGGCTGGATCCGGTTGCCGGCATAGGCGGCGGCGAGCTTCCGTTGGCTGGCCGCCGCGTAGCTGTCGGACCGCTCCTTGGTGACCGCAGGGAAGCGGTCGTGCAGGTTTTCCGCCGTGTTCCCCATGTTCAGCGCGGCGGGATCCACCAGCCGTTCGGACAGGAACCGAGGGTTGGGGTCGGCGCCCTGTCCCATCGGGTGGTTGCCCATATGCTCGACACCGCCGGCAATTACGACGTCGTAAGCACCGAAGGCGATCCCGCTGGCCGTCGTCGTCACGGCGGTCAGGGCCCCGGCGCACATCCTGTCGATGGCGAAACCCGGGACGCTCTTGGGCAGGCCCGCGAGCAGCGCCGCGGTGCGGCCAATGGTCAGGGCCTGGTCCCCGGTCTGGGTTGTGGCGGCGATGGCCACGTCATCGATCCGGGCCGCCGGCAGTGACGGATTGCGGCGCAGCAGTTCGCGGATGCATTTGACCACCAGGTCATCGGCGCGGGTTTCTGCGTAGATTCCCTTCTCGCCTGCCTTGCCGAAGGGCGTTCGGACGCCGTCGACGAAGACGACCTCCCTCAACTGCCGGGCGGGACTCGTAGCGCTCACCAAGGAACTCCTCTTTGAGATGTGGGACACAAACAACTGCCAACATTATGTTACTTATGAGTAACATAAGCGGCAAGCCGGGGAATGTCCTTGGTTCTCGCGGGAGGTGCCGGGCTATCAGCGTTTACGGGAGCCCGTCTTCGGGTCCGCTTCGTCGGCCTTCGGCTTGCGTTCAGCCAAAGGCTCGGGGTGGAGGAACGCCTCGGTTATCACCGGCACGGCCAGTTCGCGTTGCCAGTTTCGTGCGCCCAGGTCGCGCAGGGCTTCGGCAATGGAGCCGGCGGTCACCGGTGTCGGAGGGCGCCAGGCTATCCGGCGTAAATAGTCCGGCGTCAGCAGGTTTTCCACCGGCATCTGCAGCTCCTCGGCCAAGGCGGCCAGCCGGGGCTTGGCCGTCTGCAGCCGGGCTGCGGCGGCCGGATCCTTGTCCGCCCACACGCGGGGCGGCGGCGGAGCGTTGGTCGGCATGTGCAGTTCCGGCAGTTTTTCGAGGCGCCGGGCGGCATCGATGCAGCGGAGCCAGCGGGGGGCCTCGCGCTGGGCGGCACGGCCGTGGAAGCCGTTTACCGCCAGCAGCTGCGGTACCGTTGCCGGCATTGCCCGTGCCGCCGCGACCATCGCCGAATCCGGAATCAGCCGGCCGGGGGCAACGTCACGTTTTTCGGCCAGCTGCTCGCGTTCCGTCCAGAGTTCTCGCACCGCGGCGAGCTGGCGGCGGTCGCGGATCTGGTGCAGACCGGATGTGCGTCGCCACGGATCGGTCCTCGGCGCAGCGGGCGGGGCTGCCAGCAATGCTTCGAATTCCTCTTCGGCAAAGGGCAGTTTCCCTGACTCTTCCAGGGCTGCGACGAGGGCTTCGCGGAGCTCAACGAGCACTTCAACGTCCAGGGCGGCGTAACGCAGCCATGGCTCCGGCAACGGCCTGGTGGACCAGTCCGCTGCTGAATGTTCTTTGGCCAGCGTGAACCCCAGGAGGTTCTCGATCACCGCGGCAAGCCCGACGCGGGGCAAGCCGGCGAGCCGGGCAGCGAGCTCGGTGTCGAAGAGCTTGTCCGGCCACATGCCCAGGGCCGCCAGGCACGGCAGGTCCTGGGTGGCGGCATGCAGGATCCATTCCACCCCGCGCAGCGCGTCGTTGATGACTTCAAGATCGTCGAAGGGTTCCGGGTCGATCAGCCAGGTGCCGGCACCTTCGCGGCGCAGCTGCACCAGGAAGGCGCGCTGGCCGTACCGGAAGCCCGATGCGCGCTCCGCGTCGACCGCCACCGGACCGGAACCTGCCGCAAGAGCCGCGGCGGCACGGTGCAGTCCTGATTGGGTGGAAATGACCAGCGGGACCCCTTCGCGGGGAGCGGTCAGTTCGATCAGTTCGGGAGCGTCTTGCTCCGGTTCGTCTGAGGCGGTAGCTGTGCTGTCTGCACGGCGGGAAGCCGCGGCAGACGAATCCGAAGTCAAAAACGTCATGGTTATACCAGTCTAAGGGCAGGTCAGTTGCGGCGCCGGTTAGGCAGCGACGTGACACCCTCGGGCAGGGGCGGCAAACCGGCAAAGGTGCAGACCATATCGGACCATGCCTCCAGATGGGACTGGAGGTCCGCGGAGTCCGGCGTCCACGAGGCCCTGAGCTCAATGTCGATCGCGTCCTGGTTATCCGAAAGTGAACCGAAGCTTTCGGAGAGGATCCTGGTGGCCGTGCCGCCGGCGTTCCGGTACCGGGCGCCGTGATCGTGCAAGGCGTCCAGCAGCCAGGTCCACGCCACGGAACCGAGCAAGGCATCGTTGCCCATCTCGGCGTCGAGCTCCGCGCGGATGTACGTCACGATGCGGAAGGTCCCGTCCCAAACCGCGGAGCCATCCGGATCATGCAGCAGGATGAAACGGCCGGTTGCGAGTTCCACGTCTTCGGTTTCCCGGAGGGCGGCGATGACCGGACCGTGCGCGGGACGCGGGCCTGCTGCCGCCGGCTGGATGACCTCGGCGCCGAGTGCCACGGCATACGGCGCGAGTCTGGATGGAGCAGGCAGCTCCGCCAGCTTGAGTTCATTGCGGCAGTTAGCCCGGCGCAACGCGGCCAGGGCAGTCAGGAAGTCCGCGGGTGCCGCGGAGAGATCGCCAATCGCACTCACCCTCCCAGATTAAAACCGTCCGGGGTGCCCGGAACGCTAGGCGCGCCGTTGGTGCCGGATCGTTATGCGCCCAGCTCGTTCCGGATGGCCGCGGCGAAAGCATCGATATCTTCCTCAGTGGTATCGAAGGAACACATCCAGCGGACCTCGCCCCGTGACTCGTCCCAGTCGTAGAAGCGGAACTGCTGCCGCAGCCGGTCTGCCGCTCCGGCGGGCAGGGCAGCGAACACCGCGTTGGCCTGGGTCGGCTGGGTAGGCGTCACGCCGTCGATGCCTTCCACCGCGGAACGGAGCCGCGCGGCCATGGCATTGGCATGCGCTGCCGAACGCAGCCACAGGTCGCCGTCGAGCAGGGCCAGGAACTGGGCGGAGATGAAGCGCATCTTGGAGGCAAGCTGCATGTTCATCTTCCGCAGGTACGTCATGCCGTGGGATGCCTCGGGGTTCAGGACCACCACGCATTCACCGAACAGCAGCCCGTTCTTCGTGCCGCCGAAGGAGAGGATGTCGACGCCGGCGTCGGTGGTGAAGGTGCGCAGATCCGTTCCCAGTGCGGCGGCGGCATTCGCCAGCCGCGCTCCGTCCATATGCACCTTCATGCCGTGGCCGTGGGCATGCTCGGCGATGGTACGGATTTCGTCAACGGAGTACAGCGTGCCCAGTTCGGTGCTTTGGGTGATCGATACGGCCAGCGGCTGAGCCCGGTGCTCGTCGCCCCAGCCCCAGGCCTCCCTGTCGATCAGTTCCGGCGTGAGTTTGCCGTCGCCAGTGGGCACGGGGAGCAGCTTGATGCCGCCCACGCGTTCCGGCGCACCGTTTTCGTCCACGTTGATGTGCGCGGTCGAGGCGCAGACCACGGCCCCCCAGCGCGGCAGCAGGGACTGCAGGCTGAGGACGTTGGCGCCGGTGCCGTTGAAGACCGGAAAGGCCTGGGCCTGCTCGCCGAAATGGGAGGCCATGACTTCCTGCAGCCTGGCCGTGTAGCCGTCATCGCCGTACGCCACCTGATGTCCGCCGTTGGCATGCGCGAGCGCGGTGAGTACTTCCGGGTGGACGCCCGAGTAGTTATCCGACGCGAAGCCGCGCACGGACTGGTCGTGCAGGGAAGCGGACAGCAGCGAGGAGTCATTCACAGTAGATATATTCCTTTTCCGGTGGGAGGAAGTTGCGGTCGGCGGTGTTTAGACGAGCGGGATGCGCCGGCCATTGATTTCGGCCGCCGGCCTGCCGAACAAATTCTTCACGGCTGTGGCCAGGTCCGCAACGTCGGTGAACCCCGTGAACGGCTTTTCCGGATTCCCGGCGCGCATCCGGTCATCCACCAGCGCCTTAATGACAAGTACGACGGCGGCCGAATGCTCAGCTTCGGACGTCTCGTTCGCGCCGGGGCCGGCTGCCTGGTCGCGACGGAACCCGTCCGCCACGGAAAACATCCAGCTTTCGGCGGCGGCCTTGGCCGCGGCGTAGTTGGCGCCGCCGGCGGTGGGGGAGCCCACCGCGGTGGCGGAGACGATGACCGCCCTGCCGTGGGGCGACGCGGCCAGGTCGTCATAGAAGGCGCGCGTGGTGTTGCGCAGGGTGGTGACCAGGTTCCGGTGCAGGAAGTCCCAGTCCTCGTCGGTCTGCCCGGCGATACCCTTGCCGCCGCGCCAGCCGCCCACCAAATGGACCAGCCCGTCGATGCTCCCGGCTTCGGCAGCAACCCGTTCTGCCAGATCCCGGACAGCCACCGCGTCGGCGAGGTCGCAGGCAAAGGTGAGCACGCCGTCGTCGTTCGCATAGGCGCTTTGCAGATGTTCGGGATTGCTGCCGACAGCGATCACCTGCGCGCCGGCTGCGCGCAGGGCTGCGGAAACGGCCTGCCCCGAGGCGCCGGACGCGCCCGCCACCAGGACGCGCAGCCCCGACGGGATACCGGAACCTGTGCTGGGGAATTCGCTCATGCCGCGGCGCCCGTAATGCCGGAGGTCGATTCGATCACAGTCTTCATCTTACGGTTTAGCGCCTCGTAGAACATGGACAGCGGGAATTCATCGTCCAGCACCTGGTCCGTCAGCTCGCGGGGCAGCCCGGACAAAGGCAGGGCGTCCGGCCCCTTGGCCCAGACCGAGGCCGGGTGCGGTGTCAGCGTCTTGGTCAGCATGGCGTACGCGGCCAGCCAGTGCGCCGTCTTGGGGCGGTCGATCGAACGCCAGTACAGCTCCTCGATCTGCAGTCCCAGCGCGACGACGACGTCGGCTACGTTGTCCCAGTCGATGCTCAGCTTGCCGTCGGTCCAGTGCAGCACGTGGTGCTGGTGCAGCCAGGCGAAGAGCAGCTGGCCGCCGAGGCCGTCGTAGTTGCGCACCCGGTTGCCGGTGATGGCGAAGCGGAAGATCCGGTCGAAGATGACGGCGTACTGGACCAGACGGGCATGTCGGCGGATGTCCTCCGACGCGTGCCGGTCATTCTGCAACCGCACCGACTCCCGGAAAGCAGTCAGATCGCAGCGCAGTTCCTCCAGCGAATACAGGAAGTACGGCATGCGCTGCTTGATCATGAACGGATCGAACGGCAGATCCCCGCGCATGTGCGTCCGATCGTGGATCAGATCCCACATTACAAACGTTTCTTCGGCCAGCCGCTGGTCCGCCAGCAGATCGGCAGCCTCCTCGGGCAGCTGGAGCGACGTTATATCCGCAGCGGCGCCGACGACCTTGCGGAAGCGGGCCGCCTCACGGTCGGCGAAGATGGCGCCCCACGTGAAGGCAGGCGTTTCCCGCACCGCCACCGTTTCCGGAAACAGGACGGCCGAATTCGTGTCGTAGCCGGCCGTGAAATCCAGGAAGCGGATGGGCACGAAGAGCTTGTTGGAGTAGTCGCCCGCCTCGAGGTCCGCGATGAAGTCCGGCCAGAGGACCTCGAGGAGAACTGCCTCCACCAGCCGGTCGGTGCTGCCGTTCTGGGTGTACATGGGGAAGACCACCAGATGGACCAGCCCGTTGGTGCGCTGCTGCTGCGGCTGGAACGCCAGCAGCGAATCCAGGAAGTCCGGGACGCCGAAGCCGGCTGCGGACCAGCGGCGGAAGTCCTGCTGGAGCAGGCGCAGGTATTCGCCGTCGTGGTCGAACATCGGCGCCAGTTCGGCGATGGCCGTCACGATGGTCTCGGTGTGCACAGCTGCCTCGGCATGGTGCGCGGTATCCGGGATGGAACCATCATGGACCTGCAACGGACGCAGCCCGCTGGCAGCTGCCTTCAGCCGCAGCCAGGCCGGGTGCCGTTCGGGCCGCATGTCTTGCGAATACCTGGTGTCGGTGGCGCTGGTGTTGATGCTCATGGATGCCTTCCTTCCGGCAGCGGTTCCATCGCGGAACCGTTGGAGGTGGACTTCTTGCTGTTTCCAAGAGCGTAACAACCAAACAGTGTCACTAATGCCGAAACCTTCGACAGATTAGAAACTGTTGTGCTTGTCGATGGGCGGCGGCAGAAATGACGAAGCCCGGCTCATGCTGGCCGGGCTTCGAGTGGGAAGAGTTCGAGGAACTAGGGAGCCTCGTCCTGCTTGGGCTCCAGCTTCAGGGAGACGGAGTTGATGCAGTAGCGCTGGTCGGTCGGCGTGCTGTAACCCTCGCCCTCAAAAACATGGCCCAGGTGGGAGTTGCAGTTCGCGCAGCGCACTTCGATTCGTTCCATCCCCAGCGCCGAGTCCCGCAGATAGCGCACCTTGCCCTCGGCCAGCGGGGCCCAGAAGGAGGGCCAGCCGCAGTGGGAGTCGAACTTCTCCTGGCTGGTAAATAGCTCGTCCCCGCAGGCGCGGCAGCGGTAGACGCCGGCTGTGTGCGTGTCGCAGTACTCGCCGGTATAGGGACGTTCCGTGCCGGCCTGCCGCAGCACCTGGTATTCCTCGGGCGTCAGTTCGCGGCGCCATTCGTCCTCGGACTTGGCGACGGGAAACGTTTCTGGCGTGCTGTTCACTTCACTCATATCCTTTTCAACGCTCACGAGTCCCCAATGTATCCCGAACCGGAATACAGATGGAGCACGGGGATGCCGAGTTTGTCCTGGGCACGGTTCGCCCAGTCGGTATGGAAGGTATCGGCAACAGCGTGCGGGGTGGTGATCACCACAGCGCGGTCAGCCGGATGGCGCTCGACGTAGTCAACCAGCGCCGAAACGCCGTCGTCGTCGACGATTTCCACCGTTCCTTGCAGCCCCCTGCCCTGTAGTGCCTGGACGGAGAGGCGTTTGGCTTCCTCGGCTTCGGTTTTGGCCTCTTCGGGCGAGGGCTGGCCATGCAGCAGCTCGCGGAAGGCCTGGGCGACGTCGAGCAGACTCAGATTGTCCAGAAAATCCAGCACCAGATTCCGTTTGGTGTCCTCGGGAATCAGCACGCTGAACTGCGTACCCTCGGTTGCCAGCAATTCCAGATTCCGAAGATCCGCATCATTGAGCGGCTCTTCGGTGAGTACTACAATCGTTTCGCTCATGGCCCCAGCGTAACCAGCGGGCGCGCGGCAAACAATAACAGGCCTTCCCAGGACTCCTTCGCAGCTGACAACCGCCTTCCCAACTGCCTTCGGCGTCTGCGCGGCAGGGCGTTACGCCGCGCGCGGCAGGGTGAGTAAGAATGGTGCCATGGCTTTGTTCGACCGTCGGAAAACTATAATCTCCGCCGCCGCGCCACCGGCCGAGGAAATTCGGCGGCAGTTGCCGTGGATGCGCTGGATGGGCGTCGGCGCAATCGCCGGCGCCGGTCTTGGCTCGCTGCTGGCCGGAGCCACCTCCGGGCTCGCCTCGTATTTCGCCCGCCAGGTGCTCACGCCGGTGCGCGAGCATGACCAGAACCTTGCGATCTACGCCGTGGTCGGCAGCAGCCAGCACCAAGAGGTCATTCTGCCGGCCACACCGGACACCACGGCGCCCGGCCTCTACAGCATTTATTTCGACGGCGGACGCGGCCAGGCGCGGATCGGCGCCATCACTTCCTACTCGCCGAAAGACGGAACAGTCCAGCGCACCGTGGAGCGTGTTTACAGCGGCGATCTGGCGGCGGCCCGCCGCGGTTGGTGGGGAGGCGCGGTCTACCCCGACCCTGCGGCCGCAGGACTTGCCAACGAGGAAGTCCGCATTGCGGTCGAGGGCGGCCAGGCACCAGCGTGGCTGATCAGGGGAGAGGAGAAGGCCCGGACCTGGGCCATCATGGTGCACGGCCGCGGCGCCACCCGGCAGGAAGGGCTTCGTGCTGCCCGCACCGCCCGCGGACTCGGGATGACCTCACTGCTCATTTCCTATCGGAACGACGGCGAAGCCCCCGCCGCGCCGGACGGGCGTTATGGCCTCGGGCTGACCGAGTGGCGGGACGTTGAAGCCGCGATGACGTACGCCTTGGAACACGGGGCCGAGGAGATCGTCCTGTTCGGCTGGTCCATGGGCGGCGCCATAAGTCTGCAGGCGGCGGACCAGTCCGTGCACCGCAACCGGATCAAGGCACTTGTCCTGGACGGTCCGGTGATCAACTGGATCGACGTGCTGGCATACCAGGCCAGGCTGAACCGGATCCCCGAGGCCGTGGGCCGTTTTTCGCAATGGCTCATTTCGAACCGTGCCGGCAGGTTGCTGACCGGTTTGGCGGCTCCGTTGGATCTGAAGAAGATGAACTGGGTAGCCAGGTACGACCAGCTCTGCGTGCCGACACTGATCCTGCACAGCCAGGACGACGATTTCGTGCCCTATGGGCCGTCGGCGGAACTGGCGGACAAGAATCCGCGGCTGGTGACTTTCGAGCCGTTCTCCGGAGCCAGCCACACCAAGGAATGGAACGTCGATCCCGAGCGCTGGGAGCGGGTGGTCACCGGCTGGCTGACCCATGTGCTCAGCGCGCCTGTTCCCGGGGTCAAAGGGCCAGGTATGAACGGCATGCAGCCGGACTGATCAGCCCGTACCGATGGCTACCAGCCGCGCACCGGTCAGGCGGATCAGGTCCTGTGCGGCCAATTCGATGTCCAGTCCGCGGCGACCGCCGGAAACCAGAATGGTGGGATAGTCCACCGCGCTGAAATCAATGATTGTCGGGCTGGGCTGCCGCTGGCCCAGCGGGGAGATACCACCGAGTACGTAGCCGGTCCGGCGCTGGGCAGCCAGCGGATCGGCCAGCACGGACTTCTTCGCCCCCAAGGCGGCTGCGAAGGATTTCAGATTGAGGTTTCCGGAGACTGGCACCACTGCCACAGCAAGATTGCCGTCTACCGCCACCATGAGGGTCTTGAAAATCCGTTCCGGGGGCAGACCCAGCTCGCGTGCTGCCTCAAGTCCGAAATCGGTCACAGCCGGATCATGGGCGTACCTGTGGAGGGTGTGCGGAACCCCCGCCTGCTGCAACAACAGTGTGGCGGGGGTTCCGGTCGACGCGGTGCGCTTTGCCAACGGCGGATTCGGCGCGCTCAGGCGGCCGCGCGGGCGTCCGTGATCTGACGCTTGATGCGGGCGAGCATGGCAGACATGCCACGCAGCCGCAGCGGCGTAATGGCACGGGTCAAACCGAGCTGCTCCGGCACATCGTCCGGTACGGCAAGAATCTCCGCAGCCGGCAGGCCGTTGAGCCCTTCATGCAGGACACCGGCGAAACCACGTGTAGTCGGGGCTTCCGGGGGTGCCGAGAAGTAGATCTCCACCGGTTCCTCCGGGCCGTCGCCGATCTCCAAGGTCAGGAACAGCGGGGACTGGCACTCGACAACCTGTTCCAACAGTTCCGGCTGGCCGGCAAGGTGCTCCGGAAGGTCCGGAAGCGATCGGGAGAATTCAAGCAGCAGTTGCAGCCGCTCAGGCTCCTCCATCGATTGGAAGTCATCGATGATTTCTGCCAGCTGTGCAGGGATGTTTTGTGCGCTCACAGTCACCTATTCTACTCGTGCACGCTGCTCTCAACGCCGTGCGGCGGGTACTTCGCCGGGTTCGGCACCCTTGACGATCGGCACGCGGACGGCGTTGCCCCATTCGGTCCAGGAACCGTCATAGTTGCGGACGTTCTCGAAGCCGAGCAGGTGTTTGAGGACGAACCAGGTGTGGCTTGAACGCTCACCGATGCGGCAGTAGGCCACCACTTCATCGCCGTCGTTCAAACCGGCCTCGCCCTTGTAGATAGCTTCCAGCTCTTCGCGGTCCCGGAACGTTCCGTCAGCAGCGGCGGCGCGGGCCCAGGGGACGGAGGCCGCGCTGGGAATGTGGCCGCCGCGCAGCGTTCCCTCCTCAGGATATGCGGGCATAGTGGTACGTTCGCCGGAGTATTCTTCGGCCGAGCGGACATCGATCAAGGGCTTGCCGAAGTGTTCGAAGACATCGGGCAGGAATGCGCGGATGGCCTCATCGCGACGTTCGACGACGGGGTACTCCACCGCTGCAGGCCTCGGCGTCTCGGTAGTGAGCTCGCGCCCCTCGGCAATCCACTTGTCGCGCCCGCCGTCAAGCAGCCGCACATCCTCGTGGCCGAAAAGCGTGAACACCCAAAGCGCGTAGGCAGCCCACCAGTTGCTCTTGTCCCCGTAAATCACCACGGTGGTCTCGCGAGTGATGCCCTTGGAACCGAGCAGTGCAGCGAACGCTTTGCCGTCGATATAGTCGCGGGTCAACGCGTCATTCAGATCCGTATGCCAGTCGATTTTCACTGCACCCGGAATATGGCCGGTCTCGTACAGGAGGATGTCCTCGTCCGATTCGACGACAACCAGGGAATCTGCGTCCAGGTTGGCCGCCAGCCAATCGGTGGAAACGAGCCGTTCCGGGTGGGCGTAGGCGGAAAATTTCTCGTTCTGTTCTGCGGCAACAGGCATAGCAAAACCTTTCCATGCGTCAGGGGTGGTCTCTGCCCAGCCTAACCATAAGCGCGAAGAAACAATCTCCACGCCGGTCATCATCCGCCACAATGTCGGGAGTCTCTTGCCCCGGGACTGCATCCGCCTGTTTCCCTGCAGTGGCCTCGGTCACGAATCTGCCGCGGCGTCGTCGGTAGCGTATCGTTTTTCTGGCGGCAATTCACCGCCACGCAGATTTTCAGGAAGGCTACGGTCGGTTAAACGTGCCCCAGATTGAACAGCTTTCGCGCCGGACCCCCAAGGTGTCGGTCGACGATTTGTTGGAGGGATTCCATCCTTCGCCGCGCTTCGGCGACGTTTCCTTCGACAGTTACCGTCCCGACCCGTCCCAGCCCTCGCAGTCCATCGCGGTCAAAGCGTTGCGGGATTTTGCCGTCGAGGTGGACCACCGGGAACCCAAGGGACTGAAAAAACTTTTCGCAGCCAAGAGGCAGCCCAGCAAGGCCGGTATCTACCTCGACGGCGGGTTCGGTGTGGGAAAAACCCACTTGCTGGCCTCCCTCTGGCACGCGGTGGAGGGTCCAAAGGCCTTCGGCACCTTCGTCGAATATACAAATCTGGTGGGGGCGCTATCCTTCCGCAAGACGGTGGACGCGCTGAGCAGCTACCGGTTGGTTTGTATCGATGAATTCGAACTGGACGACCCGGGGGACACCGTGCTGATGTCCCGGCTGATGCGCGAGCTGGCCGACGCCGGCGTGAAGCTCGCAGCTACCTCCAACACGTTGCCCGGTTCACTCGGCGAGGGACGCTTTGCTGCCGTAGATTTCCAACGCGAAATCCAGGTCCTGTCAGACCAGTTCAACGTCATCCGTATCGACGGCGAAGACTACCGTCATCGGGGACTGCCAGCCGCTCCGGATCCTTTGACTGATCTTGAACTCAAACGGCGGGTCTACAGTGACTTCAAGGGCCAGGTGGTCGCGGCCGATGAATTCTCGGATCTGGTTAGTCATCTCGAAGGCGTGCATCCGAGCCGCTACCGGCAGTTCATCGACGGTATCGATGCGGTGGCGTGGCACAACGTCGCGACGATTACCGAGCAATCAGTAGCCCTGCGCTTTGTCGTGCTGGCGGACCGGCTCTATGACAAGGACGTGCCCATTATTGCGAGCGGACGCCCGTTCGATGAGCTTTTCACTCCGGAGATGATGTCCGGCGGCTACATGAAGAAGTACTACCGGGCCGTTTCCAGACTGACAGCCCTGGCACGTGAAGGGTTGACTGGCGAGGAGTCCTGAGGCCTCCCAGAATGGCAGAAACAGCACAAAGGCGCTGGTGCTACCTCCCGGTAGGACCAGCGCCTTTTTGGCGTGCTCTAAGAGAAGTTATGCCGAAGGGCTGCCCTTATCGGTTGCGGCACCGGGGGTATTTCCACCATCTGCCCTGTCGATGAGGTTCGCGACTTTGGCCTGCAGACCATCTACCTGCCCGGAGTACTTGCCGCCGGTCTTGCTGTCGATGAAATCTCCAGCCTTGCCGACGCCGTCCTTGAGCTTGTCGGCATTGCCGCCGACCAGATGAGCGGCCTTGTCCTTAAGCTGTCCGGCCTTGCCCTTGAGCTCGTCAAATACAGACACAGACACCTCCCTTCGCTCCTGGGAGCCGCATGCTCCCGCCTACTTCTATCGTAGGCCCGAGGCAGGGTGCGTCAATAGGCCGGGCAGGCCCGGTACAGGTAGCCGCCAAAGAGAGACTTGTTACTGCTCGTCTGGAAGTTTGTGCCCGAGACCAAGGGCAAGGAACTCGAGGCCATGGAGCTGTGCGGGACTGTCCGATAAACGGTGTGTGGGGTCCGGCGGTTTTCATCAGTGAGCGGTTCTCTCGAACCGTCCGGCGAAGGTGATCGCGAACGCGTTGAGCGCCGGCTTCCACCTCATTACCCAGCGTGCCCGGCCTCCGCCGGTAGGGTCAAGAGATCTGGTGACCAGGTAAAGGCATTTCAGCGCCGCGGCCTCGTTCGGGAAGTGCCCGCGGGCTCTCACCGCCCGCCGGTAGCGGGCGTTGATCGACTCGATCGCGTTCGTCGTGCAGATCACCCGGCGGATCTCCACGTCGTACTCCAGGAACGGCACGAACTCGGCCCATGCGGATTCCCAGAGCTGCACGATGGCTGGATACCGTTGGCCCCACTCGGTTTTGAATTCGTTGAACCGGTCCTTCGCGGCCTGCTCACTGGGTGCGGTGTAGACCGGTTTGAGGGCTTTGACGATTCCGTCGCGGTGCTGCCGGCCGGCGTAGCGGAAGCTGTTGCGGATCAGGTGCACGATGCACTGCTGGACCACTGTTCGCTCCCACGTGGTCGTGATCGCCTCCGGCAGCCCTTTGAGCCCGTCGCACACGGCGATGAACACATCCTCTACGCCGCGGTTCTTCAGTTCGGAGAAGATCTGCAGCCAGAACCGGGCGCCCTCGCCACCGTCGCCGGCCCAGATGCCGAGGATTTCCCGCTCCCCGTTCACGGTGACTCCCATGACGACGTAGAACGGGGTGTTCCGTACCTGCCCGTCGCGGACCTTGACGACGATCGCGTCCACGAAAAGCACCGGATAGATCGGATCCAGCGGACGGGCCGACCACTCCGCGAGTTCGCCAACGACCTTCTCCGTGATGCGGCTGATGGTGTCCTTGGAGACCGTGGCCCCGTAGACCTCCTCGAAGTGCGCGGCGATCTCCCCGGTGGTCAGCCCCCGGGCGGACAGCGAGAGGACGATCTGGTCGATCCCGTCCAGGCGCCGTTTCCGCTTGGGCACGATCACCGGCTCGAACGACCCGTCCCGGTCCCGGGGAACCTGAATCTCGACCGGGCCGATCTCGGTCAGCACGGTCTTGGACCGGGTGCCATTCCGCATGTTGGCCGCGATCGGGGTTTCGCCGTGTTCGTGGCCGAGGTGCTCGGTCAGTTCCGCGTCCAATGCGGTTTCGAGCACGTTCTTCGTGAGCTGGTTCAGCAGCCCGCCGGGGCCGACCAGGCTCACGCCCTGTTCCTTGGCCTGCGCGAGCAGTCGCTCGGCAAGCTCCTTCTGATCGATAATCTCTCCCGTCACGGGATCGATCATCGCCCCTGTCATCTCGGTCGTGAACTCTGACACGGCCATCTCCTTTCGGATCAGGCCGAACCCTTACACACCGTTTTTCTTACAGTCCCAGCTGTGCCCGGTACTTCACCAGGGTGGCTCGATCGGTTGCAGCGGCCAGTCGTCGAATGGCCGGTTCCAGTCTTTATGACCGCCCTGCAACGGCTTGTCGGCCGGTACCGCCTTCTTGGCAGCGTCGGATACGGCAGGTATTTGGGCCGTTTCGGGCGGCGTCGGAACATACTGTGCCGTGGAATGATCCGGTGTCGTGGCGCTGTCAGCCGTGAAGAGTGGCAGCAATGTTTCTGCCTGTTGGCCGGGTGGGCCGGAGCCAGGTGTTAGTGAGGGTTCTGCCGGTGGAGGTGGAGACTCCAAGTCAGTTCTTGGTCCATCGGCCGCGAATCTTGGCGTGGCGTCGGGCAGGGAGATGCCGGCGAGTCGGTAGCGGTTGCGGCGGGGTTTTTGGTCCGGGTCGATGTAGCGGGGCGGGATGAACCAGGGGATTCCGTCCCGGATGTCGATTTTCCAGTTTTCGTCGTGCAGCAGATGGTGGTGGTAGGAACACAAAAGACAACCATTGTGAACTGACGTTGGGCCGTTGTGCTTTTCCCAGAATTCGATGTGGTGTGCTTCGGTCCAGGGGGCGGGCATGGTGCAGTCGGGGAAGGCGCAGCCTTTGTCGCGGGCGACGAGGGCGCGGCGCTGGGCGGGGGTGAACAGCCGTTGGGCGCGTCCGATGTCGAGGATTTCGCCTTTGCCGCCGAGGACGAGGGGGATGAGGTCGGCGTCGCAGGCGATTTTGCGGACGGTTTTGGGGCTGATCAGTCCGCCGAATACGGCGTCGGCGGAGGCGCCGATCTGGTCCACCAGGTCCTGGTAGTCGAGGGTGATCATGATTTGGGGGCGGTGGCCGCCGCTGGAGGGGAGTTTGTCCGTGGACAGGGCGATCTGGCAGGCGCCGACGAGGCCTTGCAGCAGTTTCTGCGGCCGGGTGGGTCCTTGCCATTCCGGTTCCGGTCCCGCTCCGCCCGTGTCGGCGGTGTCCGCGGGGGTGCCGCCGGCTGTTGCGGGGTCTGCCGGGGTGCCGTCTTCCGAAGCGAAGGTGGTTTTGACGCGCGGGTTGGTTGCGGCGTTCATGACGGTGACGAGGTATTCGTATTGTTCCGGGGTGGCGGCGATGTCCAGGCGGTGGAGGCCCTGGCGTTTGCCGCGGTAGAACACGCCTTGTTTGGCGCGGAGTTGTTCGTCGGTGGGTTCGAGTCCGTCCGGGTCCAGGATGGCTTCCCAGCGTTTGATGATTTCGCGCAGGCCGTCGATATCTGATTCGGTGGCCTGCTGGGTGAGCTGCTTTTCCATCGCGGTAAGGCCCGCGGGGGTTGCGGTGGGGCGGACGCGTTCGAGGGCGTCGCGGATGAGGGTTGCGGCCTGGCCGCTGATCTTCGAGGAGGTCAGGGCGGCGCCGAGGCGTTCGAGTTTCGGGGGTGCCTGTTCTCCGGTCATCAGGGTCGATGGCATGGTGCTGGAGCCGACGCGGAGCCGGCGTTTGGCTTCGCCGCGGCTGATTTTGAGTTTCTGGCGGAGGTATTCGGCGGCGTCCTTGTATTCGGGCTTTTTCGGTTTGCCGTCCGGGCCGGTTCCCTGCACCGGGTCGGCCCAGGGGATGCGCTGGTCTGTTTCGCCTGTTTGGGCGATGTTCTGCTGGTCGACGGCGTGGGCGCCGATGACCTGGAGTTGCTCGACGGTTTTGGAGATCTCTTCGATGCCGGCGACGGTGGCGGCGAGGTCTTTGGGGGATTGCAGGAGCCATTCCTGTTGGAAACTGGCGGAGAAGTCCTGGAGGGCGGCCTGCACCGAAGCGAGGAAGCCTACGGGCTCCTGATGCGCTTCGACCGGTGCGATTGCCATACCCCCAACGCTATAGAACACGTCTTCGAATAGCACGGAAAAAGCGCCAATGTGGAGGACAAGTGGCCTGTGCAGGAAGGAACGTGGGTCCGGCCGCCTGTGGAGGCGGCATGGAGCGGGCCTTGGCCTATTAGTCTCTTGGCCGGTCTGTCTGGCATCAGTCAAATCAGGCTGGAAATGGTCCGAAAGAGAAGGAGAGGGGGAGATGCCGGCACCAGGAAGGCGGATAGCCCGGATCTCCACGCTTGAGGAGATAGCCGTTAAATGCAAAAACGGCTCCGAGGGGGAGCCGTTCTTTGTGGGCGATACTGGGATCGAACCAGTGACCTCTTCCGTGTCAGGGAAGCGCGCTACCGCTGCGCCAATCGCCCTGGATCCTTCAGCATCGGCGCCGCAAGCGCAATGATCGGATTGGAGCGGACGACGGGATTCGAACCCGCGACATCCACCTTGGCAAGGTGGTGCTCTAGCCAGCTGAGCTACGTCCGCGTGGAATGGTGCCGGTAAACCGGGCCATTTCCGTGGGCGATACTGGGATCGAACCAGTGACCTCTTCCGTGTCAGGGAAGCGCGCTACCGCTGCGCCAATCGCCCATAAAGGGTTTGTTGCATTGCTAGGCAAAACAACTGCAAGAACTATGAAGTACCGTAACCGAGGTGGGGACGGGATTCGAACCCGCGTATACGGCTTTGCAGGCCGCTGCCTCGCCTCTCGGCCACCCCACCGTGGCCTGCAGATTCAGGACCGGCCAGTAGAACTGGCACTTACAGTGACTTGCGAGCGGACGACGGGATTCGAACCCGCGACATCCACCTTGGCAAGGTGGTGCTCTAGCCAGCTGAGCTACGTCCGCATGTGGATTTCATCAAGTTTACCTCCGGTTTGACCGGAACGTTTTCTCGATTTCCAACGAGTAAAGACTCTATAGGACGTTTTCCGCTTCGTCCAATCGAGGGTTCGAGAGCCGGTTTTGCGGCCTATTTGCGGCGTCGGAGTGGCATGCACAGACGCGGTTTGAGGTGACGTGAATCCGGGCGAGGAGGCCGGGGGCCTGGCGCGTCGGTACGGCAAAATCCGCCGTTTTTGCGTCAGGGCGAACGTCGGCTAACATTCATAAACGATGCAGGTCCGGTTAGCCGGGAGTGCATCCCAGACGGGCGATTGGCGCAGTGGTAGCGCGCTTCGTTCACACCGAAGAGGTCACTGGTTCGAACCCAGTATCGCCCACCGTCAGAAGCCGGCCCCTTGCCTTTCCACAGGTAAGGGGCCGTTTTCTTTCCGGCAGGAAACCGTCAGCCGTCTCTGACATGATTCTTGGTATGACTGATCCGGCACTGGCCCACAAAACCGACTTCGGGCGGATGTATTCACGCTCAACCACTGAACTGCCCAGTGTGCCGTCCATTACCACTGTCATTTCCCAGGCGCCCGTGGATCTGGGTGGCTGGTTCTCCCATATGGCGGCCACCGCCATGGCGCAGGACCACCGGCTGACAGAGGCGGCGGGCAATCCGGCGAAACTCCGAGCACTGGCGAAGGAAGCCTCGACGGCGGCGGAACGCTTCCGGGATGCCGCAGCACTGCGCGGCGACCGGGTACACAGCTACTGCGAGCAGGTCTCGCTGCGCGCCCTCGGCCGCCCGCATCGCATGGCCGAGGCCCGCGAGGAACTGAGGGCCAACGGGGAAGATGCCTTCGCCGCGCGTTTTGACGAGTGGTGGGAGCTCTACCAGGTGGAACCGGTAGCGCCCGAGATCACCGTGTGGAACGCCGAGGTCGGCTACGCCGGCACCCTCGATCTCGTGGCCCGCATCGGGGGCCGGCTGTGCCTGATCGATTTCAAGACGAAAGGCACGGACCGCAACGGCCAGGTCAAGCCCATGGATGAAAAAGTTGTTATGCAGCTGGTCGCGGGAATGAAAGCGCAGGAAAGCCTGGTGGACGCCCAGGCCGGTACGTGGGAGCCGTGGGCACACGGAGACTCTCCATTGCTGCTGGGCGTTGCTATTGGTGAGACCGAAGTGCGGCCCATGCGGGCCAATCCGGAAGTACTCAAATACCACTGGTACAAGTTCTGCGCTTTGCGCCGGGTCTGGGACCTGCAGCTGCAGGTGACCGACGCCGGCCGTGCGCTGCTGCCCATCGGTCCGCCCGCTGCTGTGCTGCGGCCGGTCGCTGGATAAGGCCACTTAGACTGGAACGGACACCCGGCTGAGCGACAGTAAGGAAGATTCACGCATGACCGTCCTGAGTATTCGGATTATCGGGGACCCGGTGCTGCGCACCAAGGCAGAGCCTGTTCGCGACTTCGGCCCGGAACTGGCCAAGCTGGTGGCCGACATGGACGAGACGATGGAAAGTGTGGAAGGCGCTGGCCTCGCAGCACCGCAAGTGGGAGTGAGCCTGCGGGTCTTTACTTACCTGATCGACGGGCAGCGGGGTCACGTCATCAACCCCGTCCTGGAAAACAGCGATGATTTTCAGGAAGACCGGGTGGAGGGGTGCCTCTCGATTCCCGGCCTCGGTTACCCAGTGCAGCGGCGGCGCTGGTCCCGTGTGACCGGCGTTGATGTCAACGGCAACCCTGTTTCCTTGGAAGGCGAAGGCATGCTCGCACGCTGCTTCCAGCATGAAACGGACCACTTGGACGGTGTCCTGTACATAGACCACCTCTCCGGCGACGATCGCAAGAGTGCTCTCCGCTCCATCCGCGATTCCTCCTACAACTCCGTGGCCAAGGAAACTGAGGTTAAGCGCTCCTCCAGTGTTGGCTCCGGATTTGCGCGGGGAACGTTCGGGCAGCCCTCCGCATGACGGGAACTTCGAGACCTTTCCGCGTACTCTTTGCGGGAACGCCCCAAGTGGCCGTTCCATCTTTGGAGAAACTTGTTGAAGCAGGATTTGAGGTAGCCGCGGTACTGACTCGCGAGGATGCGCCGGTCGGCCGTAAGAAGACTCTCACGCCCTCGCCGGTAGCTGCCCGCGCCCAGGAAATGGGCCTGCCCGTCATCCGGGCTAACCGGATTGATGACCAGGCCATGGCCGCGATCGCCAAGACCGACGCGGATGTAGCGGCAATCGTCGCCTACGGAGGATTGGTTCCGGAGCCGGCTTTGCAGATGCTGCGGCACGGCTGGATCAATCTGCACTTTTCCTTGTTGCCGGCCTGGCGTGGTGCGGCTCCTGTCCAGCATGCCGTCATCCACGGCGACGACGTGACGGGCGCATCGACCTTCCTGCTCGAAAAAGGCCTGGATACCGGCCCCGTGTACGGGACGTTGACGGAAACCATCCGGCCGGAGGACACCAGCGGCGAACTGCTGACCCGGCTTTCGAACAGCGGCGCGATCCTGCTCGCCCAAACTCTCTCGGCCATTTCGGTGGACAAAGCAGTAGCAGTGCCCCAGTCAGGGGATGTGACCCTGGCTCCCAAACTAGGTCTTGAAGACGGCCATATCGACTGGAACCAGCCGGCTTTGGCCCTGCGCCGCAGGATCAATGGCGTGACGCCGGAACCCGGTGCCTGGACGATGCTGCAGGGGCAACGGTTCAAGTTAGGTCCGGTTGTCCTAAGGCAAGACCGGCGGGATCTGCGGCCCGGCCAGGTGGAACTGACCGGGGGAGGCGCGGCCTCTGCCTTGGTGGGTACCGGATCCTGCGCCGTGCAGTTGCAACAGGTTCAACCTGCGGGAAAGAAAATGATGGCGGCGGCCGACTGGGCGCGCGGTCTTGGACAACGTGAGGATGTGCACTTCGAGTGAGCGGACAGGATAGGCCCCAGGGCAACCGCAGGGGGCAGGGCCCCGAGCGACGCCGCAATGCCGCCGGACGCGAACGCAACCGCGGGGGAGAACGTTCCTTCTCCCAGTCCGTGCCGGCGCAGCGAACACGCAAGGCGGATCCGGCGCGGCTGGTGGCATTCGAAGTGCTGCGTGCTGTTGACGCCGACGATGCCTATGCCAACCTGGTGCTGCCGGTGAAGATCCGGCAGCACCGGCTCGACAAACGTGACGCAGGGTTCGCTACCGAGCTGACGTACGGAGCGCTGCGTGGTCTCGGCACCTACGATGCGATTCTGGCCCGTTGCGTAGACCGCCCGCTGGCCGAGCTCGATCCGGCCGTGCTCGACGCGCTCCGCCTCGGGGTTCACCAGCTGCTGGCGATGCGGGTGCCCGCACACGCGGCCCTGGACCAGACTGTCGGACTGGCACGCGTTGTCATCGGAGCCGGTCCGGGCGCGCTCGTCAATGCCGTACTGCGGAAGGTTTCCGCCAAGGAACTCGCTGGCTGGACCGAGGAACTGACTGCCGGCCAGAAGGATCCCGTCGCCGCTGCAGCTGTGATGCACAGCCATCCGGAATGGATAGTCAGGGCGATGCGACAGTCCCTCGTCGGGCACGGCCGCAGCGTCGGGGAAATCGAGGACTTGCTGGCGGCGGACAATGCTGCACCGGTGGTGAACCTCGTGGCACTGCCGGGGCTCGGCACACTGGACGAGGCGATTCAGGCAGGCGCGGAACCGGGCTCCCTGGTACAGGATTCAGCGCTGTTCTCCGGAGGCGACGTGGGACGCCTGGAATCCGTCCGGACGGGAACAACGAGAGTTCAGGATGCCGGCTCCCAGCTCGTCGCCCGCGCACTGGCCGAAGCCCAGACTCTGACCTCGGGTCCCGAGCGCTGGCTGGACCTTTGTGCCGGACCCGGAGGCAAAGCCGCACTGCTGGCTGCCCTGGCCGCCAAGAAGTCCGCGACCCTGCTGGCCAACGAACCGGCCGAGCACCGGGCCGAGCTGGTACGGCAGTCTCTGCGGCCCGTCGACCGTGAGGTCTGGGAAGTCCGGACCGGGGACGGCCGCGACCTTGGCCAGCTGCAGCCTGAAGGGTTCGACCGGATCCTCGTAGACGCTCCCTGCACCGGCCTGGGTGCTCTGCGGCGCCGGCCCGAGTCACGCTGGCGGCGCAAGCCGTCCGACGTTGCCCAGCTGGCGCCTTTGCAGCGCGAACTGCTTGATTCAGCCTTGGCTGCAGTGAAGCCTGGCGGGCTCGTAGCGTACGTCACCTGTTCGCCGCACCCAGCCGAAACCACCGCTGTGGTCACTGATGCGCTGCGCCGCCATCCTGACATTGAGCTGCTGGATTCAGCGTCGGCGCTGGATGCAGTCAGCCTGTCGGGAAATCTTCAGGCGGGCCATGCACAGACGGAAGGATCGACGGCCCAGTTGTGGCCGCATATCCACGGAACAGACGCAATGTTCCTGGGCTTGCTGCGCAAGAAGACCTCAGACAATCCAGCCGGAAACGCAAAGTAAGGATCCAGATGGCACAGTGCTGCATACACCCAAGTATTTTGTCCGCTGATTTCGTCAATCTGGAGGCGGAGCTGAGGAAGATCAGCTCCGCCGACGCCGTGCATGTTGACGTCATGGACAATCACTTCGTGCCGAACCTGACTATCGGGCTGCCCGTGGTGGAGCGGATCCAGGAGATCAGCAGGCTTCCGTTGGATGCGCACCTGATGATTGCGGACCCGGACCGCTGGGCGCCTGCCTATGCGGACGCAGGTCTTGACTCGGTGACCTTCCATGTCGAGGCCGCAGCCGCTCCCGTCCGCCTGGCCCGTGAGCTGCGCAAGCGGGGAGCCAAGGCTGGCATGGCGCTGAAGCCCGGCACCGCCGTCGAGCCCTACCTTGATCTGCTCCCCGAAATGGACATGCTGCTGATCATGACCGTGGAACCCGGATTCGGTGGACAAGCCTTCCTTGATGTCACACTTCCCAAGATCCGCAGGGCAGCCTCGGCAATAGCTGGTTCGGGCCTGCCCGTGGCGATTCAGGTGGACGGGGGCGTGACCGAAGAAACCATTCAGAGGGCAGCGGAAGCGGGAGCGAACGTCTTCGTCGCGGGGTCGGCCGTATATGGTGCCGAGGATCCGGATGCCGCCATCTCCGCCTTGCGTAAATCCGCCGAAACAGCTTGATGTGTCATGTATTACACGACATGACAGGAATATGAGGCCTGCGATGCAGGTTGTGGCAGAATAACAACCACAAACAACGTGCTCCGGGGTCGGTGTAAGTCCGAACCGGCGGTTATAGTCCGCGACCCGTCGCCACGGATTCCGCAAGGAATTCAGGGCAACGGTTGAGCCGGTGAAATTCCGGTACCGACAGTTAAAGTCTGGATGGGAGAAGCACGTGCAGTTGGCAGAACAGCCAGCGGTGCGTAGGTTCCGTGCGGAACCACGTCCACTGCCTGAACCTACCGCACTGTCGTTACCCCGGAGCCGCCGCGGCTTTCGGAAAGGAACGACATGGATTTTCTGCGGTGGCTCTTTGAAGCTCAGATTCCCGTCGCGGGCAGTTCACTACTGCTGCGCGAAGTCGTAGGGAACATCTTCGGCCTCCTCAGCGCCCTTGGCGGCATGCGCCGCAAGGTATGGGCCTGGCCCGTCGGCATCATCGGCAATGCCCTGCTGCTGACGGTTTTTCTCGGGTCGCTTTTCGGCTCAGCCAATACTGCGAACCTGCTCGGCCAGGCCGGCCGCCAAATCATGTTTATCGCAGTGGCCGTCTACGGCTGGCAGCGCTGGCGCCAGAGCAAGCAAGACGGCGCGGGCCACGCGGTAACCCCACAATGGGCATCCGGCAGAGCCCGGATCGGCTTGGTGGCAGGTCTGATCCTGGGCACCGTCGCTCTGACTCCGCTCTTCGCCGCCCTCGGTTCATACGAACCAGTCTGGGCGGACGCTTGGACGTTTATGGGATCGCTGCTTGCCACCTACGGCATGGCACGCGGCTGGGTGGAGTTCTGGCTGATCTGGGTGGCGGTCGACATCGTGGGAGTCCCGCTGCTGTTCAGCGCCGGCTACTACGCGTCCGCCTTCATGTACCTCTTCTACGGCGTGTTCACCCTGATCGGGTTCTTTGTCTGGTGGCGGGCCAAGGATCGGTCCAAGCCCGAGGTTGAAACCCTTCTGCCGGATGTCCGCGTCGGCACGGGGGGTCGATCATGAGCAGCCAGGGATTCTCGCCCGCGGAAAACCGGGCGATGGAGCTCGCACTGGACACCGCCAAGCTCGGATTCCGCGGCGCCAATCCTTTGGTCGGCGCGGCAGTTCTCGACGCCACCGGTGAAGTGCTCAGTATCGGGTACCACAGCGGTGCCGGCTCGCCGCACGCGGAGATCGACGCGCTGGCCAATCTTCGCCACCGGATATCCCAGCAGCAGGATCTTTCCGACTGCACCATGGTGGTGACCCTTGAACCCTGCAATCACCAGGGCCGCACGGGGCCGTGCGCGGCAGCCATCGTCGACGCAGGCATCGGCAACGTCATCTATGCAGCTGCGGACCCCACGCCGGAGGCCACGGGAGGGGGAGATGTGCTCCGCAACGCCGGCATCGGCGTACGCAGCGGTCTGCTTCAGGAGCGGGCGCTTGAGTTGAACCACAGGTGGTTCCGGGCCAAATCGGAAAACCGTCCGTTCACCACCATGCATATTGCCCAGACGCTTGATGGGCTGATCGCAGCGCCGGACGGAACAAGCCAGTGGATAACCTCCGCGGAGTCGCGGCAGGACAGCCACGGCATCCGCAGCCGTGTGGGCGCGATCATCGCCGGCACCGGAACAGTCCTGGCAGACAATCCGCGGCTGACTGCACGGGACGAATCGGGCGCGGCAACGAAGTCCCAGCCGCTGCGAGTGGTGATGGGGCTGCGCGACGTTCCGGAAGACTCCGCCATCCGTGGGGACGACGGCAGGTTCATGCAGCTGCGAACGCATGATCCGGCCGAGGTGCTCCGCGAGCTGGCGGAGCGCGGAGTCGGTCACGCCATGGTCGAAGGCGGTGCAGCCGTGGCGGGAGCCTACCTGCAAGCGGATCTCGTCGACGAACTGGTCCTCTATCTGGCGCCCATGCTCCTGGGCGATGGAACCCGGTCCACCGGCGACTTAGGCATCCGGACGCTGGCTGAGGCCTCTCAGTGGCGTTGGGATAACAGCGGCGGCGGCCGCACCTCAAATCTTGGCGCAGATCTGCGCCTTCATCTGGAACCGATGCCGCACGGCATCCCAAGCGGCAGGAAAGGCCTCTAATGTTTACCGGAATCATCACCGAGCAGGGCAGCGTGGAATCGTTGGTCCTGAACCCGGCGAAGGACAGCGCTGTCCTGACCATCAAGGCTGGGGAAGCGATCGCGGATCTTGAACTCGGCGGCTCCCTGGCCGTCAATGGCGTTTGCCTGACCGCGGTGGAATCAAAGCCGGGCGTTGTCAGCGTCGACGTTATGGGGGAGACGCTGACCCGGACCACCACAGGTGAGCTCAAAGCCGGCACCAGCGTCAACCTCGAGCGGTGCGTTCCAGCCGGGGGACGTATGGATGGCCATGTGGTCCAGGGACACGTGGACGGTGTCGGCGCATTGCTGGAACGCGAAAATATGGGCGACTGGGAGCGGTTGCGTTTCAGCGTCCCTTTCCAGCTCGCCCGTTACATCGCCGAAAAGGGATCGATCGCGATCGACGGTGTCTCGCTGACAGTGACCACGGTCAGCCCGGTCGACGCAGAGGACGCGTATTTCGAGGTGGGGCTGATTCCCACCACGCTGGCCGAAACGAATCTGGGCGCCAAAGCCACCGGCGACAAGGTCAACCTCGAAGTAGATGTGCTTGCCAAGTACGCCGAGCGATTGCTCGCCTTCTCCCAAGCGGACAAGGCTGCAGCCCGCCACGTAGCTGGAGCGCACTCATGAGCGCGGCAGTGGAACCTCGGATCCGGCTCGACGCCATCGAGCAAGCAATCAGTGCCATCGCCGCCGGCCGGCCGGTTGTGGTGGTCGACGATGAAGACCGCGAAAACGAAGGGGACATCATTTTCGCGGCCGACGCCTCCACGCCTGCCTTAATGGGCTGGACCGTCAGGTACACCTCGGGAGTGATCTGTGTTCCGATGACCGGCAGCCGCGCTGATGAGCTAGGCCTTCCGCCGATGGTAGAAGTCAACCAGGACGCGAAGGGCACCGCCTACACCGTTTCCTGCGATGCCGCCACCGGAGTTACCACCGGCATCAGCTCCACCGACCGTGCACGAACGGCACAGGTGCTGGCATCTGAATTGAGTACTGCCAGCCAGCTGAACAGGCCGGGCCATATCTTCCCGCTCCGGGCTGTCGACGGTGGCGTCCTAGCGCGCCGGGGGCACACCGAAGCTGCTGTCGATCTCTGCCGGCTTGGTGGCCGGTCGCCGGTAGGCGTGATCGCAGAGCTCGTACACGATGACGGGGAAATGATGCGGCTGCCCGCGCTGCGCGACTTTGCCAATGAGCACGGCTGCCCGCTGGTATCCATCGAGGACCTTGTCCAGTTCATCGCGGCCGAAGGACCAAGCCCACAAAGTACGCAGTCCCTCCAGACACGTGAACCCGCCGGACAGGAGGCGCACCAGTGACCACCAGAAACGACCCAACGCCGGCCCCGGTGTCGGTTCCGCCGGCCTCTATTGCCCAGGTGACCGGCGGTCCCGCCGTCCAGTTGCCGACGGCTTTCGGCTATTTCACGGCCCGGGCCTGGACGGACAGTGCTACCGGGGTGGAGCACCTGAGCATCACTTCGCCGGTCCGCCCCGACACGGCTCCGCTGGTTCGGCTGCATTCGGAATGCCTGACAGGGGATGTCTTTGCCTCCTTCCGCTGCGACTGCGGTGAGCAGTTGGACCAGGCCTTGGCTTTGATCGCTGAACAGGGCGGCACGGTGCTGTATCTGCGTGGCCAAGAGGGCCGCGGTATCGGACTGGCAAACAAGATCCGCGCGTACGCCCTGCAGGAGGACGGCGCCGACACCGTGGAGGCCAATGAACAACTGGGCCTGCCGGTGGATGCGCGCGACTATTCGGCCGCGGCGTCGATCCTGCATGCCATGGGGCTGGACAACATCCGGCTCCTGAGCAACAACCCGGCCAAGAGCAGCACGCTCTCCGGCTATGGCATCGGCGTCGTGGAAATGATCTCCTCCGAAGTGCCATCCCGGGAGCAGAACCTGCGGTATTTGCAGACCAAACGGGATCGGATGGACCATCGGCTGGCCTTGCTTGAAGACCACCCGGTCCACCAAAGCTGATAACAGCGGCACCTTCCCAGTACTGAAGATGAACCCGCCGCCAATCCCGGCAGGGTACGAACATTCACAGAAAGCAGAGAGTAAAACATGAGCGGACACGGAGCACCGATTATCGACGTCGCCGAACTGAACGGCAATGCCGGCGAGCTGAAACTGGCCATCGTCGCCGCCAGCTGGCACACGCAGATCATGGACGGCCTGATCGACGGCGCCCTGCGGGCCGCCAAGGAAGCCGGTATCGCCGAGCCTGCGCTGGTTAGAGTTCCCGGCAGCTTCGAGTTGCCGGTGGCAGCTGCGCGGCTGGCACCGCACTATGACGCAGTGGTGGCCCTCGGCGTCGTTATTCGTGGTGGAACCCCGCACTTTGAGTACGTCTGCCAGGCAGCCACCGAGGGGCTGACCGACGTCAGTGTCAATACCGGGACACCCGTGGGATTCGGCGTCCTGACGTGCGATACGGAGCAGCAGGGCCTCGACCGGGCCGGGCTTGAGGGCTCGAACGAGGACAAGGGCCACGAGGCCGTCACAGCAGCCCTGGCCACGGCCGCCACCCTCCGCCAGCTCGGCGTCTAAACGCCTCCGGACAAGGGGATTCGTCACATAGCCCGGGCCGGTTTGCGGCCCGGGCCATGTGCTGGCGTAATCTTGGGAGCGTGAAATCCTTCGAATCCCTTTTTGCCGAGCTGAGCGAGAAAGCGCAGACGCGCCCGGAGGGCTCGGGTACCGTAGCCGAATTGGACTCAGGTATCCATGGCATCGGGAAGAAGGTTGTGGAAGAGGCGGCTGAAGTATGGATGGCTGCGGAGTACGAGTCGGATGAAGCGGCGGCGGAAGAAATTTCCCAGTTGCTCTACCACCTGCAGGTCCTGATGATTGCCAAAGGCCTGACCCTGGCAGACGTATACAAGCATCTGTAGCGGGACGCCGCCAGAGGTGTTCCGCCAAGCCTGCCCGGGGCAGTTTCCCCAAAACCGGCCGTCGTACGGCCAACCGATCCTCTGCAGAAAGTCATCTTCATGCTACGCGTAGCCGTCCCCAACAAAGGTTCCCTGTCCGAAGCCGCGTCCGAAATGCTCACCGAGGCCGGCTACCGGCAGCGTCGTGACAGCCGTGAGCTGGTCATGATGGATCCGGACAACGACGTCGAGTTCTTCTTCCTCCGCCCGCGCGATATTGCCGTCTACGTTGGCAAGGGCACGTTGGATGTCGGTATCACCGGCCGCGACCTTTTCCTCGATGCACAGGTGGAAGCCGAAGAGCTCCTGAGCCTTGGCTTCGCCGTCTCAACGTTCCGGTTCGCCGGCCCAGTCGGTGAATTCTCCAACGTGCAGCAGTTGCAGGGCAGGCGCCTTGCCACCAGCTACGACGGGCTGCTGCAAAGCTACCTGACCGAGCGTGGCGTGGATGCCAAGGTTGTCCGGCTGGACGGAGCCGTGGAGTCCTCCGTGCGCCTGGGGGTCGCCGACGCGATCGCGGATGTGGTGGAAACCGGCAGCACACTCAAGGCCGCCGGCATGGAGATCTTCGGCGAACCCATCCTCCGCTCCGAGGCCGTACTCATCGGCCGCAAGGGCGAAGTTCCCACGGGCCTGGAAGTCCTGATCCGCAGGCTCCGCGGCGTCATTGTCGCCCGGGAGTTCGTGATGATGGACTACGACATCCGCAAGGAACTGGTGGAGCAGGCTGCCGCCCTGACGCCAGGTCTGGAATCGCCCACCGTTTCCCCGCTGCGCGACTCCGAGTGGGTCGCGGTACGCTCGATGGTCAGCCGCACGCAGACCAACCGGATCATGGATGAGCTGTATGACCTGGGCGCCCGCGCCATCCTGGTCAGCACCATTCACGCCTGCCGTATCTGATCGGGGAAGTACCAGTGTCTGTAGCAATCCGCGTCATTCCCTGCCTTGACGTCGACGCCGGCAGGGTAGTCAAGGGTGTCAATTTCGAAGGCCTGCGCGACGCCGGGGATCCGGTCGAACTGGCACACCGCTATGACCGTGCCGGTGCCGACGAACTGACCTTTCTCGATGTGACAGCCTCCTCCGGTAACCGCGAGACGACGTTCGACGTCGTTGCGCGCACCGCGGAGGAAGTTTTCATCCCGCTGACGGTCGGCGGGGGCGTCCGCAGCGTCGCCGACGTCGACAGGCTGCTGCGCTTCGGTGCCGACAAGGCGTCGATCAACACCGCAGCCGTGGTCCGCCCGGAGGTCATCGACGAGATTACTAACCACTTCGGTTCGCAGGTTTTGGTGCTGTCGCTGGATGCCCGGCGGACGGCTGAATCCTCGGTGCCTTCCGGCTTCGAGGTCACGACGCACGGCGGCAGGCAAGGCACGGGTATTGATGCCGTGCAGTGGGCCAAGGAAGCCGCCGACCGCGGGGTGGGGGAGATCCTGCTTAACTCCATCGACGCCGACGGCACCAAAGAAGGCTTCGACTTGGAGATGATCCGGACGGTGCGTGCCGCGGTGCAGGTTCCGCTGATCGCCTCCGGCGGCGCCGGCAAGCCCGAGCATTTCCCGCCGGCCGTGGCGGCCGGTGCCGATGCCGTATTGGCTGCGTCCGTGTTCCATTTCGGACCCGACGATGCCATCGCCCAGGTGAAGAACGCTATCCGCGCCGCAGGCTACCCGGTCCGCTGACCCGACGCGGGGCCAGAGTCAGGGACCGATTTCGGCGCTCTGCAGCAAGGCGACGGCGTCCGGCTGGCCTTCGAAAGTTACGAGGGCGTGCTGGGTACGGCCATGGGCGTGCATAAGCAGTTCGCCAGGCTCGCCGACGATCGCTACCGACACTGAAGCACGCTTCGCGACATGCCGGGGACCGTCGGGGCGCACCAGCACGATGCCCAGATCCACTCCGCGGTACAGGAGGGCGGCGCGCTTGATCAGGTCGTCCCACAAGGCATTGGAGTATTCCTCATCCAAGGCGCGCGGGGCCCACCGCGTAGTGGCGCGCCTGACATCTTCGGTGTGGACAAAATACTCAATAAGGTTTGCGGCGGCATCGACCGATTTGAGCTTCAGCGGCGAGAGCCGGGGCGGGCCGGCGCGGAAGGCCTTGACCAATTTGCTGTAGCCCGCTGTTCCGCGGGATTTGTCTGCCAGCTTTCGGGTGGCTTCGTCTGAAACCTTGGACAAGGGTTTGAAGGCCATGCCCAGCTGGGCCGTCAACCGGTGTTCCCGCAGATACAGATGCGCGGCAAGTTCGGCAGTCCGCCAGCCTTCACAGAGCGTGGCGGAGTCCGGGCCGGCTGCTAGCAGAGTCTCGGCCAGAACTTCACGGGACGGGTCAACGAAATGCATCAATCCTGAACCTAGCATGAAGCAGCCATTTTTGGGCCGCCCATAACGTTGTATGGCCTCGTGGCAAGGCGGCGTGCGGCCCACTGCCGAAGCACTAGACTTGAAGGGATGTCCTCCCAGCCTGAATCCCAGAACGTATCCTTGGCCGGCGCCGGCAGCGAAGCCCTGCCCTCCGGCGTTGCAGACCTGCTCAAACGTGACGCAGCCGGCCTCGTCGCCGCGATCATCCAGCAGCATGACACCTCCGAAGTGCTCATGCTGGGTTGGATGGATGACGAGGCGCTGCGCCGTACGCTCTCCTCCGGAAGGGTGACGTTCTATTCGCGGTCACGCCAGGAGTATTGGCGTAAGGGCGATACGTCCGGGCACGTGCAGTGGGTGAAGTCCGTGGCGCTCGACTGCGACGGCGACGCCCTCCTGATCCAGGTCGACCAGGTCGGCGCAGCCTGCCACACAGGCACCAGGACCTGCTTCGATGGGCGCGGTGTCGACGTCGTTGTTGGAAATCGTGCCGAAGAAGAACCGCTAGCGAAAGAAAACAAGTAATGCAGGACCTTGGTGTCATCAGCCCCACCCTGGAGGAGTTCCGCTCCCTTGCCCGAGACCGGCGGGTTATCCCGGTCTCCCTCAAGGTGCTCGCTGATGACCAGACACCCATCTCCCTTTACCGCAAGCTCGGAGGCGGGCAGTCAGGAACGTTCCTGCTTGAGTCCGCAGCAGTGGGCGGGGTCTGGTCCCGCTACTCGTTCATCGGAACCCACTCCAAGGCCACGCTGACCAGCAAGGACGGCCAGGCGCACTGGCTGGGGGAGCCGCCGGCCGGTGTGCCGCTGGACGGCAACCCGGTCGAGGCGCTGCGTCAGACGGTGGAGGCGCTTCGCACCGAACGTTTTGACGGGCTTCCACCGTTGACGTCCGGGCTCGTGGGCTTCGTGGGCTGGGAAGCAGTGCGCCGTTGGGAAAAGCTGACGAGCCCGCCCGAGGAGGACCTGCCGCTGCCGGAGCTGGCCATGTGCCTGGTCACGGATATGGCAGTCCACGACAACGCCGAAGGCACGGTGACCCTGATCGCCAACGCCATCAATTTCGATGGCAGCGACGAGCGGGCGGACGATGCCTGGCGCGACGCGGTTGAGCGCGTCCGCCGGATGCTCGCGCAGCTCAATGAACCGCTGGTCCAGCAGATTTCCGTACTGGAGAACAGCGCGCTGTCGACCGATGAGCTGATGGACTCCGTCACGCACAGCTGGGCCGAGGAACAATATCTGGCGGCTGTGGACCGGGGCAAGGAAGCGATTGTCGACGGCGAAGTCTTCCAGGTGGTGATTTCACGCCGGTTTGAAACGGAGTGTTCGGCCTCGGCGCTGGACGTCTACCGGGTGCTGCGCAACCTTAATCCGAGTCCCTATATGTACTTGTTCAGCCTGGAAGACGCCGACGGCAACGCGTACTCCATCGTCGGGTCTTCGCCCGAGGCACTGGTCACGGTGACCGGTGACGAAGTCATTACGCATCCGATCGCCGGATCCCGTCCGCGCGGCAAAACCGTGGAACAGGACCGGGAGCTCGCTGAGGAGTTGCTCGCCGATCTGAAGGAGCGTGCCGAGCACCTGATGCTTGTTGACCTGGCGCGGAACGATATCTCGAAGGTCTGCGATCCGGGCACCGTGGATGTCAGCCAGTTCATGGAGGTGGAGAAGTTCAGCCACATCATGCACCTCGTTTCCACCGTGGTCGGCAGGCTCTCCCACGACAAGTCCGCGTACGACGTGCTGGCCGCGACTTTTCCGGCAGGCACGCTCTCCGGCGCGCCGAAACCGCGAGCCCTGCGTCTGCTGGACGAACTCGAACCGCACCGGCGCGGCATCTACGGCGGCGTAGTGGGCTATCTGGACTTTGCCGGCGACATGGACATGGCTATTGCCATCCGTTCCGCCCTGCTGCGCGACGGCCGCGCCTACGTTCAGTCGGGCGGCGGAATCGTGGCGGACTCGGATCCCGCCACCGAAGCCATCGAATCTGTGAACAAGGCCGCGGCTCCGCTGCGGGCGGTGACCTTGGCCACCCGGCTGCATGCCGCTGATCCGGCTGCCATCGTGACCGGTGAAGGCAACTGATGGCTGAGCGGACCGAAATGAAGCCGCCGTCGCGCTGGCAGCGCAAGAGCACCGTAGTGATGGCCTCCATACTGGCCTCGCTGGCTGCCTTCGGCGCCACCACCCAGACCTGGCTCAACGTGAGACTGCCGCAGAGCACGGTCCAGACGCCGGACCTCAGCGTGGCCGGCAGTGAGGCTGCCATCGCGGTCACGGCGCTGGCTTTGGTAGGACTGGCCGCGGCACTGGCGGCATCCATCGCCGGGCGGATTGCCAGGATTGTCATTGCCGTGCTGCTGGCGTTGGCTGGAGCCGGCATCGCACTCTCCAGCTACCAGGTCATTGCGGATCCGGCGGCTGCGGCCTCAACCGCCATTGGAGAGGCCACCGGACAGGTCGGGCAGGCCGCGGAAATCACTTCCACGCTGTTTCCCGTACTGGCGCTGGTGGCGGGTCTTCTGATGGCCGCATGCGCGGTATGGCTGGTGCTCGCCGGCCGCCGCTGGCAGGCCAGTAGGAAGTACACCAGCGCGACCGCTCGACAGGCGGACGGTTCGCCGTCCGACCGGGGCGGTCCTGTGGACGAGATCGACAGCTGGGACCAGCTCAGCCGCGGCACGGATCCCACAGACTAGGGACCGGGCGGGCCTAAAGTCATACTGGCCGGTCCGCCGAAAATCAATGGCAGAATATAGTCAGTACCGTTTCTTCAGGGAGTTAGATAATGGGCAATCACGCCACCGTCACCGAGAAATCATCCAATGAGCAGGCCGTTTCCAGCATCCACGACGAAGTCATTGGCCACGGAAACAGCCCGGCTGCCTGGACCTGTGTCCTGATCATGATCGTCGGCAGCATTGTCTCCGGTATTGGTTTCGTCATGGCTTCGCACCTGGTTTTCTGGGGCGGCGTTGTTGTCATGTTCATCGGCCTGATCGTTGGCTGGATCATGAAGAAGGCCGGCTACGGCGTGGACGGCGCCAAGCTCCTGAACAGCGGTCACTGAGAGTGACTGTTCTCGACGACATCATCGTTGGGGTCAGGGAAGATCTTGAAGCCCGTCGGGCGGAGCTTCCGCTGGAGCAGCTGACGGAACGCGTGGCCGCCGTGGCTGCGCCGCGTGACGCCTATGCGGCCCTCGGCGGTCCGGCCAGCCCGCGGACCGAACTCAAGGTGATTTCCGAGGTCAAGCGCAAGAGCCCGTCGAAGGGCGACCTGGCACAGATCACAGACCCGGCCGATTTGGCGCGCCGCTATGAAAAAGGCGGAGCGGCAGTTATCAGTGTGTTGACCGAGCAGCGCCGCTTCGGCGGATCGCTCGCTGATCTGGATGCCGTGCGCGACGCCGTTGACATTCCGGTCCTGCGCAAGGATTTCACGGTCGACGAATACCAGATCTGGGAAGCGCGGGCACATGGTGCGGACCTAGTCCTGCTCATCGTCGCTGCGCTGGAAGATTCCCAGCTGCGCGCGTTCCTGGACCTCACGCACCGTTTGGGCATGAACGCTCTGGTCGAAACGCATACGGCGGAGGAGATTGAACGTGCCGTCGCCGTCGGTGCCCGGATCATCGGTGTGAACGTCCGCAATCTCAAGACGCTGGACGTGGACCGTTCCATCTTCGCTTCACTGGCCGAAAAGATTCCGTCGGAGGCGGTCATCATCGCCGAATCCGGTGTACGCAACGCCGACGACGTTGCCGACTACGCGGCGAACGGCGCCAACGCTGTGCTGGTCGGCGAGGCACTGGTGATCGGCAACGCACCGGAGCAAGCCGTCGCCGATTTCGCCGCAGCCGGTGCCCGGGCAATCGCGGACCGCGGCCAGGGCAGCTAACACAAGCAATACCGTCTCGGCGGCAGGCCCGGTGCTCAAGGTTCCGGGCCTGTCCGCCCGAGAGGTTCGAAACAGACAGGACGGCCAGGTTATGACGCAGAGCCCCGAAACGCCCGACGCCGGCGAAAAGCCGGACGCGGCGGATGCATTCCTTTCCGGCGGGAGTCTCCGCCACGCCCCCGGTCCCTACTTCGGCAACTACGGCGGGCGCTGGATGCCCGAATCCCTGATTGCCGCACTTGATGAACTGCAGGATACGTTCGACAAGGCCAAGGCCGATCCGGAGTTCATCGCCCAGGTGGCGGAGCTGAACCGGAACTATTCAGGCAGGCCGTCGCTGTTGACGGAAGCCAAGCGGTTTTCGGCCCATGCCGGCGGCGCCCGGATCTTCCTGAAGCGCGAAGACCTGAACCATACCGGCTCGCACAAGATCAACAACGTGCTGGGCCAGGCACTGCTGGCCAAGCGGATGGGCAAGACCCGCATCATTGCCGAGACGGGCGCCGGACAGCACGGCGTGGCAAGCGCGACGGCGGCGGCCCTCCTCGGGCTCGAATGCGTTGTTTACATGGGTGCCGAAGACACCCGGCGCCAGGCATTGAACGTCGCCCGGATGGAACTGCTCGGCGCCACGGTTGTCCCTGTCACCGCCGGCTCCCAGACGCTCAAGGACGCCATCAACGAGGCGCTGCGTGACTGGGTTGCCAACGTGCACACCACGCACTATCTGCTGGGCACTGCCGCCGGAGCCCACCCGTTCCCCGCGCTGGTGCGCTACTTCCATGAGGTGATCGGCGACGAGGCACGTGAGCAGATCCTCGCCCAGACCGGCCGGCTTCCGGACGCAGTCTGCGCTTGTATCGGTGGCGGATCGAACGCCATCGGCATTTTCCACGGGTTCCTGGATGATCCTTCGGTGGAACTGTACGGTTTTGAAGCTGGAGGCGAGGGCGTCGATACTGACCGCCATGCAGCCACCATTACACTCGGCCGTCCGGGAGTGCTGCACGGCGCCCGGTCCTACCTGATGCAGGATGAGGACGGCCAGACCATCGAGTCCCACTCCATCTCGGCGGGCCTGGACTACCCGGGCGTCGGTCCGGAACACTCCTACCTTTCGGACATCGGACGCGCCAAGTACGAACCCGTGACCGACGGCGAAGCCATGGACGCCTTCCGGCTGCTTTGCCGCACCGAAGGCATCATTCCGGCCATCGAATCCTCGCATGCACTCGCCGGTGCCCTCCGCGTCGGCAAGAAGCTCACGTCCGGCAAGGACAATCCGCAGGACGTCATCATCGTCGTCAACCTGTCCGGCCGCGGAGACAAGGATGTTGCCACCGCAGCGGAATGGTTCGACCTGCTGGACGGTAACTCGCCGGAAGCCGAAATCGGCGCTGAAGGAGAACAACTGTGAATTCTGCCGCCATCGCCAGCAAATCAGCTGCCGCCATCGAGAAAGCACGGTCGGAGGGCCGTACCGCACTGGTCGGCTACCTGCCCGCCGGCTACCCCGATGTGCAGGGCACCATCGACGCCGCCGTCGCACTGGCCGAAAACGGTGCCGATGTGATCGAGATCGGGATCCCGTACTCGGATCCGGTCATGGACGGCCAAGTCATCCAGGCCGCTACCGTGGAGGCCCTCGAAAAGGGGTTCCGTGTCCACCAGGTGTTCGACATCGTGGCCGGCATTACCGCCCGCTGCGAAGCTGCCGTCCTCGTCATGACCTATTGGAATCCGGTCATGCGTATGGGAGTCGACGAGTTCTCCCGGCGCCTGGCCGAAGCTGGGGGAGCAGGCCTGATCACCCCTGATCTCATCCCGGACGAAGCAGCCGAATGGTTCGAAGCGTCGGACAAGTACGGACTGGACCGGGTCTTCCTGGTGGCCCCCTCGTCGACGCCGGAACGCATGGCCATGACCGTCAAGGCCAGCCGCGGATTCGTCTACGCCGTGTCCATCATGGGCGTGACCGGTGCCCGCGCCAGCGTCAGCAGCGCAGCGCAGCAGGTCGTGGAGGCCGCCCACGCGGCCGGCGCCGAGCGCGTCTGCGTCGGCCTCGGCGTATCGAAGGCCGAACACGTCCGCGAAATCGGTGCCTACGCCGAGGGCGCCATCGTCGGAACCGCGCTCGTCGCCACGCTGGGCGCCGAGGGCGTGGAAGCCGTGGGCAAACTCGCGGCGGAACTGCACAGCGGTACCGCCAAAAACTGATCCTCCGCCGCCACCAAAGCCGAACAAAGGACCGCTACCGGTGCAGACGACTTCTTCCCTTGTGATCCCGGCGTCGATTCCGAGTCCGGACTGGTCCGGATTCAGCATCGGCCCGCTGACCATCCACGCGTATGCCTTGTGCATCCTCGCCGGCATTATCGCGGCTTTGTGGCTGACGGACCGCCGCTGGAAGGCCCGGAAGGGTCCTGAAGGGGTTGTCTGGGACATCGCCATTTGGGCAATTCCCTTCGGCATCATCGGCGGGCGGCTCTACCACGTCTTCTCGTCGCCGGACGCGTACTTCGGTCCGAACGGCGACCTGAGCCTGATCCCGCAGATCTGGCTTGGCGGCCTCGGAATCTGGGGAGCCGTGGCACTGGGCCTGCTGGGCGCTTGGATCGGCTGCCGCCGGGCAGGCGTCAAACTGACCGCGTTTATGGATGCGGCTGCGCCCGGCGTGCTGCTGGCGCAGGCCATCGGCCGCTGGGGAAACTGGTTCAACCAGGAACTGTTCGGCAGCCCCACGGACCTGCCCTGGGGGCTGGAAATCGATGCCGACCATGCCAATTTCCCGCCCGGCGCCGAACCGGGAACACTGTTCCATCCGACGTTCCTTTACGAATCGCTCTGGAACCTGGCCGGCGTCGCCCTGCTGCTGCTGGTCGACAAGCGCTTCAAGCTCCGCCGCGGGATGCTCTTCTGGCTCTACGTCGCCTACTACACACTGGGCCGCGTCTGGATCGAAATGATGCGCATCGACGATGCGGAAATGATCACGCTCTTCGGCGTGACGCAGCGTCTGAATGTCTGGACCTCGCTGCTGCTCTTGGTGGCCGCCCTCGTCATATTTGTCCTGCTGTCCCGGAAACCGCGGACTCCCGAGATGGACTCCGTTTACCTGTCCGGCCGCGAGCCACAGGCAGAAATAGACCCCAAGAACGACGGCGGTGCTTCCGCCGCCGTCCGTAACGAGGGCGCCGTCGGTGTTAACACAACAGAAACCGGAAAGAAAAAAACGGACAAAAACGTGTCCGGGGCCACCGGCCGTGTTAGTGTCTCTGGTAATTCTTCGGAGACAGGTAAATCCTCCGCGTCCGGCACCAGCGGCACGACTGGGCCCGCGGACTCCGAAGACAAATAGCGCCCCCGGGCTACCGCCCGGTGAGTTGCAGCATCTGTGCCGACCACACTGATGTGGAATCTCCGTTAGATATCCGTCAACCAGCGCGGGTACTGCGGGTATGACTGCGCTTCTGTCCGGTTTTCCGGAATCAGCAAAATTGTTATGCACCAACCGTGCTGCATAACGTGGGCGAGGCCATACAATTTCCAGTACTAAAGTACGGCCTCGTGCAAGCTGCCGTACTGCGGGGCCAACGGCGTCCCCTTCTCGAGTTCCACTTACGGGAGAAGGAAAACCGTTATGACTCCTCCGTTCAACGGATCCAGTACACCACGCAACTTCGGCGGCGGGAATGGCAGCGCGCAGGTCGCTTCGCCGTTTACCCGTTTCGCCGCCTATCCTGAACGCGCGGGCCTCTACGACCCCGCCAATGAGAAAGATGCCTGCGGACTGGCAGTTATTGCCACCCTGCGCGGCGAACCCGGACACGACATTGTCGATGCGGCCCTGACCGCACTGCGCAACCTTGAACACCGCGGAGCGGTGGGCGCGGATGAAGGTACCGGGGACGGCGCAGGATTGCTCACGCAGATCCCGGACGAGTTCTTCCGTGCCGTGACCGGATTTGAGCTCCCGCGCGCCGGCGAGTACGCCGTCGGAACTGCCTTCCTCCCGAACGAAGAGTCCGAAGCCGAGGTGGCTCAGGCGGGACTGGAATCACTGGCCGAAGAAGAAGGTCTCGTGGTTCTGGGCTGGCGCGAAGTTCCGATTGTCTCGGACCTGGTCGGCGCCATGGCACGGGCCTGCATGCCGCACTTCGTGCAGCTTTTCCTGGGAATGGATCCCCGCGGCGGCACAGACACATCGGAACTAGACGCCAAGGTCTTCCGCGTCCGCAAGCGTGCGCAGAACAAGTTCGGTGTCTACTTCCCGTCCTTGTCGTCCAAGACCATTGTGTACAAGGGCATGCTGACCACCGCGCAATTGGAGCCGTTCTATCCGGACCTCTCGGACAGCCGCTTCAAGACCAAGCTGGGGATTGTCCACTCCCGCTTTTCCACCAACACCTTCCCATCGTGGCCGCTGGCCCAGCCTTTCCGCACCATCGCGCACAACGGCGAGATCAATACGGTCAAGGGCAACCGGAACTGGATGCGTGCCCGCCAGTCGCAGTTGAGCAATTCTGTTCTCGGGGACATTCCCGAAGAACTGTTCCCGATCTGCACCCCCGGGGCCTCGGATTCGGCTTCGTTTGACGAAGTAGCCGAACTGCTGATGCTTTCCGGCAAGCCGATCACCCAGGCCATCATGATGATGATCCCCGAGGCCTGGGAGAACCACGCCACTATGGATCCGGACCGCCGGGCGTTCTACCAGTACCACTCGATGCTGATGGAGCCGTGGGACGGTCCCGCAGCCGTGTCGTTCACCGACGGCAAGCTGGTCGGCGCGGTGCTCGACCGCAACGGTCTTCGGCCGGCCCGTTACTGGGTCACCGAGGACGGCCTCGTGGTGCTCGCTTCCGAAGTCGGCGTAGTCAACATCGAACCGGAGCGGGTAGTAAGGAAGGGCCGGGTTTCGCCGGGGAAAATGTTCCTTGTCGATACCGAAGCCGGCCGCCTGATCGAGGACCAGGAGATCAAGTCCGAGATCGCCGCGGCGAATCCATGGGGTGAATGGGTCAAGGACAACATGATCCGCCTCGAGGACCTGCCCGAGCGCGAGCACGTAGTCCACACCCCGGCGTCGATCAACCGCCGCCAGCGCACCTTCGGCTACACCCACGAAGAGCTGCGGATCCTGCTGGGCCCGATGGCCCGCACCGGCGCAGAACCGCTGGGCGCCATGGGAACCGACACGCCGATAGCCGTGCTCTCCAAACGGCCGCGGCTGCTGTTCGACTACTTCGTGCAGTCCTTCGCCCAGGTCACCAACCCGCCGCTCGACGCCATCCGCGAAGAGCTCGTCACCAGCATGCGAGGGTCCATCGGCCCGGATGGCAACCTGTTGTCCACCGGCCAGGTGCGCGCAAAACAGGTGGCGCTGAAATTCCCGGTCATCAACAATGATGAGCTGGCCAAGATTACTGCGCTCGAAACCGATGAAGGTGCCAAGGCCGCGCTGAAAGTCCGCGGACTGTACCGTCCCGACGGCGGCGAGACGGAACTGCGCGCCCGGCTGCAGGAGATCTGCGAAAAGGTCTCGGCTGCCGTTAACCGCGGCGTCAAATTCATCATCCTTTCCGACCGCGACTCGAATGCTCAGTGGGCACCGATCCCGTCGCTGCTGCTGACCAGCGCGGTCCACCACCACCTCCTCAAGAGTGCCAACCGCACGAAGATTTCCCTGCTGGTTGAGGCCGGTGACGTCCGGGAAGTGCACCACGTTGCTGTCCTGATCGGCTACGGCGCCTCCGCGGTCAACCCCTACCTGGCCATGGAAAGCTGCGAAGAGCTGGTCCGCAACGGCGACATCCAAGGGGTGACCGAAACCGAGGCCGTCTACAACCTGATCAAGGGCTTGGGCAAGGGCGTCCTGAAAATCATGTCCAAGATGGGCATTTCCACCGTCGCGTCCTACTGCGGCGCGCAGACCTTCGAGGCCCTTGGCCTGGCGCAGGGCATGGTGGACCAGTATTTTGCCGGCACCCAGTCCCAGCTCGGCGGGGTTGGCCTTGATGTCATCGCGGCCGAAACCGCGGCACGGCATGCACAGGCCTACCCGAGCGACGGAATCGAAGATCCCCACCGTTCACTGGAGGTTGGCGGCGAGTACCAGTGGCGCCGTGAAGGACCGCCGCACCTGTTCAACCCGGAGACGGTCTTCCGGCTGCAGCACTCCACGCGTGAGCGCCGCTACGACATCTTCAAGGCCTACACCCAGGGCGTCGATGACCAGTCCAAGGACCTGATGACCCTGCGCGGGCTGCTCAAGTTCAAGACCGGGAACCGCCCGGCCGTACCGCTGGAAGAAGTCGAACCGGTGTCAAGCATCGTCAAGCGGTTCTCCACCGGCGCGATGAGCTACGGGTCCATTTCAAAAGAGGCCCACGAGACGCTGGCCATTGCCATGAACCGCCTCGGCGCCAAGTCCAACACCGGCGAGGGCGGCGAGGACGAGGACCGGCTGCTCGATCCGGAGCGCCGCTCCGCCATCAAGCAGGTGGCTTCCGGCCGGTTCGGCGTCACCAGCCTGTACCTGACCAACGCCGACGACATCCAGATCAAGATGGCCCAGGGCGCCAAGCCCGGCGAGGGCGGGCAGCTGATGAGCCAGAAGGTCTACCCCTGGGTAGCCCGGACACGGCACTCGACCCCCGGCGTCGGGCTTATTTCGCCGCCGCCGCACCACGATATTTACTCCATCGAGGACCTGGCGCAGCTGATCTATGACCTGAAACGGTCCAACCCCTCGGCCCGCGTGCATGTGAAGCTGGTTTCGGAGGTCGGAATCGGCACCGTGGCCGCCGGCGTCACCAAGGCGAAGGCGGACGTCGTGTTGATTTCAGGGCACGACGGCGGCACCGGCGCCAGTCCGCTGAACTCACTCAAGCATGCTGGTGTTCCCTGGGAGCTTGGCCTGGCCGAGACGCAGCAGACGCTGATGCTCAACGGCCTGCGGGACCGCGTGGTTGTCCAGGTGGACGGGCAGCTCAAGACCGGCCGCGACGTGGTGATCGCGGCGCTGCTCGGCGGCGAGGAATTCGGCTTCGCCACTGCACCATTGGTGGTTTCAGGCTGCATCATGATGCGTGTCTGCCACCTCGATACCTGTCCAGTAGGCGTGGCCACCCAGAACCCGGAATTGCGCTCCCGGTTCACCGGAAAGCCGGAATTCGTTGTGAACTTCTTCGAATTCATTGCCGAGGAAGTCCGCGAGATCCTGGCCGAACTTGGCTACCGGAGCCTGGACGAAGTCATCGGCCATTCCGAACTGCTTGATGCTGGCAAGGCCATTGATCACTGGAAGGCCGACGGACTGGATCTGGATCCGATCCTGCGCGGCTACCGTTTTGATGCCCACTCGCCGCTGCGCAACACGACTCAGCAGAACCACGAGTTGGACAAGCACTTCGACAACCAGCTGATCGCGATGAGCGCAGAGGCACTGACCAACCGGGCACCGGTGCGGATCAGCCTGGACATCGTCAACACTGACCGTTCGGTCGGGACCATGCTCGGCCACGAAGTCACCAAGCGCTTCGGCATCGACACCCTGGCCCAGGACACGATCGACGTAACCCTCAACGGCCAGGCCGGCCAGTCGCTGGGCGCCTTCCTGCCCGCCGGCATCACGCTGCGGCTGCTGGGCGACTCCAACGACTATGTGGGCAAAGGCCTCTCCGGCGGACGGATTATCGTCCGTCCGGACCGGGGCAACGTGTTCCCGGCAGAACGCAACGTGATTGCCGGAAACGTGATCGGCTACGGCGCCACCAGCGGCGAGATGTTCCTCCGCGGCCAGGTGGGAGAGCGGTTCCTCGTTAGGAACTCGGGCGCCACCGCCGTCGTCGAAGGTATTGGTGACCATGGCTGCGAGTACATGACCGGTGGAACGGCACTGATCCTGGGCCGGACCGGCCGGAACTTCGGTGCGGGCATGTCCGGCGGCGTGGCCTACGTGCTGGAACTGGACCGGGCACGGCTGAACAAGCAGAGCATGGACAACCAGGAACTGCTGTTGCTCCCGCTGGATGCCGAAGACCGCGAGACCGTTGGCGCCCTGATCAAGCAGCATGCGGAGGAGACCGGTTCCCGGTTGGCCGAGCAGCTGCTGCAGGATCTTGATGCAACCATTTCACGCATGACCAAGGTGCTGCCGCGGAACTACTCGGCCGTGCTGGAAACCCGGGCTACCGCTGAATCCGAGGGACTCGATCCCGACGGCGATGTTGTCTGGTCACGAATTTTGGAGGTAACCGGTGGCTGATCCACGCGGATTCATGAAAGTACGCGAACGCCAGACCCAGCCGAGGCGGCCGGTCCCGGTCCGCATCATGGACTGGAAGGAAGTGTACGAGGCACAGGAAAAGGGCGTGCTGAAGGCCCAGGCCGGACGCTGCATGGACTGCGGCATCCCATTCTGCCATCAGGGTTGCCCGCTGGGGAATCTGATTCCGGAATGGAACGACCTCACCTGGCGCGGCAAGGGACAGGAAGCGATTGAGCGTCTGCACGCCACCAACAACTTTCCGGAATTCACCGGGAGGCTGTGCCCGGCACCGTGCGAGTCGTCCTGCGTCCTGGGGATCAACCAGCCCGCCGTGACCATCAAGCAGGTGGAGGTTTCTATCATCGACGAGGCCTTCGACAACGGCTGGGTCACGCCGCTGGCGCCGGAGCGCCTGACCGGACAGACCATTGCCGTCGTCGGTTCCGGCCCCGCGGGCCTGGCGGTTGCGCAGCAGCTGACCCGCGCCGGTCACACTGTGGCAGTGTATGAGCGTGACGACAAGGTCGGCGGCCTGCTGCGCTACGGGATCCCGGACTTCAAGATGGAGAAAGACCATCTGGAGCGGCGTCTGGAGCAGATGCGTGCCGAGGGAACCCGGTTCCGTACCGGCATCGAAATCGGCAAGGATGTCAGCTGGGAGCAGCTGCGCCGCCGGTACGACGCCGTGGTGATCGCTACCGGCGCCACCGTGCCGCGCGACCTGGCAATACCCGGCCGCGAGCTGGACGGTGTCCACTTCGCCATGGAGTACCTGGTCCAGGCCAACCGTGTGGTGGCTGGCGAGAAGGTGGAGAACCAGATCGATGCCCGCGGCAAGCACGTGGTGATCCTCGGTGGCGGCGACACCGGAGCCGACTGCCTCGGTACGGCGCACCGACAGCAGGCTGCATCGGTCACCACGCTGGCCATTGGCAAGCAGCCGCCTGCCGAGCGTGCCGCGCACCAGCCCTGGCCGACGTTCCCCACACTGTTCGAGGTTGCCAGCGCACACGAGGAAGGCGGCGAGCGTACCTACCTTGCCTCCACCGTTGAATACCTGGGCGACGGCGACGGAAAGCTGCGCGCATTGAAGGTCGCGGAGACCGAATTCGTGGACGGCAAGCGCGTGCCCAAAGCGGGGACCGAACGCGAAATTCCGGCAGATCTGGTCTTGCTGTCCCTAGGCTTCACCGGTCCGGAGCCGGCAGGTATCGCCGAACAGGTGAAGGCAGAGTTCGACAGCCGCGGCAACGTGGTCCGGGACGGTTATTACATGACCAACACGGACGGCATCTTCGTGGCCGGTGACGCTGGCCGCGGCCAGTCATTGATTGTCTGGGCCATCGCCGAAGGGCGCGCCTGCGCTGCCGCCGTCGACAAGTGGCTGACCGGCCAGACGCGTCTGCCCGCGCCGGTGGCACCGACCGACAGGCCGATCGCCGCACTGCCGATGTAATGAACCCGGCTGTACGCCGTGGATACGCCCATAACTGCATGAGAGAACTAGGCTAGGTTTATGAGACGAGCGAAAATAGTTGCAACTTTTGGTCCTGCTATTTCCAGCTACGAAAGCACCTTGGAAGTCCTCAAAGCAGGCGTCGATGTTGCCCGCATGAACATGAGCCATGGCGACTACGGCGTGCACCAGGGAACTTACGAGAACGTACGCCGCGCCGCGGCCGAGCTAGGCAAACCTGTGGGCATCTTCGCCGATCTCCAGGGACCCAAAATCCGGCTCGGCCGCTTCGCGGACGGCCCGCATGACCTGAAGGTGGGGGACACCTTCACCATCACCACCGAAGACATCGAAGGCACGGCCGAGCGGTGTTCGACCACCTTCAAGGGCCTGCCCCAGGACGTCAAGGCGGGAGATCCGCTGTTGATCGACGACGGCAAAGTTGCTCTGCGAGCCGTAAAGGTCACGGACACCGAGGTCGTCACCGAAGTGACTGTGGCAGGTGCCGTTTCGAACAACAAGGGCATCAACCTGCCCGGTGTCGCGGTCAACGTGCCGGCACTGAGCGAGAAGGACGAAGCGGATCTGCGCTGGGCCATCCGCACGGGTGTTGACATGGTGGCCCTTTCCTTCGTGCGCAACGCTGCTGACGTGCGCCGTGTGCACGAGATCATGGACGAAGAAGGCCGGCGCACGCCCGTCATCGCCAAGATCGAGAAGCCGCAGGCCGTGGATGCGCTGGAAGAGATCATTGACGCCTTCGACGCCATCATGGTGGCCCGCGGCGACCTCGGCGTCGAACTGCCGCTCGAGGATGTTCCTGTGGTACAGAAGCGGGCCATTGAACTTGCCCGCCGCTGGGCGAAGCCCGTGATCGTGGCCACCCAGGTGCTGGAATCCATGATTGAAAATCCGAGGCCTACCCGTGCCGAGGCATCCGACTGCGCCAATGCTGTCTTGGACGGTGCGGATGCGGTCATGCTTTCCGGCGAGACCAGCGTGGGCGCGTACCCGCTGGAGACGGTCAACACGATGGCCCGGATCATCGAGTCCACGGAGCAGCATGGACTGGACCGCGTTCCGCCGCTGGGTAGCAAACCCAAGACCCGCGGCGGCGCCATCACCCGTGCCGCCGTCGAAATCGCGAACCAACTGGACGCCAAGTACCTCTGTACCTTCACGCAGTCCGGGGACTCGGCACGCCGGCTTTCGCGTTTGCGTCCGGGCCGGCCGATCTTCGCCTTCACCCCGCTGCAGTCCACCCTGAACGTCATGTCACTGATCTGGGGCATCCAGCCGCTTCTGGTGGAGTTCGTCGAGCATACGGACAAGATGACAGCCCAGGTTGACCGTGTGCTTTACGAGAAAGGACTGGTGGACGTTGACGACCTGGTCGTCATCGCCGCCGGTTCCCCTCCCGGCAAAGCCGGATCGACCAACTCGCTGAAGGTTCACCGTGTCGGCGACCTCGCAGACGCCGGGGAATTGCTGAACGGCTCGAACCCCCGGCATGAGAAGGTGGGTCCCTGGCCCAGTTAGGGCAGGTGCAGCATCATCAAACGCCAGTGGCCGGTCCTGACCAGGACCGGCCACTGGCGTTCGCGGGGCTAGTTGACCTGATTGATGATGGTTTCGGCGACTTCGCGCATGCTCAAGCGGCGATCCATGGAGGTCTTCTGGATCCACCGGAAAGCTTCGGGCTCGGTCAGGCCCATCTTAGTGATGAGCAGGCTCTTGGCCCGCTCCACCAGCTTGCGGGTGGCGAACTGCTCCTGCAGGTCGGAAACCTCGGACTCCAGAGCCTTGATCTCCTGGTGGCGGGAAAGCGCAATCTCGATGGCCGGCACCAAATCGGCGGGGGTGAACGGCTTGACCACATACGCCATCGCGCCGGCATCACGTGCCCGCTCAACCAGTTCCTTCTGGCTGAAAGCGGTCAGCAGCACCACGGGGGCGATGCGGGCCTTCACAATCTGCTCCGCTGCGGTAATCCCGTCCATGACAGGCATTTTGACGTCCATCAGGACCAGATCCGGCTTGAGCTCAGTGGCAAGCTCGACGGCCTTCTCCCCGTTGTCGGCTTCGGCAACGACGTCGAATCCTTCGCCGCGGAGGATCTCGACAATGTCCAAGCGGATCAGAGTTTCGTCTTCGGCGACGACAACGCGGCGTGTGGGGATGGACTCGGTTTGCTCAGACACTGGTACTCCTCGATGAGTTTTTGTAACCCTTTTGCTGCGGTTCTCGGAAATAGCCTATCGGCATGTAGAGTAGATTCGCGCACTCAAGGAGCATGACAGTCTTCACAAAAGGCTGTTGGCCGCCGGAGAATTTACGGCGGCACAGTCCTTGCCCGAGTGGCGGAATTGGCAGACGCGCTGCACTCAAAATGCAGTATCGAAAGGTGTGTGGGTTCGAGTCCCACCTCGGGCACCAGAAGGCCCCTTCTCTTGTACTCAAGGGGAGGGGCCTTGTTCATTTTGCCACCGAGACGTTCCAACGACGGCTTGTTGGCGGTGCGCTGGTGCACGTAAACAGCGTCCCCGAAGTGACACGTGCCGTCCCACGGAAGGGCCGGGTGCAGCGCCCGACAGACCGAGGTGAGGCTTGGAGGTGTTGCGATCATCGCATCTGTCGCCCTTCGCCCTGACGTAGTGCCGCCACACATAGCGCCACGGAATCACAGCCAGGATGATGACGACCATCGAGCAATTGAATATCAGTTCGGACATGGCCGGATCAACGGCGTTGTCCATGATGGCGGGCAAGGCCATGGCAGCGAGCCAGATGAGCTTCCAGATCGACTCGAACAGCAGCAGCGGCAGCATCCGGACCGGATACCGTAATCCGACGAAGGCGAGGATGCACATGGCGGTCAGGATACAGGTGACAACGCCTTCCATCAGGGGCCTGGGAGCGCCGATGCTGAAGAGCTCCGGCACCTTGAAGATGGCGAGGCCAACCGTCATATAGAAATAGCCTGCCCGCATCAGATGGAGACGGTAAAGGGGCAAAGTGTCTGCGGAGGCAGCAGCGGGCGGGGACGGGCTTGATGCTTGCCGAACGGTCATGGAGGGCTCCGGTTTGGCTGGACGCGGCTCTGACATAGATGCAACCCCAGAAGGGGTTATGAGCAGGCTGCGTCGTCGCCGTGCCCGGCTGCCATTCCTATGATTGTGACCGGCGTCTGTTACAGGCGCGTCATTCGATCTTCTAATGGGCGACCGCAGTTCCCACACAGGTATCGGGGCACGAAAGGCCAGGTTGACGCACCCCAGAATTGAGGACTGGGGTAGCCTGAACGTTTTCATGAGCGCAGTCGGGCGCAAAATAGTGGATGTCGGAACGGCCGTTGACGTCCTGTTCCGGCAGTTGCGTATTCCTTGGAGGCGGCCGTCCATCGGCCGGGGTGGGAACACCCGAGAATCCGCGGCAACAGCGAGATGGCTTGAAGTGAGTTGGCTTGGGGAGGCCTGACTTCAGGCCATTTCGCACGTCCGGCTTTCCGCCGTCGAGCCCAGGCAACTCTAAGAGTGAGTTGGAACAGGTGCCGGGGCCAGCAGGCTCTCCCCAAAGTCCTGCCGGTGCCCCGCACCCGATGAGCCGAGACGAGCCGGCAACTGACAGTCCGTGCACTCCCCAGTAACGCGGACTCCGGCTTCAGTACCCGCCATCTGCTGCTCCAAGCGTGGGCGACCGACCTCAAGATTTCCGCAGACCCGGATCAAGTTTGGCTCAAGACCCGCGTCCTGTCTTCCCTACAGGGGCGCCGGAAATATTGTGGTCTTTCGGCGCCGTCCTGCCGTCCCCCGTGGCGGGGCGGCGCCGAATCCACACCAGTCCTTGGCTAGGGTCGGAGCATGACCGACGGGTCCGAGCAGCGGTTCCTCAGAGCCCGATGAGCCCGGCAGGCTGGGATGAGGTTTCCGAGGGCCCGCACCGTGTATCAAAACGCCCGGATACCGTTGGCCTGAAATTACTCAATAATCTCTGTCAACAGCGGCAGGCCGACGGAGAAGAACGTGGTAATGCAGCCGGCGAGGAGCAAGGCCGTCACCACAACGACGAATATCACCAAGGGCCAGCGGCGGGGCTTAAACGCTCCCTTGTCATCCACATCTCCACGGTATGGGCTCAGCCATAAGCCCACCTGTGACCAAACTGTGAAGCTGCTGTAGATGCACGTTAGTCATTCTCCAGGTCCTCCCAATCGCCAGGGTTGCCTCGGTCACCGTCGTCGATAACCTAAATCTACCGGCGTCCGACTGCGGCAGGCATAGGCTGAGTCAGGGACTAACTATGACAGGAGCGGGCAGATGAAACATGAACCAGCAATTCCGGGGATCCACGAGGTTGTGAGGGAACTGACGGATGATCTGGGACCGACCATGGTCTCTGCCCTGGCGGGTGACCGCGTCCGGCTAACGGCTGACGACTGGGTCATGGAAGACGGCCCGGAGCCTGATGAGGATGAGGCAGAACGTCTCCGATTCGCCTACGACCAGTGGCAGCTGCTGGCTGCACAGGGAGCTGACCGTGCCCGGGCTTGGTTTATCGGAGACAACCCGAGGCTCGGTGACGAGTCGCCGGTAATGGCTATCCACGACGGCCGGTTCGATGATGTGAGGAACGCAGCGAACGCTTTCTTGAAGGAAGGTACTCGGTCTGACCGGCGGTGAACCCCAGAACGATGTTCACGAGTAGGCAAAGGTCTACCGCCAGGCATCCTGACTCCATTAGACGAGGGGCCACGGATAACGCAAACCGGTGTCGTCAACCGGCAGCACCCTCTCACGCAGCAGCCGCTTCACCCGAAGCCGCAGGGCGGCAACTTCCATGTCGTTGAGGAGCGCGGCTACCTCGGCAGGTACTGCTTGAGCGAGCGGGGCGATGTCGTCCAGCAGCACGTCCGGGATAGGTTCGCCGGCAAAGTCCCAAATCACCGTGCGCAGTTTGAAGTGTGCCGCGAAGCACAGCCCGTGGTCAATGCCCCATACCCGTCCGTCGTGGCCGCGCAGCACGTGGCCGCTTTTGCGATCAGTGTTGTTGGCGATGCAATCGAACAGGGCGATCTGCGCCAGACAGTCATGGGTTTCGGCTGCTTCGGCGTAGAGCGTGAAGTAATGCTCACGCTCATCGTTCTCGACGAACCACTGTAGTGACCCGATGCCCAAGGGAGAGTCCTCCCGGATCACCGTCGGCGGTACTAGGCCCCACCCCAGATACTCGCTCAGCAAATAGGCCGCACGTTCGCGCCGGTAGAGCCCAGGTTCAAAGTCGGACAGCGGCCGTTCCCCGGCCTCCGGCTTGTAAACTGCCCACGCCGCGCCCTCCCGGCAGGAGACCTGGACGAGGAACGTCGCGTTGCTGCTGCGCAGGATACGTCCGAGCATCTCGATGCGGCCCTCGGCGAGCAGTGTCAGTTGCTGTCCGGACACAGGATGTCCCTTTTCACGACGCCCTCAGCCCGCTCAGTGATTCCAGAGTCGAGTTCACCATAAGGACGGCCGGCGCCTGACCCTCCACATATGAGATGACCGAGACCGAGCACGGGCTGATAAGGATCCTCTGGAAGAGGTCCAGGTGGGTGCCCAGGGCGTGGGCAACGGCGGCCTTGATCGGGTCTGCGTGGGAGAAACAAACGACGACGCCGCCGGCGTGGGCGGTGTAGAGCCCCTCGAGGGTGCCGACCATCCGTGCCTGCATCTGGGCGAAGCTTTCCCCGTCCGGGAAGCGGAAGGCGGACGGTGTGTGCTGTACCGTCTGCCACTGTGGCAAACGCGCCAGCTCGGCGAGCGCGGCTCCGGTCCACGCGCCGAAGTCACACTCGATCAGTCCGGCGTGCTCGTTCACCTTGAGCCCGGTGCAGGCTGCCGTCGGCTCGGCAGTCTCCCAAGCGCGCTCCAGCGGCGAGGAGTAGATACCATCAACCGGAAGGGCTGCCAGCCGTTCCGCGACCCGTTGGGCCTGGACACGGCCTCCGTCCGAGAGGTGTAGTCCGGGGGCGAGCCCGGGCAGCACCGTGCCCGTCGTGGGAGTCTGCCCATGGCGCACCAGAAGGAGCAGGGTACTCGGCGGTGTTGCCGGCGCCGAGGGTGTTGTTGCAGTCATCAAGATCCAGCGTATGCGGTTCCAGGGGCTGACGCGCTGGAATCATCAGAAAGTCCGATGCTCGATTCGCAGCAGTTCGAGGACTACCTTTGAGGTGTGAGTGATCGTCCCGAAATCTTCACCGTTGGTGAATTACGTGCAGCTGGCCATGTCCACAAGGACCTGCGCCACGAGATCCGCGACAACCTGCTCGCCGCGCTCGCCGCAGACCGCGATCCATGGCCCGGCATGTTCGGTTTCAGCCGCACCGTGCTTCCCCAGCTCGAGCGTGCCTTGATCGCCGGCCACGACGTTGTCCTGCTCGGCGAGCGGGGACAAGGCAAGACGCGGCTGCTGCGTACCCTGGTGGGGCTCCTCGACGAGTGGTCTCCGGTGATTGAGGGATCGGAACTGAACGAACACCCATACGAACCGATCACCGAGCAGTCCCGCGCCCATGCCCTCACCGAAGGGGACCGGCTGCGCGTGGCCTGGCGGCACCGCTCGGAACGCTACGTCGAGAAGCTCGCCACCCCTGACACCTCTGTCGCCGACCTTATCGGCGACGTCGACCCGATGCGGGTAGCCGAGGGCCGCCGGCTCGGGGACCCGGAAACTATCCACTACGGTCTCGTCCCACGCTCCAACCGCGGCATCATCGGCATCAATGAACTGCCCGACCTTGCCGAGCGCATCCAGGTAGCGATGCTCAACGTGATGGAGGAGCGCGACATCCAGATCCGCGGCTATGTACTGCGGCTGCCTCTCGATGTGCTTGTCGTCGCGTCGGCAAATCCGGAGGACTACACCAACCGCGGCCGGATCATCACTCCACTGAAGGACCGCTTCGGCGCCGAGATCCGCACCCATTACCCGATCGAGCTGGAAGACGAGGTTGCAGTCATTGCGCAGGAGGGCCGGCTGGTCGCCGACGTTTCGCCTATTATCCTCGAAATCCTGGCCCGCTACACCCGTGCGCTCCGTCAATCGCCGGCGGTTAACCAAAGCTCCGGAGTCTCGGCTCGGTTCGGCATCGCGGGCGCCGAGACGGTCGCCGCGGCAGCACTGCGCCGGGCCGCCGTGCGTGGGGAAGACGAGGCAGTCGCCCGGATCGTCGACCTGGAGAGTGCGGTCGATGTCCTCTCCGGCAAGATTGAGTTCGAATCGGGTGAAGAGGGGCGGGAGCGCGCCGTCCTCGATCACCTCGTGCGCACGGCCACTGCCGAGGCCGTGCGGATGCACTACCGCGGCATCGATTTCGGGCCGCTCGTTGCTGCGCTCGACGGCCACACGACCGTAACCACCGGGGAAGAAGTCACCGCGCGGGAGTTCCTCGCAAACCTCCCGGCTCTTGACGGATCCGACCTGTACGACCAGATCGGGGCGCGACTGGGCGCGAAAAACGAGGGGCAGCGCGCTGCCGCCATCGAACTTGCACTGGAGGGCCTTTTCCTCGCCCGGCGGATTTCCAAGGAGTCCGACGACGGCGAGACGATCTACGGCTAGGAATCAGTACTAGGGATAGGCAGCATCATGAGTGCTCATCACCGGTCCTCCCGGTACGGCCGGTACACGGGCGGACCGGATCCGCTCGCCCCGCCGGTTGATCTGGCCGAGGCGCTTGATGCTGTGGCCGAAGACGTCATGGCAGGCTACTCGCCCCGGCACGCCCTGCAGGAGTTCCTGCGCCGCGGCGGCCGGGACCGGGAAGGGCTGGACGACCTCGCCGGCCGTGTTCAGCAACGCCGTCGGGACCTGCTAAGCCGCCACCGGCTGGACGGCACTCTTAGCGAAGTGCAAAAGCTGCTCGACACCGCCGTGCTGGAGGAACGCAAACAGCTGGCCCGCGACGCCAGGATGGACAACACCGACCGCGCATTCCGGGAGATGCAGCTGCAGAACTTGCCCTCGTCCACCGCGGCAGCGGTCAACGAGCTTGCCTCCTACGACTGGCAATCGAGCACGGCACGGGAGGCCTACGAACGGATCAAGGACCTGCTGGGCCGAGAGGTTCTTGACCAGCGGTTCGCCGGCATGAAACAGGCACTCGAGAATGCCAGCGACGAGGACCGCGAAGCCGTGAGCGACATGTTGCGCGACCTCAACGAGCTGCTCGACAAACACCGGCGCGGCGAGGACACCGACGAAGACTTCCAGAGGTTCATGTCTCAGCACGGCGGCTTCTTTCCCGAGAACCCGCAATCGGTCGAGGAGCTAATCGATGCCCTTGCCCAGCGGGCGGCCGCGGCCCAGCGGCTGCTGCAGTCCATGTCCCAGGAGCAGCGCGATGAGCTGATGCGCCTGTCGGCCCAAGCGTTCGGCTCGCCCGAACTGATGGCGCAGCTCGATCAGCTCGACTCAAGCCTGCGTGCCCTGCGCCCCGGCGAGGACTGGACTGGCTCCGAGCGTTTCGAGGGACAGGAAGGGCTTGGGCTGGGCGACGGTACAGGAGTGCTCCAGGACATCGCTGAGCTCGACGAGCTCGCCGAACAACTCTCCCAGTCCTACAACGGATCCCGTCTGGATGATCTGGATTTGGACGCCCTTGCACGCCAACTCGGTCAGAATGCGGCCGTGTCGGCCCGCGCCCTCGCGGAGATCGAGCGGGCGATGCAGGACGGCGGCTATATGCGTCGCGGTGCCGACGGCGACCTCCGGTTGTCGCCGCAGGCTATGCGGCGGCTGGGGAAGTCGCTGCTGCGGGACACTGCCAAGCAGCTCTCCGGCCGCCAAGGACGCCGGGATACGCGTGTCGCCGGGGCCGCGGGTGACCAGACCGGTTCCAGCCGTGAGTGGCAGTTCGGCGACGCCGAGCCGTGGGACGTCACCCGCACCTTGACGAACGCCATCCGCCGGACGATGGCCGACGGTGGCGATCCGAGCCGGGGCTTGCGCCTCGGAGCGGGTGACATCGAGGTAGCGGAAACGGAGGCCCGTACGCAGGCCGCCGTCGTCCTGCTCGTCGATGTGTCGTTCTCGATGGCCGCCGAGGGACGCTGGGTGCCGATGAAACGCACCGCGCTCGCCTTGCACCACCTCGTCTCAACCCGTTTTCGCGGGGACCGGCTGCAGCTGATTACTTTCGGCCGTTACGCGCAGTCGATGGACATCGGCGACCTCACGGCCCTGCCGGCGCTCCGGGAGCAGGGAACAAACCTGCATCACGGCCTGCTGCTGGCCAATCGGTTCTTCCGGCGGCACCCTTCAATGCAGCCCGTACTCCTTGTAGTGACCGACGGCGAACCGACCGCGCACCTGCTGGCGGAAGGCGAATCGTGGTTCTCCTGGCCGCCGGATCCGGAGACAATCCGCGTAACAGTGGCCGAACTCGACCGGCTTGGACGTGCCGGCACGCAAGCCACGTTCTTCCGGCTCGGCGACGACCCAGGGCTCGCGCGGTTCGTCCAGAACATGGTCCGGCGAATTGACGGCCGGGTCGTCGCTCCAGAGCTGGGGGATCTCGGTGCCGCCGTTGTGGGGGAGTACCTCCGGGCCCATTTCCATGGCACTTACGACGACGTCGATTGGAGTTCGTAGACCCCGCGGCCCGCTCCGCGGCGGGCTAACCTAGGGTGCTTCTGTAGGCGAAACAGCCAAGGCCCACATGCCTTTAGTGTTCGCTCCGTCCACCTTGACAGCGATTTTTCCCACTGGCAGGTCCATGGTGGTGGTAACGGCTGGGCCGCATGGCGTTATGCCGGATCCGATCTCACCGCCGGTCCCGGTGATCTTCACCGAGATCGAAGTAGGACCCTGGCAAGCAATGCTGATGCTGTACCAGCCGGGCTGCTCAGGTGTGAAGCTCGTTCCGGCTTCGCTGCCCGGCGCTATGCCACCGGCACCACCCGACATTCCCTCGGCCTGCCACAGGTCAGAACCGAAGACTTCCTGAGCCCACGCATTCGGATCGCGTTCTTGGAAACTCACAGAGTCCGTCGACTCGCCACCCACGCATGCAGTCAACCCAAGGAGGAGTATTGCGGCGGAAGCGAAAAGTGTCCAACGACGGGTCATATCCGCAGCCTAGCCGACAACGCCAACATTGGTCAGCGGTCAGTGCCGGAGGCTGCTCATGATGATCCCACAGTCTCACCGTCGGATTGACCGGCGACAATTCAAACTTGACCTAATCGAATCGTGTTCCGAGGGAGTCGCTCAGCTCAACGTACAGGGGAAGGTCCGACTTGTCGCACACCGGTACGCACGAGAGGGTGGGGTCATGATCCAGGGCGCCCCGGCCACTCCTTGCCTGCCCAAGGGTCGTAATCAGCGATGAGCTCTTCCTGTGGTGGACGCTCCGCTTCGGGGACGTGCTGCAGGTTGACCCGGACCCTGTACCAAAGCGAGCTCGATCCGCGCATCCCATCCACGAGCACATCGGCCGGGTGCAGGGCTTGGACGAGATCCGCATGCCGGGTCTTCCACTCGTCGAGCGCAGCGAGTGCCTCGGGCTTGGTCTTGGTGCGTGCCACCTCGATGAGCGGCATCATCGACTGCCGGCGGCCGGAGCCGTCGCCGCCGCGTGGCGGCTTCTCGGCGGGGCCGAGCTCGGCTGCCAAAGCGAGGAGGCCGTCGAGTGTACCGACCGCGTCGTCGATGCCGGCGTGAGGATCTCCCAGCTCGGCGAACCGCTCGGACACCGTGCGCACGGTGAATTGTTCGGGTCGGGTGGAGCGGACCTCGTCCCATGCGAGCGGCGTCGAGACGCGGGCATCGGGCAGGGACCGGACCGAATACGCCGACGCCACGGTGCGGTCCTTGGCGTTCTGATTGAAGTCGACGAACACGCTCTCGCCGCGCTCCTCCTTCCACCACCGCGCGGTGGCGAGGCCGGGAGCGCGGTTCTCGACCTCACGGGCGAGGGTCTCGGCGGCGAGCCGCGCGTCGCGGTACGACCACTTCGGCGCAATGCGCACCAGAATGTGGAGTCCGCGTGACCCGCTCGTCTTGGGCCAACCCACCAGTCCCACGTCGTCGAGCACCTCGCGCGCTACATACGCGACGTCGACGATCTGCGACCAGCCGACACCCGGCATCGGATCGAGGTCGACCCGCAACTCGTCGGGGTGCTCGAGGTCCTCGGCGCGCACAGGGTGCGGGTTGAGGTCCAGGCATCCAAGATTCACCACCCAGGCCAAGCCGGCTGCATCCCGGATGACGGTCTCTTCGGCCGATGTCCCCGATGCGTAATGCAGTGTAGTTGTGTCGATGAAATCGGGGTGGTTTTCCGGCACGCGTTTCTGGAAGAACGGCTCAGCGTCGATGCCCTTCGGGAAGCGCTTGAGTACCATCGGCCGGCCACCGGCGCCGCGCAGCGCACCCTCCGCAACGGAGAGGTAGTAACGAACCAGATCGAGTTTCGTCAGCCCGGGCTCGGGGAAAACCATCTTGTCCGGACTCGAGATGCGGACCTCGGAGCCGGCGATGGTGAGGATCTCGGCCGGGGTCTTCGACGGCGTCATTCCACCACGCTAGCAACGATCGGCTGTCCCAGCCACAGCTGTGCGGCAACCGAAATTGTTCCGAAAGGGGCGCAGGCCCAGCTTGGTGGTGTCGACCGGACAGTGCTACTCAGCGGACGGTCGCTTGCGTTGCTGTTTTGTCGCAGCGCGTTGTTGCTTTGCTTGGAGGCGCCGCCGGTTCGATGCCCGGGTGGGTTTGGTCGCCCGGCGGCGAGCAGCTTCGGGAGCAAGGCCCTCTGCCACAAGGTCGGCGAGCTTGGCCAGCGCAATTTCCCGATTGCGCAGCTGGGAGCGCCGCTCCGAGGCGGTCACTGTGATCACTCCGGCGATGAGACGTGGACCGAGACGCGTGACCAGCATCAGCCGTTGCTCTTCTGAAAGCGCCGCCGAGTCCGCGATGCTCCACGAGAGCTCGACGCGGCTGTCCGATGTGTTGACGTGCTGGCCCCCGGGCCCGGACGACCGCGAGAACCGCCAGCTCAGTTCCGACGCGGGAATTGTGAGCGCGCGCGATACCTCCAGATCCATGGAACCAGCCTTGCACAATTTTGGAGTTTTCCCGCTGCGGGCAGTTCCCAGCCGCGCCATGAATGGCTAGGCTGTGCGGGTGGATTGGAGCCAGTCATGACCAAGCGCACGTACCCGCCGGGCGTCCCGTGTTGGATCGACACGGAGCAGCTCGATGTCCAGGCAGCTATTGATTTCTATGGCGGCATTTTCGGCTGGTCGTTTGAAGATGTTCTGCCTGCGGGATCGCCGGACCGCTATGTGATTGCCAAGCTCGACGGACAGGATGTCGGCGCCATCGCTGGCCCCGGCGAGGGGACGCCCAAGTGGAATACCTAGGTGGCCGTTGACAGCGCGGACGCCGCGGCAAAGCGTCTGGTTGCCGCCGGTGCCGTCATCCGATCGGCCCCGGCCGATGCGGGTGTGGGCGGCCGCGGGGCAGCGCTGGCTGATCCGGAGGGCGTCGAGTTCCGCCTTTGGGAAGCCAGGCGGCGGCCGGGCGCTCAGCTGGTCAATCAACCGGGCGCATGGAATTTCAGCGACCTCCATACGGCCGATGCCGACGCGGCCATTGCCTTCTACGGGCTGGCCTTTGGCTGGCAAATAGACGACATCGGCTTCGGCAGGATGATCCGCCGGCCCGGCTATGGCGACCATCTGGAAGCGACCATCGACCCGGGCATCAGAGCCCGGCAGTCGGAGATAGCCACCCTGGTAGGGTTCGAGGACGCGGTTGGCTGGCTCGCTCCGGTTACCCCTGGCGAGGCGCCGCATTGGCATGTCACGTTCACCGTGGCCGACCGCGACCAGACCGTGATTGATGCCCAGCAGCTGGGCGCGCAGGTTCTCGGCCAGGACGACAACGAGTGGACCCGCAGCGCCTTGATCCGCGATCCGCAGGGCGCGGAGTTCACCGCCAGCCAATTCGCGCCGACGGGCTTCTGAAGGGGCAACGGCAGTCTGACGGAAAGACCGGTTGGCGCCGAGGGAGCGAGGCGCCGTCGTCGTACTTTTCGAATCAGCGGGTGGGGAGGGGCTCACCGCCCTGCAGGCCGGCGTGGTGGTCGGCGACGATCATCCGCCGGGCGATGATGGAGCCGATCAGCGAGGTCAGCGCGATGGCAAACAGCAGGATGGCGGGGCCCACCGAACTTCCGCCCGTCATGGTGAGGATCCAGGCCGCGAGCGCGGGCATGAACCCGGCGATGATGCCGGAGATGTTCGCGGACAGGGCGATGGCCGAATAACGCAACCGGATCGGGAAGAGCTGGGTAAGCGTAGTTCCCACGGGTGCATACGGAATGGAGGCGAACCCCAGTCCCAGGATCATGGCCACCGTGATCGCCAGGGAGCTGCGCGTGTCCACCAGCCAGAAGATCGGGAAAGCAACGACGACGGCGATCACGTAGCCGATCACCACCATTTTGGCCGGGGTGATCCGGTCTGCCACCTTGCCGGCGATCGTCATCGAGATGATCTGTGCGACGGCGCCCCAGGAGATGGCGGTAAGGATCACCGTGGGATCCAGCTCCAGGACTCTGCTGACGTAGCTGATCATGAACGTGGTGAGCAGGAAGAAGCCGGCGTTGCCGAACAGATAGGTGCAGATGCCCACCACCAGACGGCCGGGGATGTGCCGGAAGATCTCGACCACTGGGATGGTCTTGTGCGCGGCCGACGCGGCGTCCGCGGCGGCACGGTAATCGGGAGTTTCGTCGACGGCCAGGCGCAGCCAGACACCGACCGCCACGAGCACGATCGAGATCAGGTAGGGGATCCGCCAGCCCCACTCGAGGAACTGGTCCCCGGTCCAAGCCACGACGCCGGCAACAATCAGGCTGGACAGCAGTGTGCCGGTGGGGGAGCCGAGCTGGACCACGGCGCCGTAGAACCCCCGCTTCTCTGGTGGAGCCGACTCGACGGCCATCAGGGTGGCCCCGCCCCACTCGCCGCCGGTTGCCAGTCCCTGGACGAAACGCAGGGCGGCCAGCAGGATCGGGGCCACGATGCCCGCCGTCTCGAAGGTCGGCAGCACGCCGATGAGGGCGGATGCGACGCCCATGACCACGATCGTAATGACGAGGATGCCCTTGCGGCCCAGCCGGTCGCCGAAGTGGCCGAAGACCAGGGCCCCGAGCGGCCGGCCGATGAAGCCGACGCCGAAGGTCAGGAAGGCCTGAATGGTCCGCAACGCCGGATCGTCGCCGCCGAAGAACAGCGGGGCGAAGACGATCGCGGCGGTGGTACCGAACAGGAAGAAGTCGTACCACTCCAGGGAGGTCCCGACGTAGGAGCCCCAGAGTGCTCTGCGCGCTTTTCTGGGGTCGGTCTGGATGGGGGCCAGCGGTGCGGCGTCGTCGGTTTCTCCGGGAATATGGATGCGCCGGTGGTGCAGGTGGCCCGACCGCCCGGGATCGGAGGGAGGCGTTGTATTCAAGGTTCCGTCCTTTTCGTCGTCGTAACGGTCTTCGGCAGCGGTTGTGCCACTCATGATGCTCCTTTGCTCTGGGTAACGGAAGAGCAGCACCGCTGCAACGGGACCAAGGCACAATGGAGGCGTGACTTCTGAGTACCTCTCCTTCGGCCCCGCAAACAGCTCCGGCCCCTTCGACCTGGCCGCCATCGGCACCGGCCTGGTCTTTGCGGAGTCGCTGGGGGAGCTGGCAGAGGCCGTCAGCGCGGGAGGCCCGGCCGGATCCGCCGTGGTGCAGGCTCCTCCCGGTACCGGCAAGACCACCTTGGTGCCGCCGCTGCTGGCGAACCTGGCCTGGAACAGGGCTGGACATGGAGCGCGGGACAAAGGCGGCCTTCCCCGCGTTGTGGTCACCCAGCCGCGCCGCGTTGCCGCACGCTCGGCTGCCCGTCGTCTCGCCGCGCTGGACGGCACTCGGCTCGGCGACCGCGTCGGGTATACGGTCCGTGGTGAACGCCGGACCAGCCCTGCAACGCTGATCGAGTTCGTGACCCCGGGCATCCTGCTGCGCCGGCTGCTCGCGGATCCGGGGCTGGAAGGCACGGACGCGGTGATCCTGGACGAGGTCCACGAACGCGGGCTCGAGACGGACCTGCTGCTGGGTATGCTCGCCGAGGTCCGCGAACTGCGCGGCGATCTGACGTTCGTGGCCATGTCCGCTACCCTCGACGCCCCGCGGTTCGCCGCTTTGATCGGCAAGTACGACGGCGAGGGGCCGGCTAGGGTTGTCGACTGTCCTTCCGCGCTCCATCCCTTGGAAACGGTCTGGGCGCCGGCAGCGGTGGCGCGACTGGACGGACGCGGCGTCACCCGCGCCTTCCTGGACCACGTCGCCGATACGGCAGCGGCGTCGCACCAGAAAGCGCTCGCAGCCGACGCGGGGATCGATGCGCTGGTCTTCGTGCCTGGTGCCTGGGAAGTTTCCCTTGTCGCCTCGCGCATCCGGAACCGGCTACGCGACCGGGCAGCCGGGACCGAGGTATTGGAGCTGCACGGGCAGGCCGGACCGGCGGCCCAGGACCGGGCTGTCTCCGGCCGGGAGCCAGGCGAACCGCCGCGGATCATCGTGTCCACGGCGCTCGCCGAATCCTCGCTGACGGTTCCGGGCGTCCGGCTAGTGATCGACGCAGGCCTGTCCCGCGAACCACGGCGGGATGCCGCCCGGGGCATGTCCGGCCTGGTCACCGTGTCCTGTTCCCGCGCGTCCGCCGAGCAGCGAGCCGGCCGCGCCGCACGTCAGGGCCCCGGCAGGGTGGTGCGTTGTTACGACCAGAAGACTTTCGGGGCTGCGCCGGCCCACCGCACGCCCGAGATCATGGCAACGGACCTGGCCGGTGCGGCGCTGGTCCTGGCCTGCTGGGGCGCGCCCGGCGGCCAGGGGCTCGCCTTGCCGGACGATCCTCCCCGGAATGCGATGGACGAGGCCGTCGAGGTGCTGCGCGATCTCGGCGCCGTGGAGCCCTCCGGACATGCCACCCAGCTGGGCCGGACCCTCGCGCGGATTCCGGCAGACCCAAGATTGGGGCGCGCCTTGCTGGATGGCTCGGCTTTGCTGCGGGGCTCCGCTACAGGCAAACGAACTACCGCGGCGGAGAGCGTTGCCATGGTCTCCGGCGAACTGCGAGCGCCGGGCGCAGACCTGACCCGGCTGCTGTCCGCATTGCGCTCGGGGCAGGAACCGGCAGCCAGGCGCTGGGTAGAGGAGGTGCGGCGGCTGGAGGGCATCGTGCGCGAGGAGGTTTCCGGCGTCGTCCTCCCAGAAGAACTATCGGGGCCTGTGCCGGAGGGCGACGCCGTGGGATTCGTCGTCGCCTTGGCGTTCCCCGACCGCGTGGCCCGCCGCGTTCCGGGCGGCGGACCGGAACAGTATCTGCTGGCCTCCGGTACCCGGGCGGGCCTGCCCGCCGGCAGCCCGCTCACCGGACACGAATGGCTGGCCGTCGCCGAGGTATCGCGGGCACAGGGGCGCGACGCGGCCGGAACCGGCGCCGTGATCCGATCGGCCGCACCGCTGGCGGCGGAGACCGCGGAGGCGGCAGCCCGGCACCTGCTGGCCGACACTGTGGACGCTTCCTTCGTAAACGGCAGGGTGGGGGCCCGGCGGCAACGCAGGCTCGGCGCGATTGTGCTGTCCTCAACTCCGATCCGGCCCCCGCTGGCCGAGGGGCGCGCCGCTGTGGTCCGCGCGCTGGGGCAGGACGGGCTGTCGGTCATCGGATGGTCGACGACGGCGGACGCCCTGCGCCGCCGGCTCGCCCTGCTGCACCGCGAACTGGGCGAACCCTGGCCGGACGTTTCCGAGGACGCGCTGCTCGCGCGGCTGGATGAGTGGCTGTCGCCGGAGATCGAAGCGCTGGCCGGCGGCACCCCGGCGAATGCGGTCAATCTGGCCGACCCCTTGCGGCGGCTGCTGCCCTGGCCGGAGGCGGCACGGCTCGGCGAACTGGCACCGGAGACGCTGGAAGTACCGAGCGGTTCGCGGGTGCGGATCGACTACCCCGAACCAGGGGACGGGGACGGCCGTCCGGTGGTGGCGGTCAAGCTGCAGGAGTGTTTCGGCTGGGCGCGGACGCCCCGGCTGGTGGATGAGCGGGTGCCCGTGTTGTTCCACTTGCTCTCGCCCGCCAAACGCCCCTTGGCTGTAACGGATGATCTTGCTTCCTTCTGGTCCGGACCCTACGCGCAGGTACGGGCGGAAATGCGCGGGCGCTATCCGAAGCACCCCTGGCCCGAGGATCCCTGGACGGCGCGGGCGACGGCACGGGTCACGAGGAAAGCCTGACCAGTACGGTACCCGCGCATATGGCTCAGCCCGAAGTGAGGACGCAGAACTCGTTGCCCTCCGAGTCGGCGAGGCATACCCACGGCACGTCGCCCTGGCCGACGTCGGCGTCAGTGGCGCCGAGAGCCCGCAGCCGGGCTACCTCTGCCGCCTGATCATCACCGAGGTACGGCATCAGGTCGAGATGGACACGGCCACACTCGGTCTTCAGGACGGGGGTGCGAAGGAACTCCAGATACGGACCGACGCCCTTGGCCGAACGCAGCCTCGCATGATCCTCGGTCACCTCGTGCAGGGTCCAGTCCATCGCCTCGCTCCAGAACCGGGCCATGGCAGGCGGATCCGCGCAGTTGACCACCACTGCAGCAATCGGCCCGGTGTCCCGGTAAACCGATCGAGGCTCCAGCACGCGGAACAGGTTCCCCTCCGGGTCGGCTAGCGCAGTCCACGGCACATCACCCTGGCCCACATCGGAGGGCGTCGCGCCGAGCTCCTCCAGACGTGTGACCAGCTCCGTCTGATGGGCTGCCGAGGTGGTGGCGAGATCCAGGTGCGCGCGGTACTTCACGGTCTCAGGGTCCGGCACGGTGACCACATCGATGCAGACGGCGGCGGGGTCCGGCCAATCGAAGCCAACGGGTTCAACGTTGGTTACACCGGGTCCCTCACTGGACGCACCCCAGCCGAGGGCATCCGCCCAAAACTGACCGAGCGCTGAATCATTCCCGGCCTTGAAATTCACTTGAACAAGTCGCAGTGCCATACCGCCCGAGCCTATACGCAGGTCATGCCCGAGATAAAGAGGCGTACCCGGCTGTCCGTTGCCGGTGCCGCAAGGTGCTGGGACGATAGTGGCAGCAGAAAATCGGCGTGGCGCAGGAACCCAAGGCGGTGGCAGATCATGGGCGGCATGACCTCCGGCGAGCATGAGCGCAGGCTGGCGCGCGCGGCCGAGCTGCGCGCCGCACGCACTTCCGGCGGACAGGCCCGCGACACGGACGCCGACGAGGAAGCCCGGCAAAAACGCAACAAGATCAGCGATGCGGCCAAGGCCGACTACCTCATCCGGGACGCGATGGCGCGCGGTGAATTCGACAATCTGGAGTATGCGGGAAAACCGATCCCGGGGCTGGGGGAGCGCTACGACCCGGACTGGTGGATCAAGGGCCTGATCCAGCGCGAAAACATCACCGGGCTGGGACCGGCCGCCATCATGCTGCGCACCGAGGACGCCGAGCTGGACCAGGTGCTGGACAAGCAGTACACGGAGAAACAGGTCCGCGACATCGTCGAGGACTTCAATACCCGCGTGATCGAAGCCCGGCGCCAGCTGCTGGGCGGACCGCCCGTCATTACCAAGACCAGGGATGTCGACGGCGAAGTGGCCCGTTGGCGCGAACGCAAGGCAGCCCGCGCGGCCGCTGCCCCGGCCAAGCCGGCACCGGAAATCAAGCGTCCCTGGTGGCGGCGGTTCTGGAGCAGCCGCCACTGACTCTGAAGCTACTTCTTGATGGTCTTACCTACATCAAGATCGACGAGGTCCTCGCCCCGAATTGCTGGTCCCTTTATGGGCTGACAAGAGCTACGCGCGGCCCAACGCCTAACGGTGCGCGGCCAGGAACGCCGCGGCGGGTTCCGCCAGGGAAGCGCCTACCTCGTCGGCGCTGCGCTTCACGCCCGCAACCTCGAAGGAATGGCCGCCGCCCTCCAGCCACTGCAGCACAGCGCGCGCACCGATGCGGGAAACGACGTTCTCCAGGAGTTCAGGCGTGGCGAACGGATCGCGTGTCCCTTGCAGGAAGAGCATCGGCAGGGTCAGGCCATAGAGGTGTTCGTCGCGGAGCTTCTCTGGTTTGCCCGGCGGATGTAGCGGGTAGCCTAGGTAGACCAGTCCCGCCGCGGGCATACCTTCGGCGACGGCCATCGAGGCCATGCGCCCGCCGAAGGATTTGCCGGCCGCCCATAGCGGTTCGCCGTTCGATTCCGCGGCGGCAAAGTCCATGGCTGCCCGCCAGGCGGCGATTGCGGCCGGCGGGCGGTCCGGAAACTTCTTGCCTGCCTCCCGGTAGGGGAAGTTGAAGCGCAAGGTGGCTACGCCGTCGTCGTTCAATGCCCGGGTGAAGCCCTGCAGGAACGGATGCTCCATGCCGGCACCCGCCCCGTGGGCCACGACCATGGTGGCCAACGGGTTATCGGGCCGGGCGTAGACGCCCGAGACCGGTGTCTCGCCGACGGAGATGCTGACGGGGGATTCGGAGGTGGCCATGTATCCATCATGCTGGATGCGCCGCCCAACCCTTGCCGTTTCCGCTGCCGCGGGTGTCGAATCTAATCACAGGGAATGGGCACAGGCCGCTACGGCTAGGTGAGGGCTAGGGGAGATGTCATGTCGGTAAAAGGCACTAACGGTCCGGGGAAGGGGTCCGGGCGGGCCGCGACGGCGCTGCGGCGGGCGGACGGGACGACGCCGATGCACGCCGAGCGGCCGGAGGAGATCCGCAATGTCGCGCTGGTGGGGCATTCGGGGGCAGGGAAGACGATGCTTACCGAGGCGCTGCTCGCTGCCACCGGAGCGATCGCCAGAATGGGTTCCATCGCCGACGGGACCACGGTTAGTGACTCGGACCCCGCGGAGATCCACCAGCAGCGGTCGGTGTCGCTGTCCGTGGTTCCGGTGGTTTTCAACGACGTAAAAGTGAACCTGCTCGACACGCCCGGCTATGCGGATTTCATCGGCGAACTGCGGGCCGGACTGCGCGCTGCGGATGCCGTGCTGTTCGTAGTGTCGGCCGTGGACGATATTGACGCCGCCACCATCGCGTTATGGAACGAGTGCCAAGAAGCCGCAATGCCGCGGGCGGTGGCGATCAGCCGGCTGGATCATCCCCGGGCCGATTACGCCCGGGCGCTCGCAGCTTCCCAGCAGGCCTTCGGCGACGCCGTCCTGCCGCTCTACCTCCCGGTGGGGGCCGGCGGAACGTTCACGGGATTGCACGGGCTGCTCTCAAACACGGTGTCGGAATACCCGGCCGGGGAGCTGCAGCCTGCCCAACGTGCCGCGACCGAGGACGAACTGGCCGCGGCGGAATCCGCCTGGGGTGCGCTGATCGAGGGGATTATCGCCGAAAGCGAGGACGAGACGCTGATGGACCGGTATCTCGGTGGTGAGCAGATCGCCGAGGAAACCCTGGTCGCGGACCTGGAGACCGCCGTCGTCCGTGGTTCCTTCTTTCCGGTCATTCCGACCTCCGCTGAAACGGGCGTGGGGACGGCCGAGCTGCTTCGGATGCTGGTCCAGGCTTTCCCTTCGCCGGTTGAGCGCGACCTGCCGGCGGTGATGAATCTCTACGGAAAGCCGGCCCGGGCGCTGACCTGCGACCCTGCCGGTCCGCTCGCCGGCGAGGTGGTGCGGACCAGCAGTGATCCGTTTCTGGGCCGGGTCTGCCTGGTGCGTTTGTACTCCGGCACTTTACGCGAGGACACTGCTATCCACGTGAGCGGGCACGGGCTGGCCGAGCGAGGCCACCAGGACCATGACAGCGACGAGCGGGTCACGCATCTGCATGCTCCGGTCGGGTCGGCCCTGCAGGCGGTGCCGTTCGCGGTGGCGGGGGATATCTGCGCGCTGACCAAGGTTGGCAATGCCGAAACCAGCGACACGATCTCGGCCAAGGACACGCCGTTGCTGATCGAACCGTGGTCCATGCCAGAGCCGCTGCTGCCGGTGGCGGTCGAGGCGGCGTCGCACGCTGATGAAGACGCCCTCGCCCGCAGCCTGGCGAAGGTGGCGTCGGGGGATCCGACGCTGCGGGTGGAGCGCAACGCCGAAACCGGCCAACTGGTGCTGTGGTGCATGGGCGAGGCCCACGCGGACGTAGTGCTGTGGCGGCTGGCCGACCAGGGCGTCCAACTGCAGACGGTCAACGTGATCACACCGCTGCGGGAGACCTTCGCCGAGCCGGCCAAGGGGCATGGGCGGTACGTCAAGCAGTCCGGCGGCCACGGCCAGTTCGCCATCTGCGACATCGAAGTTGAACCCCTTAGCCGCGGGGCAGGGTTCGAATTTGTCGACAGGATCGTCGGGGGCGCGATCCCCGGGCAGTTCATCGGCTCGGTGGAGAAAGGCCTCAGGGCACAGCTGCTCAAGGGTGTTTCCGCAGGGTTCCCTGTTGTGGACATCCGCGTGACGCTGGTCGGAGGCAAGGCGCACAGCGTCGACTCCTCGGACGCCGCCTTCCAGTCCGCAGGGGCGCTGGCGCTGCGTGAGGCTGCGGCGGCGGCGCGCATCCAGCTGCTGGAACCGGTGTCCGCCGTGACCGTCATGGTGCCGGACGAATATGTCGGCGCGGTGCTCAGCGATTTGTCTTCCCGCCGCGGCCGGGTGACGGGAACGACGTCGGTGGGCGGCGACCGTACGGAAATCAGCGCCGAAGTGCCGGACGAGGAATTACTGCGGTACGCCATCCAATTGCGCTCGCTGACTGCCGGCACCGGCAGCTTCCGGCGGGACTATCTGCGGCACGAGCCGGTGCCTTCCAATGTCACGCCGGCAGCTGTAGGCGCCTAAGACCCTTACTCGAACCGGGAGGGGTCGCCCATGCCGCGACGGACAACCTCGGCACCGCCGCCCGAGAAGTCGATCACGGTGGTCGGCTCGGCACCGCAGTCCCCGGAGTCCACCACGCCGTCGACAACGTGTTCCAGGTGCTCCTTGATCTCCCACCCCTGCGTCAGCGGCTCCTCTTGGCCGGGAAGCAGCAAAGTACTGGAGAGCAGCGGTTCGTTGAGCTCGGCCAGGATGGCATGGACCACTTTGTTGTTGGGAATGCGGACTCCCACGGTCTTCTTCTTCGGGTGCAGCAGCCGGCGCGGAACTTCCTTTGTTGCCGGCAGGATGAAGGTATAGCTACCCGGCGTGACCGACTTGATGCTGCGGAAGACGTCATTGTCGATCAGGACGAATTGACCGAGCTGGGAAAAATCCTTGCAGACCAGAGTGAAGTGGTGCTTGTCATCGAGCTGTCGGATGGTGCGGATCCGCTCCAGCGCGTCCTTGTTGCCCAGTTGCGCACCCAGCGCATAACAGGAATCCGTGGGGTATGCGATGAGCCCGCCCGACTGCACCAGATCGACGATCTGCCCGACGGCACGCGGCTGGGGGTCCTCAGGATGAACATCAAAGTATCTCGCCATGGAACGAGCTTACGGACCATGGCCGGAACATGCACCCGCCCGGATTGGGTGACGGCCGCCGCGGTTATCGGTATGTTGTTCCCATGGCCAGCGAAGCAACGACGCTCACGGTTGAGGGACCCCACGGCGAGCGGGAAATGCGTATTTCCAGTCCCAGCAGAGTGCTGTGGCCCGAACTGGGCCTGACGAAGCTGGACCTGGCCCGCTACATCGCGGACGTGGGCGAGGCTTTCGTCGCCGCGAACGGGGACCGCCCCGTCTCCCTCCAGCGATTTCCCGAGGGGATCGACGGCGAAATGTTCTTTTCGAAGAACCCGCCCAAGGGTGTGCCGGAATTCGTGCGGGCCGTAAAGGTGGTCTACCCCAGTGCCAGATCGCACCCCCAGCTGGTTATCGATGAACCGGCCGCCGCCGTCTGGGCAGTTCAGATGAACACGATCGTCTTCCACCCGTGGCCCTCGCGCGCCGGGAACTCGGATAATCCGGACGAGCTGCGCATCGACCTCGACCCGCAGCCCGGCACCGACTTTGACGACGCCGTTCCCGCGGCCCTGGAGCTCAGATCGGTCCTCGCCGAGGCAGGACTGAACGCCTTCATCAAAACGTCGGGCAACCGCGGGTTGCACGTGTTTGCGCCGATCGAACCTACGCGCGAATTTCTGGACGTGCGCCACGCGGTGATCGCCGCCGCCCGCGAACTTGAACGCCGCATGCCGAAGCAGATCACCACCAACTGGTGGAAGGAGGAGCGCGGCCAGCGGGTCTTTGTGGACTTCAATCAAGCCAACCGGGACCGCACCATGGCCGGAGCGTACAGTCCGCGGGCTCTGGCCCATGCTCCCGTTTCCTGTCCGCTCGAGTGGGACGAACTGGAATCGGCGGATCCGAAGCAATTCACTATCGCCACGGTGCCGGACCGGCTCAGGACCACCGGCGACCCATGGGCGGACATGCATGCCAATCCAGGCACCATCGATGCGCTCCTGAAATGGTGGGAGCGCGATGTCGCGGACGGTCTCGGTGAAATGCCGTTCCCACCCGACTACCCGAAGATGCCGGGCGAACCGCCACGGGTGCAGCCAAGCAGGGCGAAGAAGAGCTAGAGGCCCCTGGATGGTTGCGAACGAGCTGGCGTTCATTGCCAC